>JAHAEW010000190.1 GCA_018374635.1 Clostridiales bacterium
CAGAGGGCGGATGTGTGGGAAGCCGTAGTGTTCCTCTGAAACGCTGCGGTCATAGCTCCCCAGCACATAGTGGAGAGGGACGTCGTCCATGGGGAAGAAGTCCCCCCGAATGGTGCAGGTTCCACGCTCCGGGTCAATGGACTGGATGACGCCGCCACGGAGGGCAAAGTCTCCAGGACCGCCATAGGGTTCTGTAGCGGCAAAGAGCACAGTCTCACCCACGGCCAGTTCTTTTGCCAGCAGGCAGTCCCGCATCCGGTCAGTCAAGCCATCCCAGTCCATTGGGAGCTCTGCTGCTGCCAGGGCCTTTTTGTGCACCTCGTCGATGCGCTGCTGGTCTGCCTCCGGCTTGAATGTGCCATCGCTGCCGGTAAGGCGCTCTGCCGCTGGGAGTCCCATCACGGTCTCATAAGCGGAGATGATCTGCCCCGCATGATAGATTGGTTTCAAAATGATCCACTCCCCTGCAATATAAGAAAAGCGGCCTCGCATATACATGTGAAGCCGCCTCCCGGTTTGCCTGTTTTCAGTTGTATCTTCTTACATAGAAAGGTTAGGCCCAGAGAATTCCTCTGGCGCATTACTTTGCCCGAAGTCCAGCTGCTGCTGGACAAACTCACCTATTTTCCGGCACGCCCTCAGCGCACTTGATACATCGCTCTCATTGAGTTCCATATCGGAGGGGTATCTGACCTGTACGCCATAAGGGGACAATTCAACACAGGCGTCGATCATTTGCTCCCAGCTCTGATCCAGCTGGACGCACAGTTTGCACAGCAGGACCAGATCGTGGGTCTTTGGGGCCTCCACGCCGTAGTAGATCAGCACAGCCTTTAGGAACTTCTCCGCAGCCTGCTCGCAGTGATAGCAGATAATCTCCACAGGGAGTGGATGCATCCCCAGAAGGAACTCCGCCGAGCTCAGATCCATATGTGCAAAGTCAAGCCATTCTCTGCTCAGGCTCTGGCTGCCCATAGAGGAGCACCCCCTTTCGCGCTACGGTCCTCTCCAGGGACGGGCCCTGCTGCCGCTGGCGGAATATACTTGCCCGGCAGGCAACTACGTCCATGGGCATATCCTGCACCGGATAGAGGGTGCGGCGGATCCGTTTCACTGCCTCCGCTGGCGGGATACTCCCGTCCGGGATCACCACATAGAGATCCAGATCACTGTCCCCATTTGGCGTACCGTATGCATAAGAACCGAACAGGTAGATCTGTTCCACTGTGACTGTCCGGCTGATGATACCGGTGAGTTCCTCCAGCCGCGCTTGATTCACATTTGCCATGTCCACACCCCATTTCTTGTCTCCAGTATACCCAATTCCGCCGCCTGCCGCAACTGAAATTCTTCAGGAGGTTCAATTTGTTGCCGGCAGATAGTACCTCGGGTTTGTCCTCTGGCCGTTGACGCGCACCTCGAAGTGGAGGTGGGGGCCGGTAGACCGGCCGGTGCTACCGGACAGGGATACGATGTCGCCAGTCTCCACCGTTTGGCCCACCCGCACCAGCAGTTGAGAGTTGTGGGCATAGCGGGTGGACAGGCCACTGCCGTGGTCAATTATCACATAGTAGCCGTAGCTGCTGTGGTACTGGGCGGCGGTGACGGTGCCGGGCAGGGCGGCCCGGACGGGAGTGCCGGTAGGCACCGCCAAATCCATGCCGGTGTGGCCCCGGGTCTCCCCGGTGAAGGGATCCCGCCGGTAGCCGAACTCCGAGGTGACCCTGCGCTCCCAGCCCGCCCCAATAGGGGAGCAGAAGCCGTCCGCCCCGATGAAGGGCACGTCGGCGCCGGGGATCCAGCCCTCCGTTCCAGTGGACACGCCATACTTCACAATGTTGTAGACGCTGTCCGCATTGGCCTGCTGCTCCGGTGTGACCTCCGTTCCGGTAAGTTGTCCGATATTTTGATAAATCTCCTGGAGGTCTGAAATCGGGACGGCCACGGTATAAGTCTCCTGGGTTTCCACCTCATTGCCGTTCTCATCCACAGTGGTCACCATGCGGGTGCGCTCCTCATAGGTGACAAAGCAATCCACAAAGGTCTTTTCAGCATGGGCTGCCGGGTCATCCGCGCCGAAGTACAGAGCGAAGAATACCGCCTTGACCCGGACGTCATCCAGGCCGTCCCCCTCCTCCATCTGCCCCTCCACGGCCTGCATGACGGCATCCAGCAGGGCGAGGCTGTCACGCATCTCCTGGATGTATGCCTGATACTCCGCCGGGGTTCCCTCCGGGACGGCCCCGCCGTGGAAGCACAGGTCCACCACAGTGCGGTTGTGCTCCGCCCCTCCTGAGAAGGTGGTGCAGAAGAAGGCCAGAAGGAGAATGATGGGAGAGAGTACGGCTGTCAGCACCCAC
>JAHAEW010000054.1 GCA_018374635.1 Clostridiales bacterium
GTGCGGACTTTGACCCGACGAAGTGCGCGCAGCGGCCTGCATCCCCTCGAAAAAATGCTTGCATTTTTGAGAAGCGTGTCGAAGTTTTTCGACACGCTGGCATCCCCGGCCATCCGTTCGGATGGCCGGGGATGTGTTTTGTCTATTGGCCGGCCCGGTTCACTCTCCACTTCCCGGAGAGATAATAGCCGACGATGACGCACAGGGAGCCGGCAGAGGCCACCGGTGCGCCCACACCCACGCCCATCATCCCCCAATCCAACACCAGCGAGAACAGAATACAGGCTGGAATGCGCAGAACCAGGGCGGACATAAGGTTGTTGGTCAGGGAAAAGGTCGTGTGCCCGCTGGCAATAAACAGGCCGTTAACGCAGAAGCAGAAGGGCACAAACAGGTAATCAAAGCAGAAGGTATTCATGTAGACCACGCCGTACCTCACCAGCTCCGGGTCCCGGTTGAACAGGGCGATGATCTCCGCCGGGAAGATCCGGGCCACCAGGAAGATGAGCGCACTGATGGCGGCCGCAATCCCTGTGCCGATCCAGCAGGTCTTGACCGCCCGGTCCCAGCGGTCAGCGCCGATATTCTGGGCGCAGATGGTGGAGATGGAGGCGGCCAGCGCCACGGCGGGCATGATCGCAAAGCCGTTGAACTTGGACACAACGCCCACCGCCGCCGAGGCGTTGACTCCGCCGATATAGTTGGTGAGCACCGTGATGATCAGGAAGGAGAAGCTGGTCACTCCGTTCTGCACGGCGGCAGGCAGGCCCAGCCGGAAAATCCGGCCCACATAGTGCCGGTCCACCCGGAGGGATTTGGGCTTAAAGTCAAAGACAAAGTTGTCCCGGGCCAGGGTCACCATGCACAGCACCACGCTCAGCCCCTGGGAGAATACAGTGGCGATAGCAGCGCCCAGCGCCCCCATGTGGAAGATGGCCACCAGCACATAGTCCAGCACGATATTGGTGACGCAGGCGATGAGCACAAAATAAAAGGGGCGCTTGGAGTCCCCCATGCCCCGCTGCACGGCGCTGAGCACATTGTAGGCAAAAATGAAAAGGATCCCCGTACAGGTCACCACCAGATAGCGGTTTGCCTCGTCAAAGGCCTCCTCCGGGGTCTGGATCAGCCGGAGGATGGGCACCCGCAGGAAGATCATCAGCGCCGTAATGATGACGCCCGCAATGAGCAGGGTGGTCATCAGGGTGGCCGTCACCTCCTCGATGGCTTTCCGGTCCCTGCGTCCCATCGCCTGGGCAATAAGGATGGTGCCGCCGGTACACAGCCCCACGACAATATTGGTCAGAATAAAGGTGATCTGGCTTCCGATATTGACCCCCGACATGCTGATATTGCCCGCAAAATTGCCCACAATGAGCATATCCGCCACGCTGTATAGGGACTGGATCAGGTTGGAGGCCAAAAAGGGCAGGGCAAACACAATGAGCTGTTTGACCACATGGCCCTCGGTCAGGTCTCTCTCGTAGCGGCTGTGCCGCTGCTTTTCTTCCTCTGGCATAGACAAATTCCTTTCCGCTCTCATTTCTCTCAAAAACTGCTGTTTTATTTAGAATATACGTTGGGATATGGGTTGTCAATCCCGTTGAACGCTCAACTAATTGGCGCAAGGATAAAAATTCCCCCGGATGCAGCGCGTCCGGGGGAATTGCGGGTTCTGGTTACTTGTACAGCTCGGTCAGGCGCACCAGGTGCTCGTAGCGCTCCTTGGCGGCCTGCTCGTTCTGAGCAAAGAGCTCCTTGGCTTCCTCGGGGAAGGAGCGGGTCAGGGAAGAGTAGCGGGCCTCGTTCATCAGGAACTCCTGGTAGCCGCCGGCGGGGGCCTTGGAGTCCAGCGTGAAGGGATTCTTGCCCTCGGCCTTGGCCGCGGGGTTGAAGCGGAACAGGTTCCAGTAGCCGCACTCCACAGCCTTCTTCATCTCGCTCTGGCAGTTGGTCATGCCGCCCTTAATGGAGTGCATCTCACAGGGAGCATAGCCGATGATCAGAGAGGGACCGCGGTAGTTGACCGCCTCATTGATGGCCTTCAGGGTCTGAGCGGGGTTGGCGCCCATGGCCACCTGGGCCACGTAGACATAGCCGTACTGCATGGCGATCTCGGACAGGCTCTTCTTGGCCACCCGCTTACCGGCGGCGGCGAACTGGGCCACCTGGCCGATGTTGGAGGCCTTGGAGGCCTGGCCGCCGGTGTTGGAGTACACCTCGGTGTCAAAGACAAAGACGTTGACATCCTCGCCGGAAGCCAGGACGTGATCCAGGCCGCCGTAGCCGATGTCGTAGGCCCAGCCGTCGCCGCCGAAGATCCAGACGGCCTTCTTGGAGAGATACTCCTTCTCGGGCAGGATCTCCTGGCTGAAGCGGCACTCAGGGTCCTTCTCCAGCTCCTCCACCAGCTTGGCGGTGGCGGCCTGATTGGCCGCGCCGTCCTCCAGCGTGGCCAGGTACTCGTGGCACGCGGCGCGCTTGGTGTCGACGGTGGTGATCTCCTCCAGTTCGCGGATCTTGGCAATCAGGCGCTCCCGGATGGCCTTCTGGCCCAGGTACATGCCCAGACCGTGCTCGGCGTTGTCCTCAAACAGGGAGTTGGCCCAGGCGGGACCCTGGCCGCACTTGTTGATGGTGTAGGGAGAGGTCGCCGCGGGACCGCCCCAGATGGAGGAACAGCCGGTGGCGTTGGAGATATACATACGCTCGCCGCAGACCTGGGTCACCAGGCGGGCATAAGCGGTCTCGGCACAGCCGGCGCAGGAGCCGGAGAACTCCAGCAGAGGCTGTTTGAACTGGCTCTCTTTGATGGTGGCGGTGCCCTCCATGTCGGCCTTGGGCGCAACCTCGGCCACCATGTAGTCAAAGACCTTCTGCTGCTCGGCCTCCTGCTCCTGGGGCACCATAGTCAGGGCCTGCACGGGGCAGATCTTGGCGCACACACCGCAGCCCATGCAGTCCAGGGGAGAGACGGCAATGGCAAACTGATAGGTGCCCTTGCCCTTGCCGGCCTTGATCTCCACCGCCTTGGTGGCGGCGGGAGCCTTGGCGGCCTCCTCCCCGGTCAGGGCGTAGGGACGGATGGTGGCATGGGGGCAGACATAGGCGCACTGGTTGCACTGGATGCACTTGTTCTGATCCCAGGTGGGAACGCTGACGGCCACGCCGCGCTTCTCGTAGGCGGAAGCGCCCTGCTCGAAGGTGCCGTCCACATGGGCCTCAAACGCGGAGACCGGCAGGGAGTCGCCCTCCATCTTGTTGATGGGAGTGAGTAGATCCTTCACCATCTTCACGGTGGCGGGACGGCCGCTCAGCTCGGCGGTGCGGCCGCTGTCCTCGGCGGCAGCCCAGGAGGCGGGCACGTCGAACTTCTTGAAGGCGGTGGCGCCGGCCTCGATGGCCTTGTGGTTCATATCCACCACATCCTGGCCCTTCTTCAGGTAGGAGTGGGTGGCGGCGTCCTTCATATACTGGACGGCCTCGGCCTCGGGCATCACCTTGGCCAGGGCGAAGAAGGCGGACTGGAGAATGGTGTTGGTGCGCTTGCCCATGCCGATCTTGGCGGCCAGGTCGATGGCGTCGATGGTGTAGACCTGGACGTTATGCGCAGCAATGTAGCGCTTGGCCACGGCGGGCATATGCTTGTCCAGCTCTTCCGCGCTCCACTGGCAGTTGATGAGGAAGGTACCGCCGTCCTTCACATCGCGGACCATGGGATAGCCCTTGATGATATAGGAGGGGTTGTGGCAGGCCACGAAGTCGGCCTTGTTGATATAGTAGGGGCTGCGGATGGCCTTGTCGCCGAAACGCAGGTGGGACACCGTCACGCCGCCGGTCTTCTTGGAGTCGTACTGGAAGTAGGCCTGGACGTACTTGTCGGTGTGGTCGCCAATGATCTTGATGGAGTTCTTGTTGGCGCCGACGGTGCCGTCGCCGCCCAGACCCCAGAATTTGCACTCGATGGTGCCCTCGGCGGCGGTGTTGGGACAGTCGTGCTCCGCCAGGGACAGGTTGGTCACATCGTCCACGATGCCGATGGTGAACTGACGCTTGGGCTCAGCCTTCTCCAGCTCCTCATAGACAGCGAACACGCTGCTGGGGGGAGTGTCCTTGGAACCCAGGCCATACCGGCCGCCAATGACGGTCTTGTCGGTGATGCCGGCGTTGGCCAGAGCGGTGATCACATCCAGGTACATGGGCTCGCCCTGGGCGCCGGGCTCCTTGGTCCGGTCCAGAACGGCGATCTTCTTGGCGGTGGCGGGGATGGCGGAGAGCAGCTTGTCGGCCCGGAAGGGGCGGTACAGGCGGACCTTCACCAGACCCACCTTCTCGCCGTGGGCGTTGAGGTAGTCAATGACCTCCTCCGCCACGTCGCAGATGGAACCCATGGCGATGATGACGCGGTCAGCGTCGGCCGCGCCGTAGTAGTTGAAGAGCTGATAGTTGGTGCCCAGCTTCTCGTTGACCTTGCCCATGTACTCCTCGACAATGCCGGGAACGGCGTCGTAGTACTTGTTGCTGGCCTCGCGGTGCTGGAAGAACACGTCGCCGTTCTCGTGAGAACCGCGCATGACAGGGTGCTCGGGGTTCAGAGCGCGCTTACGGAACGCCTCCACAGCGTCCATGTCGACCATCTCTTTGAGATCGTCATAATCCCAGATGGCGACCTTCTGGATCTCGTGGGAGGTGCGGAAGCCGTCGAAGAAGTTGATAAAGGGAACACGGGATTTGATCGCCGCCAGATGGGCCACTGCAGCCAGGTCCATGACCTCCTGCACATTGCCCTCGGCCAGCATGGCAAAACCGGTCTGGCGGCAGGCCATGACGTCGGAGTGGTCACCGAAAATGTTCAGCGCGTGGCTGGCCACGGTACGGGCAGACACGTGGAACACACAGGGCAGCAGCTCGCCGGCGATCTTGTACATGTTGGGGATCATCAGCAGCAGACCCTGGGAGGCCGTATAGGTGGTGGTCAGGGCGCCGGCGGCCAGAGAGCCGTGGACGGTGCCGGCGGCGCCGGCCTCGGACTCCATCTCGATCACCTTGACAGTGGTGCCGAAGATATTCTTACGGCCCGCGGCGGCCCACTGGTCCACATTGTCGGCCATGGGGCTGGAGGGGGTGATGGGGTAGATACCCGCAACCTCGGTAAAGGCGTAGGATACATGGGCGGCCGCTGTATTGCCGTCCATCGTTTTCAGCTTACGAGCCATGAAACGATTCCTCCTTGTGTGTTTTCCTTTTCAGCAGCGACTTTATTCTATCACCAACCATTCTGTTTGTAAATCGCCCTCCCCCAGAAAAAACATCTTTCATTAAAGAATCACGATTATAAATTATAATTCCCGGATTAATCAATTAAACTTACTGTTTCAATTGAAAAAAGCATATAAATACGATATGATAAACGCGGGTTTTTTCTTTTTAGCAAATGGGGATCAGGGACAGCGTTTTTTCATTCCGCTCGGATCCCCGGATGATATTACCTCTATGATCTGCTAAGCGACGTCCTTTCATACCGTTACTGTTTTGGAAAAAGGTGGAGTCAAAATGTTCTGTCATGTGCGCTCCCTGGGTCTTCAGGGGCTCAATGGATATGAAGTCCTGGCCGAGTGTGACCTCTCCAACGGCCTGCCCGCCTTTGACGTGGTGGGTCTGCCCGACGCGGCGGTGAAGGAGGCCCGCAACCGGGTGCGCTCGGCCGCCAGGAACTGCGGGTTTTCCTTTCCCGTCTCCCGCATCACAGTCAATCTGGCCCCCGCCGACCGGCGGAAGGCGGGCACGGTCTATGACCTGCCCATGCTGGTGGGCATTCTGGCGGCGGGTGGACAGCTTCCGCCCCCGCCGGCGGGGGCGGCTTTTGTCGGAGAGCTCTCTCTGGCCGGGGCGCTGCGCCCGGTGACCGGGATGCTGCCCATGGCCCTGGCGGCCCGCCGGGCGGGGATCACCTCCCTCTATGTCCCCGCCGACTCGGCCCCCGAGGCCACCCTGGCCGGCGGCCTCACCGTCTACCCGGTGGAGGATGTGGGGCGGCTGGTGCGCCATCTGCGGGGGGAGGAGCCCCTTGTCCCCGCCCCCCGCTGGGTCCCCGGCGATCCCTCCATGGCCGAGCTGGACTTTGCCGACGTGAAGGGGCAGGACCAGGCCAAGCGGGCCCTGGAGATCGCCGCAGCCGGGGGACACAACCTGGCCATGATCGGCCCGCCCGGCTCGGGCAAGTCCATGCTGGCCCGCCGCCTGCCCTCCATTCTGCCAAGGCTCAGCGAGCGGGAGGCTCTGGAGGCCACCCAGGTCCATTCCGTCCTGGGGCTCACCTCCCGGGAGGCCCCCATGGTGACCCGCCGTCCCTTCCGCGCCCCCCACCACAGCATCTCCGCCACCGGCATGGCCGGGGGCGGTTCCCCTATCCCGCGGCCGGGGGAGATCTCGCTGGCCCACAACGGTGTGCTCTTCCTGGATGAGCTGCCCGAATTTCACAAGGATGTGCTGGAATCCCTCCGCCAACCCCTGGAGGAGGGCCGGGTGCAGATCGCCCGGGCCGCCGCCAGCGAGATTTTCCCCAGCCGCTTCATGCTGGTGTGTGCCATGAACCCCTGCAAATGCGGCTGGCATGGCCAGCCCGGCGGCCGGTGCCGCTGCTCGGAGGGGGAGGTCAAGCAGTATCTGGGCAAGCTCTCCGGCCCCCTGCTAGACCGGGTGGACCTCTATGTGGAGGTCCCGGCCCTGGGCTTTGATGAACTCTCCCGCCGCTCCCAGGGGGAGCGCTCGTCGGTCATCCGCGCCCGTGTGGAGGACGCCCGGGCGCGCCAGGGCGCGCGCTTTGGTCCGGACGGCCCCGACTGCAACGCCCACATGGGTCCCCAGGAGATCCAGCGCTTCTGTCCCCTGGACCCGGCAGGACAGGACATTATGCGCGGGGCCTTCCAGCGGCTGGGCCTCACCGCCCGGAGCTATGACCGCATCCTGCGGGTGGCCCGCACCATCGCCGATCTGGACGGGGCGGAGGAGATCCAGGTCCCCCACCTGGCCGAGGCGGTGCAATACCGGGAGAGTTCCTATTTCCGCCGCTGAATTCAAAAACGGCCTGTATTTTAGAGAGACTAAAATACAGGCCGTTTTTTCTATTGGATCAGCCAGCGGCGGACCAGGTCAAAGGCGTTGTGGGCGGCGGCGGTGCGCACCCGCTCCCGTCCGCTGCCCGCGTGGAGCTCCCGCACCCGGGTCCCCTCCGCCGTGGCGATGGCCACATAGACCAGTCCCACCGGATTGCCCCGCTCGTCGGAGTCCGGTCCGGCCACTCCGGTGGTGGAGACCGCGATGTCGCAGCCCAGGACGCGCCGGGCCCCCTCCGCCATGGCGCGGGCCACCGGCCCGCTCACCGCGCCGTGCTCCTCCAGCAGGGCATGGGGTACGCCCAGGACCCCCTCCTTGACCGCGTTGGTATAGCTCACCACGCCGCCACGGAACACCGCGGAGGAGCCGGGCAGGTCGGTCATGCGCTTGGCGATGAGGCCCCCGGTGCAGCTCTCGGCGCTGCCCAGGGTCAGCCCCCGCTCCCGCAGCAGGGAGAACACCGCCTCCTCCAGGGAGGCGATGTCCGCGCCGTAGATCTTGTGGCCGAAGAGGGCGCGCAGCTCCTCCTCCACCGGGGCGATGAGAGCCCGGGCTTCTTCCTCTGTGGATGCCTTGGCCGTGATGCGCAGCTCGCACTCCCCCTCCTTGGCATAGGGGGCCAGGGTGGGGTTCTCCATGGCGTTCATCTTCTCCCGCAGCAGCTCCTCCATCCCCGACTCGCCGATCCCGAAGAGCTTGAGGGTGCGGGAGACGATGGCCCCCTCGGACAGGCTCCGGAGATAGGGGGCCGCCCGGTGGCGGAACATGGCGGTACACTCCCGGGGCGGGCCGGGCAGCATGAGGACATGGACGCCGTCCGCCTCAAAGGCGCAGCCCGGGGCCGTGCCCCAGTCGTTCTGAAACACCACGGCCCCCTCGGGCACGTAGAACTGCTGGGTGTTGTTGGCGGTCATCTCCCGCCCGATCGTTTGGAAAAAGGTGCGGCAGCGGGCCTCGGCCTCGGCGTTGTACACCAGCTTGCGGCCAAAGCACTCGGCCAGGACGTTTTTGGTCAGGTCGTCACAGGTGGGTCCCAGCCCTCCGGTAGTGATGATGAGGTCGGCCCGGGACCTGGCCAGCTCCACGGCGGAGCGGAGCCGCCCGGGATTGTCCCCCACCACGGTGTGGTAGTAGACGTTGATCCCCAGCGCGGAGAGCCCCTGGGAGAGCATCTGGGCGTCGGTATTGGCGATGTTGCCGAGCAGCAGTTCCGTACCGACTGCAATCAATTCCGCGGTATGTGACATGAAACCACTTCCTTTTTTCATCAAAAGAGCGCCGTCCCGGAGAACGGCGGCGGAGCGGGGGCGCCGTCAGGGGTCGATCTTGATCCGCTCGATGCCCTCCACGGCCTGGGCCACCATGGCTTCGACGTCCAGCTCCGCCTCGGCGGCCTCGATCTCCCCGGGCAGAGGGCGCAGGCGGGGATGGCGGGGGGTAAAGACGGTGCAGCAGTCCTCATAGGGCAGGATGGAGGTCTCAAAGGTGTTGATCTTCCGGGCGATGGTGACGATCTCCTCCTTGTCCATGCCCACCACCGGGCGCAGGATGGGGAGGGAGCACACGGCGCCGGTGGCCTTCATGGCCTCCATGGTCTGGCTGGCCACCTGGCCCAGGCACTCGCCGGTGACGATGGCCCCGGACTTGGTGCGCTCGGCCACCTTCTCGGCAATGCGCATCATAAAGCGGCGCATGAGGATGGTGAAGAGCTCCTCGGGGCACTTGCGGCGCAGCTCCTCCTGGATGGCGGTGAAGGGCACCACATGGACCATGAGCCGTCCGCACCAGGGGGTGAGGAGCTTGGCCAGGGTGAGCACCTTCTGCTTGGCCTCCTCCGAGGTATAGGGGTAGGAGAAGAAGTGGACCATCTCCAGGGCGATGCCCCGCTTGGCGATCATCCAGGAGGCTACCGGGGAGTCGATGCCGCCCGAGAGCAGGCTCACCGCCCGGCCGTTGATGCCCACGGGCAGGCCGCCCGCGCCGGGCTCGGGATCGGCGTGGACATAGGCCGCATAGTCCCGCACCTCCAGATAGACGGTGAGTTCCGGATGGTGCACGTCCACCTTCAGGTTGGGATAGCGCTCGTCCAGCTCTCCGCCCACATACTGGGAGAGCTGGATGGAGGTCATGGGGAAGGTCTTGTCGGCCCGCTTGGACTCCACCTTAAAGGTCCGGGCGGCGGCGAGCCGGTCCCCCAGGTACTCCTGGGCGGTCTGGAGCATGGCGTCCCTGTCCTTGACACAGGCCCGGGCCCGGGAGAGCCCCACCACGCCGAAAAGGCGCTTCATGGCCTCATAGGCCCCGTCCAGGTCGCAGGAATCCTCCTGGGGCTCCACATACAGCGTGGACTGCTTGGTGTAGACCCGGAACTTGCCGAAGGGCCGCAGGCGGCGCTGGGCGTTTCCGATGAGCTTGTCCTCAAAGCTGCGGCGGTTGAGCCCCTTGAGCACGATCTCGCCCAGCTTGAGCAGAATGATTTCATCCATGGATGCAACTCCTTTATCTCAATAATCTCCCATTCCTCCCGGAGCGGGCAGGAATGCAGGGATCTCGCGGGTCAGCAGATCCATCCGCTGCCCAGCACCACGTCGCCGTCGTAGAATACCGCCAGCTGCCCCGGCGTGGGGGCCCGGGCCGGGGTGAGCATCCGGATCTCCACCGCGTCCCCGTCGGGGCGGAGGACGGCGGGGGTCTCCAGCTTGGAGTGGCGCAGGCGCACGGTGCACGCCCGCTCGTCCTCCAGCCCCGGCAGAGCGATCCAGTTCAGATCGGCGCACCGGGTCCGGTCGGCGTGGAGGTCGCCCCCGTCGGAGAGCATCACCTCGTTGGTCTCCGGCCGGATGGCCGAGACGAAATACCGGTGGGGGCCCGACACGCCCAGTCCCCGCCGCTGGCCCAGGGTATAGTGGTGGATGCCCTTGTGCCGGCCCAGGACACGGCCCTCCCGGTCCACAAAGTTGCCGGGAGGCGGCGTATTCCCCCGGCGGTCCAGCCAGGCGGCATAGTCGCCGTTGGGGATGAAGCAGATCTCCATAGAATCCGGTTTATCGGCCACGGTCAGGGCCGCCTCTCCCGCCAGGGCGCGGACTTCCCGCTTCTCAAATTCCCCCAGGGGGAAGATCACCCGGCGCAGGATGTCCTGGGGCAGGCGGGAGAGCATATAGGACTGGTCGTTGGACGGCCGTCCCTTCTGCAAGAGCGCCCGGCCGTCCGCCCCCGTCCCCCGGCGGGCATAGTGGCCCGTGGCCACATAGGGCGCGCCCAGGCGGTCGGCCAGGGCCAGCAGGGCAGGAAATTTCACCATGGGGTTGCACAGGGCGCAGGGCAGGGGGGTCTTGCCCGCCAGGTAGGTCTGGGCAAAGGGGGTGCATACCCGCTCCTCCAGGGCGTCCCGGATGTCGGCCGTTTCAAAGGGCAGGCCCAGCTCTTCCGCCACGGCGGCCGCGTCCCCGCCGCCGCCCAGGCCGATGTCCAGCCACAGGCAGGTAACGTCGTACTCCTCCCGCAGCAGACGGGCCGCCATGGCGGAATCCACGCCGCCCGACAGGCCCAGTACCAGTTTTTCTCTCATGAGTCACTCCAATCCAGTTTCATCGTTGTCAGATCTGATCGGGCTCCAGCCGCCGGAGCGGGGCCCAATGGCAAGGGACGCATGGCATCCCTCCCTTTCTGCGGTCCTCACCGCTCCAGCGCCACCAGAAGCACCGCCAGATCGGCGGGGCTCACGCCGGAGATCCGGCTGGCCTGGCCCAGGTTCAGGGGCCGGATGCGCTGGAGCTTCTGCCGGGCCTCCAGCCGAAGCCCCTCCATATGTTCATAGTCCAGGTCCGGGGGGAGGGGACGGCCCTCCAGCTTGCGCATCTCCTCCACCTGGCGGAGCTGCTTGTCAATGTATCCCTGGTATTTGACCGCGATCTCCACCGCCTCGGCCGCGGCTTCGGGCAGGGACGGGCGATCCGGGTCAAAGGGGGCGAGGTCCCCGTACCCGATCCGGGGCCGCCGGAGCAGATCGGCCAGCCGGGCCCCGTTGGGGGCGGGGGCCTCCCCATGGCCGGCCAGCATGGCGTCTAGGGCGGGGGAGGGGGCGGCCCCGGTGTGCTCCAGGCGCTTGCGCTCCCTCTCCACGGCGGCGTATTTCTCCAACACCCGGCGGTAGCGCTCCTCGCTCACCAGTCCCACCGCGTGTCCCACAGGGCACAGGCGCTGGTCCGCGTTGTCCTGGCGGTGGAGAAGGCGGTACTCGGTGCGGGAGGTCATCATGCGGTAGGGCTCCTGCGTGCCCTTGGTCACCAGGTCGTCGATGAGAACGCCGATGTACCCCTGGTCCCGGCCGATGACCATGGGGGGACGGCCCAGCAGCTTCCGCGCGGCGTTCACCCCGGCCACAAAGCCCTGCACCGCCGCCTCCTCATAGCCGGAGGAGCCGTTGAACTGCCCCGCCCCGTAGAGCCCCCGGACCACCTTGCTCTCCAGGGTGGGGAGGAGCTGGGTGGGGTCCACGCAGTCGTATTCGATGGCGTAGGCCGCCCGGGTCATCTCCGCGTGCTCCAGCCCCGGGATGGTGTGCAGCATGGCCGCCTGCACGTCCTCGGGCAGGGAGGAGGAGAGCCCCTGGATATAGAGCTCCTCCGTATCCAGTCCCATGGGCTCGATAAAGAGCTGGTGGCGCTCCTTATCGGCAAAGCGGACCACCTTGTCCTCAATGGAGGGGCAGTAGCGGGGCCCCACCCCCTCGATCATCCCGGAGTAGAGGGGGGCGCGGTCCAGATTGGCCCGGATGACCGCGTGGGTCTGCTCGTTGGTGTAGGTGAGCCAGCACACCGCCCGGTTTTCCGGCGGCTGTGCCGTCTCAAAGGAGAAGGGCACGGGGGTCCGGTCCCCCTCCTGGCGCTCCATCCGGGAGAAATCCACGCTCCGGGCGTGGACCCGGGGGGGCGTGCCCGTCTTGAAGCGGCGCAGGCTCAGCCCCAGCCGCCCCAGGCTCCGGGTGAGGGGGAGGGCGGCGGCCAGGCCGTCGGGGCCGGAGTCCCGGGCCAGCTCCCCCACGATGGTGCGCCCTCCCAGGTGGGTGCCTGTGGCGATGACCGCCGCGCGCACGGCATAGATCCCGCCGGAGGCGGTGCGCACGGCCCGGACCGCCCCGTCCTCCGTGAGGACGTCGGTGACCTCGGCCTGCTTGAGCCAGAGGTTCTCCTGCCCCTCCAGGGTGCGCTTCATGACCTTCTGGTATTCCCGCCGGTCGGCCTGGGCCCGCAGGGACCAGACCGCCGGTCCCTTTCCCTTGTTGAGCACCCGGTATTGGATGCAGGCCGCGTCGGCCGCCCGGGCCATCTCGCCTCCCAGGGCGTCCAGCTCCCGGACCAGGTGGCCCTTTCCCGTGCCGCCGATGGCGGGATTGCAGGGCATATTGCCCACCGCGTCCAGGTTGACGGTGAAGCACAGGGTGCGCAGGCCCAGGCGGGCGGCGGCCAGGGCCGCCTCGATCCCGGCGTGTCCGGCGCCGATGACGGCGACATCGTATTCTCCAGCGTGATAGTCCATACTCGCTCCTAACAGTCGGTTCTCCGCGCGGGCGGGGAGGGGGCCGCGCTATTTTCCATAGATGATCTCCACCGCCCGGGGCAGGTTCTCGATCTCGGCCACCCGGGGCGCGCCGCCGTACTCCCCGTCCAGGGTCCAGGGCAGCTCGCCGGCGCAGGTCACCCGCAGCCGCGTGGTCTGGAACGCCGCCACCGCCCCGCCCGGCTCGGGCTTGGCCTGCATCAGTCCCATCACGATGCTCTGAAGCTGGGCGGCGTTTTGGGGCTGGCGGACCAGAACGACCTCAAACTGTCCGTCGTCCAGCTCCACCCGCTCGGTGTTGGCCCCCTTGAAGCCCCCCACCGACACGGTGTTGCTCACCATCCCGAAGAGGAAATCCCCCTCCTCGGCGCCCCCATCGTGCTCCACCCGCAGGCGGTAGGACTGAAGGGAGGGCAGCCGGGCCGCCCCCTCCAGCAGATACGCCAGGTGGCCGAAGACATTCTTAAAGGGCTGGGGCGTATCGTAGGCCACGTCGGTAAAGGCCCCGAAGGCGGCCACATAGATAAAGTACGCCCCGTTGAAGCGCCCCACATCCACCGCCCGTGGCACCCCCGCCCCGGCGGTCTCCATCCGTCCCGCCAGGCTGCGGGGCAGATGGAGGTTTCGGGAAAAGTCGTTGGTGGTCCCCGCCGGAATATAGCCCACAGGCGGACGGTTGGTGAGTCCCATGAGCCCGGTGACCGTCTCGTGGAGGGTGCCGTCTCCCCCGCAGCACACCACCCGGTCAAAGCTGCCGCCCAGATCGGCGGCCACCGCTGCGGCGTCCGCCTTGCCCTGGGTGGGATGGATGGTGACCATCCACCCCTGCCGGGTAAAACAGTCCACCATATCGGAGACATGGCCTTTGCACTTTCCCTTGCCCGCATGGGGGTTATAGATAAACAGCAGGCGTTTCACCGCAGACATCCTTTCTTTCCCGCACCCGGACAAAAGGCCCCGGCGCGCCGTTTTTCAGCAGACATTATTATACAAGAATCCGGCGAAAAAACAACCTCAGGCCCGGGACTTGCTTTTTTCTTTCCGCTTTAGTACAATGCTGTATCAGATACCATAGAGTAGGAAGTGATCTCACATGGACCGCAAATCCCTGGCCACCGCCTTTCCGGTGACGGTCCCCGTCCTGATGGGGTATCTGGCCATCGGCATAGCCTTCGGCTTCATGCTTCAGGCCATCGGGTACAATTTCATCTGGGCCTTTTTCATGAGCCTGACCATCTATGCCGGTTCCGGGCAGTATCTGGGGGTGAGCCTGCTCTCCTCGGCCGCCGCCCTGAGCACCGTGGCCGTGATGACCCTGCTCATCAATTTCCGCCACCTGGTCTACGGCCTCTCCATGCTGGAAAAATTCCGGGGCATGGGCCTGCGCAAGTTCTACATGATCTTTTCCCTCACGGACGAGACCTATGCGCTGCTCAGCTCGGTGCGGCCTCCGGTGGGCGTGGACCCCCGGAACTTCTATTTCTCCATCGCCCTCCTGGATCAGTCCTACTGGATCTTAGGCTCGGTCATCGGCGCGGTGGCGGGCGCCCTTCTGCCCATCGACACCACCGGCATCGACTTTGCCATGACCGCCCTCTTTGTGGTCATCGCCGTGGACCAGTGGCGCGCCTACAAGCGCCATCTCCCCGCCCTGCTGGGGGCCGGGGCGACCCTGCTGAGTCTCTTCCTGGCGGGGGCGGAGAAGATGCTGCTGCCCGCCCTGGGCGTGATCGTGCTGGCGCTGCTCCTGCTGCGCCGGCGTCTGGATGAGCGCGGCACCGCCGCCGGAGAGGAGGCGTCCGTATGCTGACTCCCATACAGGCCGCGGCCGCCATCGCCGTGATGGCGGCGGTCACCTTCCTGACCCGGGTCCTGCCCTTCCTCCTCTTTGACCGGGGGGACCGTCCGCCCAAGCTGGTGCTCTATCTGGGCCGGGTGCTGCCCCCCGCCATCATCGCCATGCTCATCATCTACTGTCTCAAGGGTCCGCTTCTGGCCCTGCGGGACGCTTTCCCCCATCTGCTCTCCCTTTCGGCCGCGGGGGAGTGGCTGCCCGCCTTCCTCTCGGTGCTGGCGGTGGCCCTCCTCCACCTCTGGAGGCGCAATACCCTTCTCTCCATCTTCGGAGGGACCGTGCTCTACATGGTGCTGGCCCAGGCGGTCTTTCCCTGAGAGGCAAAGCTGCCCTCCCGCGCGGGATTTCGCGCGGGAGGGCAGCTTTTTCACCCTTTTCACGGCCGGGCGGGATAGCGCCCGTCCAGGATGCCGATGATCCCGGCCACGCAGCTCTCATCGCAGGAGGAGACCAGGCGGGCCCCCCACTCCCGCACTACGGGGGCGCAGTTGGCCGGGGCAAAGGGGATGGCCGAGCGCGCCAGCATGGGGATGTCGTTCTCGTTGTCCCCCACGCAGTAAATGTGCTCCGCCCCGATCCCCAGGCGGCGGGCCAGCTCCTCCACCATGCCGCCCTTGTTGCTCCCTTTGGCGGTAAGCTCCAGCAGCACCTGGTTGGAGAAGATGGCCTCATAGCGCTCGCCCCAGCGGCCGAGAATATACGCCCGGGCCCGCTCCAGCACACTGCGGCGGTCGTGCTCCAGCAGGACCTTGGAGAGGGGGCCGGGGATGTCCCGGATGGCCCTCTCCTCCCCGGGCACGCCCACCCGCGCCAGATGGTTGCGGGTGATAATGTTGGGATTGTGCAGATAGATGTCGTCCCCGCGGTAGGCCTCCAGCCCGATCTCGGGGACCACGAAGGTCAGCTCCATCAGGTCCTCCTGGACCCGCCCGGGCAGGAAGGTCTCGCAGACCATCTCCTCCCGGGCAAAATCGTAGAGAGCCGAGCCGTTGGACAGAATGACCGGCGCGTTGATGGGGACCAGGGAGGCGCAGGGCGCAAAGGCGGGCCGGGCACGGCCCGTGGCCACCGTGAAGCGCCCGCCTTCCGCCGTAAAGTAGGCGATGGCCTCCACATTCTCCTGAGACACGGTCAGATCCGTCCCGTAGAGGGTGTCGTCAAAATCACTTACCAGCAGTACGCCGTCAAACTTGCCCAAGGGATCCCCCCGCCTTCCTCATTACTCGATGTCCGCGCCGGTCAGATACCGCCCCATGGGCCGGTAGAGCAGCGCCCCGATGACCAGCGCCAGCGCCATGTTGGGCAGCATATACACCCCGTTGTAGAGCAGGGAGTAGAACCAGGGGCTGGTCATGGTCATGCTCAGAAACTCCCCCGGCATGTACCCGGCCCAGATGGTGGCGCCCACCACATAGTGCACCAGGAACCGCCCGGCGCAGCCCAGCACGGTCCCGGCAAAGATGCCCCAGCGGCGGCCCCGGAACACGCCGGCCAGGCCCAGCGCCGTGAAGGCCAGCAGATAGTCCCCCAGGATGGACTGCCACCCCAGGGCAAAGCCGCCGTCAAACATAAATTGCAGGATGCCCAGCACAAGGCCCCCCAGCAGCCCGTCCTTCCAGCCCCAGCGCACCGCGAAGAGGAGCACCGGGAACATGGCCGGGGTCAGGGAGCCGCCGTTGGGCAGCTCCAGAAACTTCACATAGCTGAGGATCTGGGCGGCCGCCACCAAGAGGGCCCCCTCGCACAGCATGCGCACCCGGGTCCGGCCGGCCCGGGGTCTGGCTTCCATGGTCAGATTCATATCGTCTTCCTCCTAAAAAGATGTACCGCAGCGCAGCCCCTGGGCGCAGTGCGGTACGAGTGAAACGACATGGTCTTTCCCCGTATGAATCCACCTTCCTACGCCGGCATGATCCGGATCAGGTCGAGGGTCCCCGCGCGGCGCTACGCGCGGATCTCAGCCTGGCTTGCGCCCGACACCCCTGGGATTTGGAGTTGTTCTGTGGTCGTACCCTATTCTATACCGGCTCCGTTTCCCCTGTCAAGGCGCGCAGCCCATCCGGCGCAGCTTGGCCAGCACGGCCTGGAACCAGTCGGGCAGAGGGCACTCCACCGTGATGCGCTCCCCGGTGCGGGGGTGGACGAAGGAGAGCCGCCGGGCGTGGAGACACTGGCCCGCCAGGCCGGGGTAGGGACGCTTGCTCCCGTACACCACGTCCCCCAGCAGGGGGTGGCCGATGGACGCCATGTGTACCCGGATCTGGTGGGTGCGCCCGGTCTCCAGACGGCACTGGATGTAGGCGTATCCGCTCAGCCGCTCCAGCACGGTCCAGTGGGTGACGGCCTGCCGCCCCTCCGGGTCCACCGCCATGCGCTTGCGGTCGGTGCGGTGCCGGGCAATGGGGGCGTTCACGGTGCCCTGGTCCTCCCGGAGGTTGCCCACGCAGATGGCCTCATACTCCCGGTAGAGGGAGTGGTCCTGGAGCTGTTCGGCCAGCCCCAGATGGGCAAAGTCGTTCTTGGCGGCGATGAGCAGGCCGGAGGTGTCCCGGTCGATGCGGTGCACGATGCCGGGCCGCAGCTCCCCGTTGATGCCCGAGAGGCTGTCGCCGCAGTGGTGGAGGAGGGCATTGACCAGCGTGCCGTCCGGGTGGCCGGCGGCCGGGTGGACCACCATGCCAACGGGCTTGTTGACCACGATGACGTCGTCGTCCTCATACACCACGTCCAGCGGAATGTCCTGGGGCAGGATGTCCACCGGCTCTGGCTCCGGGAGGGAGAGGATCAGCGTATCCCCTTCGGTGAGCTTCTCGTTCTTTTTCACGGAGGCGCCGTTTTTCCGCACCGCCCCCTCCTCCAGCAGCCGCTGGGCGGCCGAGCGGGTGAGGCCCTCCACCGTCCGGGCCAGGAAGCTGTCGGCCCGCTCGCCGGTCCGGTCAGCCCGCAGTTCCAGCGTCGTCATGGCCGCTCTCCTTTCCCTCCAGCTTCTCATAGAGGAAGAGATAGTAGGCACAGAAGCCGATGCCCCCCAGCACCACGCAGATGTCGGCCACGTTAAAGACCGCGAAGTTTATAAACGTGGTCTCAAACATATCGGTGACAAAGCGGAAGAGGGCCCGGTCGATGAGGTTGCCCACCGCCCCCGCCAGCACCACCGCCACACAAAGGCGGCCCATCCGGGTCCGGGTGACCCAGCCCTTGACCAGCACCAGGGTCAGCAGGACCGACACGACCAGCGAGAGCAGGGTGAGCACCCAGGTGTGCTCCGAGAGCATGGAAAAGGCCGCCCCGGTATTCTGTACATAGGTCAGGTCCATCACATGGGGCAGGAAAGGGATGGACTCCCCCAGCGGGATGTTGGCCCGCACCAAGTATTTGACCACCTGGTCGATGGCCACCAGGGCCGCAACAAGCACTGCATACAGCATGAAAAGGCTCCTTTGGAAGTTAGAATCGTTTTATTTTATCACGGTTCCGGCGGTGTGGCAACTGGAGTACGCCTGCCCGGCGGGGATCGCCTCCCCGGCGAGGGGAGCGCGCCTATTCGGCGGGAACCCCTCTTTCTTTTCGAAAAGAAAGAGGGGGGAAAGAAAACGCCGGAGGGGGAACAAGGGTGATTCCCCCTCCGGACCTCCCCCTCAGTGCATCCCCGGCGGAAAAGAGGGAGCAGCGTCAGCAGAGGTGCATACCCATATCCGTGAGAGCCTTTCGCCGCTGACGAGAGGTTTTGGTCTGGCACTTTCGGTAGCGCTCAACTTCGACCCTCGTCGGGAGAGAGCACCCAGTTTACTACCAGGCTCACCAGGTACCTCATAGGCGGAAAGCCATTGCCTTTGGCTCACCGCACCCATGCAATTGCTGAGACTTTCAGCTTAGCCCGTTGGGGCGTACTTGGAGGGGGTGCCGGGGGAACCATCCCCCGGCCCGTTCTTTCCCACCGCTTTCTTACGGAAAAGAAAGCGGTGCCCCCGCCGGGCAGGCGGCCCGTCCGGCGAGGACACCAGCAAAAGGCCGATTATTCCTCCGGCTCCACGGGGATCTTGCCGTGCTCCTTCTCGTACTGCTCCAGATAGGTCTCCACCGCCAGGCAGAGCTGCATATTGATGGAGCGCTTGTCCCGTTTGGCTAAAACTTTAATTTTTTCCATATGCTCTTTTTCCAAGCGCAACGGATACGGATTGGCCTGTACAGACATCGTCGTCACTCCTAATGACTCTAATAGATGCTATTATCATACCCGCTCTACTTTTTTACAACAATAGTTCTAATAGATACAAATAGATATTGACTATATCTATCTAAATGATATTATATAGATACAAAGGAGGTGACACCTATGTCTAATTCCAAAAAAGACCAGTGCATTTCCGTCCAGGTCCCCCCGGAACTCAAGGCCAAAGCCCGCGCCCTGTCCAAGCAGACCAACCGCTCTCTGTCCCGCTATGTCCGCCTGGTGCTGCGCAGCCATATCCGGGAGTATGAATTGCTCTACGGCCCTGTCTCTACCGATCCGTGATAAAAGCCCGCTCCCGGAAGGTTCCGGGAGCGGGCTTTTTATAAAATCGGATTTTAAGGGGGAAATTAACCCTCCACCACGGCGGCGCAACGGTCGCACAGCTCGGCGTGGTGACCCTCAGTCCCGATGGAATCGCAGTGGTTCCAGCAGCGGGGGCACTTGGGGGCTTCAGAGAGCTTCACGGCGATGGTGCAGGGGATGAGGGACTCCTCGTTCCGCTCGCCCTCCACCGCCTCGGTGGTAACGGTGACCTTGGACACGATGCACAGGCTGGCCAGGTCCACGCCGGCCAGGAAAGCGGCGTCCGCCTCAGACACGGAGAGGGTGATCTCGGTGTCCTGGGCCTTCTTAAACACGCCGGCATTGCGGGCGTTCTCCAGGGCCTTGTTCACCGCGTCGCGCAGGCCGACCAGCTTCTCCCAGCGGGCCTTGGCGGTCTCGTCCAGGGCGTAGGCGGCGTTGTCGCCGGGCATGTCGTTGAAGAGGACGCTCTCACCGTCCACATCCGCGGCGTGCTTCATGGCGTGCCAGATCTCGTCGGAGGTGAAGGCCAGGATGGGCGCGATGAGCCGGGTCATGCCGTCCAGGATGCGGTAGAGGGCGGTCTGGGCGGAGCGGCGCTCGGCCTCATTGCCGCAGTAGAGGCGGTCCTTGATGATGTCCAGGTAGAAGTTGGACATATCCACCACGCAGAAGTTGTAGACGGCGCGGTAGACGGCGTGGAACTCATAGCGGTCGTAGGCGGCGCGGACTGTCCTGACCAGCTCGTTGAAGCGGTACAGGGCGTAGCGGTCCAGCTCCAGCAGGCCCTCCACGGCCACGGCGTCCGTGTCGGGGGCGAAGTCGCAGAGGTTCCCCAGCATATACCGGGCGGTGTTGCGGATCTTCAGGTAGGCCTGGGAGAGCTGCTTCATGATGTC
This sequence comes from Clostridiales bacterium, assembly GCA_018374635.1. Classification (GTDB taxonomy): domain Bacteria; phylum Bacillota; class Clostridia; order Oscillospirales; family Oscillospiraceae; genus Pseudoflavonifractor_A. Next base: position 19,970 of record JAHAEW010000054.1, read on the forward strand.
CTTGGAAATGCGCATGTCCTGGGTGTAGTCGGCGCTGGCCACCCACAGGCGGAGCATGTCCGCGCCGTAGTCCTTGATGACCTCGTCGGGGGAGACGGCATTGCCCAGGGACTTGTGCATCGCTTTGCCCTCGCCGTCCACGGTCCAGCCGTGGGTGGCGATCTGCTTGTAGGGGGCCACGCCGTTCACCGCGATGGAGGTGAGCATGGAGGACTGGAACCAGCCCCGGTACTGGTCGCCGCCCTCCAGGTAGAGGTCGGCGGGGTATTTGAGATAGGGCCGCTCATCGGCCACGGCGGCCCAGGTGGAGCCGGAGTCGAACCACACGTCCATGATGTCGGTCTCTTTGCTGAAATGGGCCTTGCCGCACTTGGGGCAGACGAAGCCCTCGGGCAGCAGGCCGGCGGCCTCCCGGTCAAACCAGACGTTGGAGCCCTGCTCCCGGAACAGCGCCGCCACATGGGCGATGGTCTCGGGGGTGACGATGTCGGCGCCGCAGTCGTCGCAGTAGAAGATGGGGATGGGCACGCCCCAGACACGCTGGCGGCTGATGCACCAGTCGGAGCGCTCGGTGATCATGCTGGTCATGCGCTCCTTGCCCCACTCGGGCTTCCACTGGATGGAGTCGCAGGCCTTCACGGCCGCGTCCTTGATGGCGTCCACGGAGCAGAACCACTGCTCCGTGGCCCGGTAGATGATGGGGTTCTTGCAGCGCCAGCAGTGGGGGTAGGAGTGGGTGATGTTCTCCCTGGCGACCAGGAAGCCCTCCTTCTCCAGATCCTCCACCACCATGTCGTTGCCCTTGGCGTAGAACTGGCCATTGTACCGCTCGTCGGTCATGACGCCCTTGGCGTTCACCGGCACGGGCACGCCGATGTGGGTGAGGCCGGCCTTGTCGTACTGCTGGCAGATCTGGAAGTCCTCCGCGCCGAAGCCGGGGGCGGTGTGGACGCAGCCGGAGCCGGCGTCCAGGGTGACATGCTCGCCGTTGAGGATGACGCTCTCCCGGTCGAAGAGGGGGTGC
>JAHAEW010000191.1 GCA_018374635.1 Clostridiales bacterium
GCTGTATGAGGCTCGGAAGCTGTGTAAGCCCGGAGCACCGGTGTGTATGTTCATCGACTGGAGGCAGCTCCCCGCTGCCACCGACGCCCTCCAGTGGGCGGGGTGGATCTGGCGCGGCACCGCTGTCTGGGATAAGGGCAACAGCCGCCCCCAGAAGGGCCGCTTCCGCCAGCAGGCGGAGTACATCGTCTGGGGCTCCAACGGGGATATGCCCCTGAGCCGCCCGGTGCCCTGTCTGCCCGGTGTGTTCAAGTACGGAAATCCACAAAATCGCATCCATCTGACCGAAAAGCCCCTTCAGCTCATGCGGGATGTGGTGAAGATCGTGGAGCCGGGCGGCCACATCCTGGACCCCTTTGCCGGCAGCGGCACCACGGTATTGGCTGCTGTGCTGGAGGGCTACACTGCCACTGGCATTGAAGTTACTGACGAGTACGCCCGCCGGGCTAGGGAGCGGATCGCAAAGGAAGTGGGTGTCTACAAGGACTTGAGTGGAGTGGCATCTTAATGGAAAAGCAAATTTCGGCCAAATTTTTCCGAAAACCAACTCATGTGTTAAGTTTGATGGATAGTACCGCTATCATCCGCCCTACACCCTTTCGAATCATCAGAGAGATCATCCTTACAGATGCCCAATACCACCGTTTCCAGTCTGATCTGCTGGCAGAGCGGCCATACATCGCAGCCAGGACCAAGCTTACCGGCTATGACCGGGAAACTGGAGGATTCTGCTGTCTGCTAGTCACCAGCCGCAATCGGAAGGATGGTATCCTTGTGGATGGTGAGGGTTATCACTATGCCAGATACGCGGCTTATGTCCCAAACAAGCAGGCACTGGATCTGCGCGGTGTGGTCCGGGATAATTTGGACTTAAAATCAAAAGAACGATGATTTCAAGAGTGGGTACAGCAAGGCATTTTGTGTATATGCCCTGCTGTTTATTTTCCATGGACGGCCAGGGGCAGGGTGTCATGTATTGACACCCTGCTTCAGTTTTTTGCGCAGTTTCATCAAATAAGGGTGTCAATACATGACACCCAAAGGAAGGAGGACGCATGGCGACCAAGGAGAACCATCTGCAGCAGGAACAGTGAGGGAGTTTTTCTTTTGAGATGCGGCCCCACCGGGGCCGGGGCCTATGCCGCCTGCAGGCGGCGACGGCGCAAGCATAGCGCAAATGTACATTTTGCGCGCTTGCAGGGGATAAACCCCTGACCCCCATGCCGCCTGCGGGCGGATATTCGGAGTGCGGAAGGAGAAAACAAGATTGACAGCCCCTATTAAATAGGGTATAATTTGAATCGAAGGAGGGAAAAATGTGACAAGACTTTTTGTGGAGCTACCCTCTTTTCGAAATGACTGGAGGGCGCTTGGACTGGCGGATGGTGACTTACGTCGTCTACAGGAGGAACTGCTGACTGACCCGCAGGCCGGACGTGTCATGCAGGGGACTGGCGGCATCCGAAAGATCCGCTTTGCTTATGAGGGCCGCGGCAAAAGCGGCAGCATCCGGGTCATTTATATCGACTTCCCTGCTTATGGGAAATTGTATCTGTTGACTGCATATGCTAAGAATGAGGCGGAGAACCTGACCAAAGCAGAACGTAATGAATTGAAAAAATTAGTGGAGATCCTGGAACAGGAACTGCGTATGAAGGAATAGGAGGTGCTGGTATGGGAATGTTCGATAAGATCAAGACTGGTCTGGAAGAGGCTGTGGCCTATGAGCGGGGGACGCTACGAGCAAAGACGACCAAGCTGTCTGTCCTGCCTGTGGACCATTACGAAGCTGATGAGATCCGGGAGATTCGGAAAAGCACAGGATTTACTCAGGCTGTTTTCGCACAGTATATGGGTGTCAGTGTAAAAACGGTAGAGGCATGGGAAGCTGGAAGAAACCACCCGGAAGGGACTGCCTGCCGCCTCCTGGCCCTGACTCAAAAAGACCCTGCCTTCCCCATCAAAACGGGGATCGTAGCTCGATGATAGGATAAGAAGCTCGTAAAAGCCGCTGCTGGTGCAGCGGCTTTTTGCATACCAAAGGGAAGGAGCGTGAAGTCATTTCGGAACAGAGACACCATTTCCACATGGAATTGACACCGCAGCAATATGAACTGCTGTGTCAGCAGTCCAAACAGTGTGGCCTGAGCAAGCGGGGCTTTCTGGTGCGGCTCATCGAGGGCAAGCCAGTCAAGGCCCGCCCATCCCAGGAGATCAAAGTTCTGCGCACGGAGATCCACCACATTGGAAACAACATCAACCAGATCGCCCGCAGCGTCAACGCCGGGATCGCCAAGGCGGAGGATGCCAAGCGGGGGCTGTACCTGCTGGA
>JAHAEW010000192.1 GCA_018374635.1 Clostridiales bacterium
CCCAGGGCCCGGGAAGTAGTGTCGAATAGGGCCAACCAGCGAAATGTATTTTTGAGAGAATTAGCGGGGGCCGTTCTGCGGCCATACGCCTCATAACGGCCCCCATTTGAAAATGGAGATATGAAATGAACCACAACATTAACTATATCGGGATGGTGAACCTCCTTCATCACCTCCAGAATGTCGGCCTTGTTAGTCGGAAGGAGGCCGGGAGGACCGCGGCCCGGCTCCGTGTAGAGACCGGGGCGGACGTCATATTTTCTCCCTGATTTTTGTTGCGTTTGGATATGGATATTTTGCGGAAGTGCTGGTATTGTGTGTTGCTGACAGGAGATATAGAGAGGCGATTTCGTGGACGAACAGAAGAAAACTAGTGGTTCCCTGGCATTGAACAGCACGCCCCGGGTGATCACCATCGCGCCCAGCACCCCAGTCAGGGATCGAAAGCTGCGGGTGGCGGCCTACGCCCGGGTGAGCTCCAGCTCGGAGGATCAGCTCAACTCCTTTGCCGCTCAGAACGCCCACTATACAGAGCTCATCACAGCCAACCCGGAGTGGGAGTTCGTGGACGTGTACGCGGACAAGGGCATCACTGGCACCTCAGCGGAGAAGCGTGACGACTTCCAACGGCTCCTGGCGGGCTGCCGGCGGGGCCGGGTGGATAAGATCCTGGTGAAATCCTCCTCCCGATTTGCCAGGAACGCCAAGGAGTGCCTGAAGGCCATCCGGGAGCTGAAGGCCCTGGGGGTAGGGGTACGGCTTCGAGGAACAGGGTATCGACACCTCTGAACTGGCCGGCGAGCTTCTCACCGCCATCTTTGCCATGATGGACCAGAAGGAGAGCGAGAACATCTCGGACAACCTCCGGTGGAGTATCGATATGCGGATGCGCACGGGGAAATACAATGCCTGCTTCGCCCCGTTTGGATACCAACTTGTGGGCGGAAAACTGGAGCTGATCCTTGAGCAGGCGCCGATTATCCGGTATATCTATGACGCCTACCTGGCAGGCAAGACGGCGGAGGACATCGCAGCGACGCTGAATCTGTTCTCTGATGACCGCCCTTGGAAGCCACAGCGGATCGACTACATCCTCACCAATGAGCGGTACAGCGGCAATGCCCTTCTGCGGAAGCGATACACGACGGATACTATACCCCGCAAAGTGAAGCGCAACCGTGGAGAGAGGCCCATGTGTTTTGTGGCAGGAATCAATGAAGCAGTGGTTTCGCAAGAGATATTCGATAAGGCGCAGGAACTGCGCAAAAAACGATGGGAAAACCGCCTTGTCGACCCTGACATTTTTATATCCCGCCAAAACGAGCTGGCGGAACAGCTCCGCGCCGCAAAGCTGGAGAAGGAACGGTTCCTGAAGGCCGAGGAGGATCAGACGATCCAACAGACTCAGGAGCTGATTGAAGCCCTGGAGGCTGGGCCGGACTTCCTGGACGCCTTCGATGGGGAGCTGTTCCGCGAGCTCGTGGACAAGATTATCGTGGAGAGCAATGACCGTGTGCAGGTACGGCGGCAGGAGCGGACAACGCCCTGCAAAAAGAGCCCAGCCCAGAAGGAGCTTCGGAAGCTGTGCGGCGGCAGCCCACCGGCCTGGGTGGAACGGCAGGTACTGGGCCTTCTGAACCGCCTGATCCAGCACCCGGAGCGCATCACCTGCCCCGTGTTGGAGGATGAGCCACCGCCAGAGGTGAAGAAGCTGCGCCGGGGGCTGGACGAGCTCCTGCACCGCCCGCCGGTAGATGAGGTTCAGACCAGAGATCTGGCCTTCCGGTTGGCCGACCTCCAGTTAAATGCCATCGGGCCGGAGGAGTATGAAACCCTCCGCCTTCGGAGGCTGTTTCAGGGATGGGCACCCATGGCAGAACTGGAGCAGGAATTGCTCCATCAGAGCGTCCGCCGCATCGCCGTCAGCAACGGGACAGTCACCGTCCTGCTGAAAAATAACCAGACCTTGGAAGGGGGACATTACACATGAACGATACCGTGCCCAATGTCATCGTCATCCCAGCCAAAGTGGAAACACCCCAGGAACAGGATAAAAAGCGCCACCTGCGGGTGGCCGCCTACTGCCGGGTGTCTACGGACAGCGAGGAGCAGCTCTCCAGCTATGAAAACCAGCTCTCTTACTACACGGAGAAAATCATGAAGGAACCGGGCTAGACCATGGCCGGGGTATTCGCAGACGAGGGCATCACCGGCACCTCCACCTGCAAGTGGAAGGAGTTCCTGCGGATGATCCGCCAGTGCAGGCAGGGGAAGATCGACATGATCCTGGCTAAATCCGTCTCCCGCTTCGCCCGCAACACCGTGGACA
>JAHAEW010000055.1 GCA_018374635.1 Clostridiales bacterium
GTTGAGACCCTCTTCCATATCGTTTTTTCCCGCAGTCCCTGCGGCTGTGTTTTTGCGCCCTTTTTCCTTCTGCTTCGGCTATCGCTTTGTTTCAAACTTATTTACACTCCTTTTTCATGGCAAAGTATCCAATCAGAACCGTCCATACATAGGCGCAGGTTTTGGGGATCATCAGCATCCCGATCATGGGAACAGTATCCGCCCACAGCACCACCGGGATATAGAAGCCAAAGCTTAGTACGATAGTCAGCCACATCCATCGGAACGCCCTGTCTCCATGCTCCTTTGCACTGTGATAAAACAGGACGATCACCAGGAGGCCCAGCAGCGCAAAAGGAATGTTGCGGTAGATGCCCCAGGAGAGGGAGGCCTCAGCGCTGAGCCACTGGTTTTGCGGCATCATGCACAAAGCGATCCGCATACCGGCCAGGAAATAGACGGAGGCGGTCAGAACACTTTGCCCCTTGATTTGATACCGTTGACGCCACACATAGTAGAGCAGCACGTAAAAAACGGTCATTGTGATGGAGGTGATCCATTTGCCCAATCCCAAGGGGACCGTGTAGTTCTCCAGCCCAGTGGTACATAGTGCCATGGCCCGGGGGATCAGGTGAAAGGAATCGCCTGCTCCCAGCACTACCGCCATCCAGCCAAACAGCCGGAACTGGCGGTTTCCTCTGCTTCCCCGAATCATCAGCACACCGATGCTAATGACGGAAATCAGATAGACTGCATCAAACAAGGTTTCTACGATTGCTTGCATGGCTTATTCTCCTTCATGATCGGTTTTATTTTGAGCATCGGCATTCGCCAGCACGGCTTTGCCAAAGTTACAGCCAAACAGACCCCCGGCCAGCAGAAGGGCAGCACCCAGGCCGGTATAGAATACGGCGATAAACCGCTCCGGCGCCAATCCGCTCACCCGCAGGCCAATCCCGCCGGACATCATCACGGCCATGACAGCGAAGGATTTTCCATCAAAAAATTTAAGAAAAAAGAGGTGTTCTTCTATATAGGAACAAATTCTGGCTGTGTGCTTTTTCACCAGCTTTCCAAAAATAAATTTCTGAAATACAACAAATACCAGGACGGACAATAGGACATTCAGCACAGACCGATAAGGCGGGTATGCAATCAGCCCTATACGAAGGATGTTGAAGCCCGCTGCGCCCCACACCAAACAGGCGAGGAGCAGCAGCGTATTTCGTTTTACTTTCATAAACTCCCTCCATTACTTGAACATCGTTCATTTTCCGGGATAAAAAATTCCCACACCTCCGTGGGAATTTTAGTAAAGGGTCCTGCGGATGATTTCCAGCACAGCGCTTGGATCATAGTCCTGACGCAACAAGGCGGAGAGCATCAGAGAAAACAGGACATCCGCAAATTTCTCTGCTGTAAACTGCCCGGTAAAGGCATCCGGCCGGACTTTATAATCCCGTTTTAACACGGAACACAGCGCCTCTAAAATATGCTGCCAGGTCTGCTGCATACGCCGTTTCCCATCCAGCTTGTCTTCCTGCATAAATCCAAGTGAGTGGAGGGTAAAAAAGCCGGGATACTGCTTGCTGCCGTATTCCAGCCTCCCATACATCCAGATAATGCAGGCTTGGGTATCCTGAAACACAGCCCCATCCTCCGGGCGGTGAAAAATCTCGCACCAGACACTCTCCACCGTGGCCCCTATCAGCGCCGCTTTGGAATCAAAATAATTGTAAATAGCTCCCACAGATACGCCGCAGGAAGCTGCAACAGCGCGAATGTTGACCGCAGACCACCCCTGCTGTCGGATCAACTCCCGGCTGGCTTCCAAAATCTCCTCTTTCGATGTCACGATTTTATTCATCCGCTCACCTCTATATGAACACCGTTCATTATAGCGTTTAGTTTCCGCTTTGTCAAGTGTGCTGCTCCCGGTTTGCTCGGATTGCTGCCAGCCGGACAAAATCCGTCGCTTGTTAGCGCAGGGGGCAACCGGGATAAAATACCCCCGGGATCTGTCCTGATGTAAGCAGTCCTTCTATATATGCCGGAGATATTCCATCCAAGTATATCCTGTGCTATAATGATGTCAACATAACCAAATCAGTTCGGTAAGGAAGATAGATTATGGGCGATACTTACCATTTTCAAGTGAACCTGGGTGGGATGCTGGATGTTCTGTCCAATCACCTCTATAAAAGCCCGGACGTGTTTTTGCGGGAGTTACTGCAAAACGGCGTGGATGCCATCACCCTGCGCCAGAAGGAGCAGCCGGGCTGGAACGGCGGCAGGCTGACTATTCAGGTGGACCCCGGCCGCCGCCTGATCTTCCGGGACAACGGTGCGGGCTTGAGCATGGGGAGCTGCCAACTTTGCAACAGATTGGGGCGCCTGTGCCCAAAGAGTTTAAATGTGAGGACGAACTATGGTTACCAAAAAGCGCAAATTGATATTGATTATGGGTACAGTTTTTTGCCTTGCCGGCTGTGTTTCTACGCCGGGGCAAGAACCTTTTGGAGAAGAAACCTTTTCGGCCGCAGAGGCGGCATCCGCGTATGAGGCTGTTTCGGAAAGCATGGAGCAGGCAGAATTTGAGAATATGGGAGGCTATACAGTCTCTGTCAGTGGAGCATTGGATGATGATTTTACAGAATATCAAATCTATAAAACAGACGAGTACAATGTCGTGTCTTACCAGGGATATGATGCAGAATACCTCTGGTATGAAGGGTGGCTGTATTGCGATAAAGATAAAAATTTGACTTACCGCGATATGTCATGGGATGAATTTAATATGGAGGAGTATGCGATGCAGCAGTGGGCGTTTGCACAACAGCTGCTGGGGCGGGACGATGTGGAATTGACTTACAAGTACATTCCGATGGCCTCTGGCAATCAATATCTGCTCACTGCAGAATACGATGAAGCGGTTCTGGACGGGCAGTCCGTGCGTTTTATCCAGCTTCCCTTTTATTTGGATCAGGACGGGGCCTACAATGGGTTTGGTCTGAGTTGGCAAAAACGGTGCGGAGAAACCTACCGCGCGATTTCGATCTCATTCTTTCCTTATGAAGGCTCCACATCCTTACAAGCAGAACGGCGTATATGGTCTTTCGGAAATAGGTTTGGACTTACGGAAGAAGTTGTCCCTGCGCTGAGTGACCAGGAAGAGCACCGGCAGCGAAGTCTCGCGGTAATCAGGAGCCTGGATTTTGAAGACCTCAGAAAAGAATCTGTGTATCAAGAGAATTTGTCTATCCCCGTAGTCAAATAAATTCATCGTACATAATAATCAAATCAGTTCAACAAGGAAGATAGATTATGGGCGATACTTACCATTTTCAAGTGAACCTGGGCGGAATGCTGGATGTTTTGTCCAATCACCTCTATAAAAGCCCGGACGTGTTTTTGCGGGAACTGCTGCAAAACGGCGTGGACGCCGTCACCCTGCGCCAGAAGGAACAGCCGGGATGGAACGGCGGCAGGCTGACCATTCAGGTGGACCCCGGCCGCCGGTTGGTGTTCCGGGACAACGGCGCGGGCTTGAGCGAGGAGGGCATCCACCGTTTCCTGGCGGTCATCGGGCAGTCCTCCAAGACGGAGCTGGTCAACGGCAAGATCCCCGAGGACTACATCGGGCGGTTCGGCATCGGCCTGCTCTCCTGCTTCATGGTGTCGGACTCCATCGTGGTTCACACCCGGCCTGCCGCCGGAGGCCCCGCCCATATCTGGACCGGGCGGCCCGACGGCACCTATACCCTGGAGCCGCTGGAGGACTGCCCTGTGGGGACGGCGGTGCTCCTCGCCGCCAAGCCCGGCATGGAGCATTACTTCCAGCCGGAAAAAATCGGGGAGCTGGTGCGCCACTATGGCCTGGCCCTGCCGGTGCCTGTCTATCTGGACGGCGACCCGGAGCGGCTCAACCGCATCCCTGCCGACTTTGCCGGCATCAGCCGCGGCCAGCTCCTGGCCTTTGGAGAGTGGCTGTTCCATGAGGAATTTTTAGACGCTATCCCCATCCAGACGCCCCATATCAGCGGCGTGGCCTATGTGCTCTCTTACCGCACCGATCAATCCGTTAAGAATGGCCACCGCATTTACCTCAAGCAGATGCTCCTCACCGAGCGGGGCGATACTCTCCTGCCGTCCTGGGCCTTCTTCCTCCGGTGCTTCCTCAACACCCGCGGCCTGCGCCCCACCGCCTCCCGGGAGGATTTCTATGAGGATGGGGAGCTGGAGCAGGCGCGGAGAGAATTTGCCCAGGCAATCCGCGCCTATCTCTCTCGGCTCTCCCAAGTGGACGCCGAGCGGCTGCGGAATCTCGTGCGGGTCCACGTACAGGCGATCAAGGCTATGGCGGTCTGGGACGAGGAGCTGTTCCGCATCTTCATCGACTACCTGCCCTTTGAAACCAGCGAGGGGACTATGATGGGCGCGGCGCTGAAGCAGTCCGGGGAGGCGTTCTGGGTCAATTCTGTGCCGAGGTTCAAACAGCTCCGCTCCCTCTTCCTGGCCCAGGGCCGGCTGCTGATCTGCACCGGCTATACCAGCGACCAGGAGCTGATCGAGGCGCTGGCCGGGCGGTTCGACCTCCCCATCCGCCCGCTGGGCGAGGACCACATGACAGAGGTGCTGGAGGAGGCCGCCCCTGACGAACTGCGGCGGGCCTCGCTATTGCTCCAGGCGGCTAACAATGCCCTGCGCCCCCATGACTGCCAGGCCCAGCTCTGCCGCTTCTTTCCCACGGATCTGCCCGCCCTGTACGCCATGAGCGACCAGGTCCAGTTTCTGCGCCAGGTCCGGTCCGCCCAGGAGCACACCTCCGGCATTTTCTCGGACGCGCTGACCTCCATGCTGGCGGGAGTCGAGGAAACGCCTCTCAGCAGTCTCTACCTGAACGCCAACAATACGCTGATCCGCCGGCTGATGGGCGTTCAGGACCGCCCTCTGCTGGAGCAGACGGTCAAGATCCTCTATGTTCAGGCTCTTCTGGCCGGAGGCCACCCGCTCCAGGGCAGGGAACTGCACACGATGAATCAGGCGCTGCTGACCCTGTTGGAACGTATCACCAGTATGGAAGATATGGAGGAACCAATTTGATTCCGGCTCCAGAAAGAGACATTAGGTTGGCAGATTAAGTAGCGGCCTCGAATTATCCAACAGTTTTAGCCTTCCTCTTTTAGAAACTGGCGGGGGTCCATGCCATATATCTGCACTACCTCCACCAAGTCGGAGTGGAGCAGATCATAGGCAGAAACCAGCCGCCCACCGTCAGAATCCAGATCATAGCCGAAATGCTGGTATGCGTACCATACCAGGTAAGAACAGTGGAGGCCAAACTGCCAAGCCTCCGGATCAGGAGCTTTGGGGCCGATGAAGCCGGAAGTCAGGTGGTACGGTACCCCCAGCAATGTGGACAGCCCATAGTCTGCCACTTTCTGCCCTGTTTCAGGGGGACTGTCCTTTAGGCGTAAAACTGCGTAATTGGTATAGTCCGTCCATTCTTGGGCGGGGAAACAAGCTGAGTCAGCCCCCCCACACAGCACATTCCAGTGTGGTGTCAGGCTCAACGGCTATCCCCGCGTGACCATGGCGCCATCCAATCGTGTGGGTGGATAGAGTGATCAGGATATCCCCTGGCTGAATATCCGCCAGAAAGGGCCCAGGAGTCTCCAGCATATCCTCGCGGGTAAACCAGCCCAGCAAAGCGGTACACTCGCCTTTTGGAGGATTGAAAAACAGATCCTGAGCATCCAAAATAGCCTGGAAGTTTCCGTCCGCAAGTAGCTTGTCTACTGCCGGACGGCCCAGACCGGTCTGGAGAAAAATGGTGTCATAGTCCGAGTTCTCAGTGAGTTCCACGCGAGGATAGTCGGGAACAAATTGACCGTCCCGGTGCGCCCAAAATCTCTGGAGCAGATAGTTCGCCAGTACGGTAAGTGCTGTTAGGCACAAAATACACAATACAATCTTTTGCCATCGTTTCATTCGTTCCAGGGTCATGATTATCTCTCCAAACTGTTATTGATTCACCATTGATATGACATTTTCAATACCTGAGTGTACGCTTGCTCGCTATTGGCCGGGGCGACGGCGGTCCTGCCTTGCAGCAGCCGCTTGCTCTTTGAGGAGGGACATACCAACTTTTCCTTCTGCCGCTTTGTAGCCGCCAAGCGGGGCTTTATCCCTGCTCCTCTCAGAAGATATACGTTTGATCTCCTGACAAATTGCTTCGTGATAAGGGGTCTAAAACTGTTACTACTCTATAACGGAGGTATGGATCGTGAAATCTATGTATCAAAAATGGTTGAATAGGGAGGCGGAATGGATCGGAGCCTATTGCCGCCGTACCCGCAAAAACAGCCTCCTGAAAATCGCGCCGCTGACGCTGGTGCTGTCCGCGCTCCTGTTCGGCGGCATCGCGTTTTTAGGAGATGGTATAGATGGTCTCCTTACGGGCGTGGCCGGGGGCCTGTTTTTTGGTTTTGTCATCTGCGCCTTTTATCTCGCCATTTTATTTGTCAGCCTCCGTCCAGCCCGGTATGTCCGGAAAATTGAGCAGAGTGTCCAAGAGGCCGGCATCGGAGAGATGGAACGGGAACAGCTGGGGAAGGAAATGCTGGACGCCCTGGAGCATGAGGAGCAGGTGATGTCCTATGAGATGTGGGGGCCGAATGTGAAAGGCACCCCGGCCAGATTGCTCATCACACACAATTATGTGTTCCAGGAGGGGAGCGCCCCCTATGCCGTCCTGGTTCGGCGGAGCGATATTGCGGAGATCCGGCTGGGCTCTGAACGAAAAACGGCTGTCACCCGCGGAGCCAAAACGAAAACCTATCATCATTTCACCCTCTATTCCATCGGCTTTTACCGGAAGGACCGCTTTGAGCGCGGGCTTGGTGGGGACGGCCTGCCTGATATAGCGATGGGCTTCTTTCAGGAAGAGTTGAGGGACGCCGCCGCGAAGAGGCTGGAAGAGAGCGGCATGAGGATACAGGCCCCGGAGAAATAGAGCGGGCGGGAGGTACAGAGTATGATTGAAAACGGATTTGACGGCGATCAGTTGACTTTAGTGATAGAACGGCTCCCCCGGGGTAAAGCGCGGATAGAGGCGTATCAGGAGGCCGTCCGGCTGGCGGACGCCGCCCAGGACGCCTATTGGCAGCTGGGATTTCGCTTTGACTATGCCGCTGAGTTGTATTTTCAGGATGACCCGCCCAAGTGTATCCCCGTGGCGGCGGAGTTCGCCCCTATCTTTGAAAGCGCGCCCGCCGAGATCCGGACGAACGACGCGATGGTGCAGGCGTATCTGATGGTCACCCAGATGGGGGTGGACGTGATGCAGGACCTGCCGCAGATCCCGATGACCCAATATGAGGAGGCGCTGGAGCATTACAACGGACTCACCAGGCGCTTTGGCATGGGCCGGCGCAGCTACCTCTGGCAGATGTACAACCGCTGGGAGTATGCCGATTCGAACCGTGCGCTGGAGTATATGGAGCGTGTCTGGCAAACCCCGGAGGACGATTCCTATGGCGACTGCATGGCCTGTGAATATTCCAGAGCCGTTGTATCATATGTGCGCCTGGGCAGACTGGAGGAGGCCCGGCGATATGCCACCCCCCTGGAAACCTTTCGCATCCACCCGTGCGAAAGTTCCTTCCAGCGGATGTGGGCCGCTTATCTCAACGCCGCTCTGGACACCGGCGATCTGGAGACGGCCGCCCCGCTTGCGGAAAAGCTCTATAAAAAGGGCAACCGCAACCGGACGGATCTGTGCTTTTTAGGCCCTGTCCTGCGCTGCTGGGGAATGACCAACTCCGACCGGGCGGTTTCCCTCTTTTCCCGCCGGCTGGAGTGGGCCCTGGGGATGTGGGATCAGAAGCTGGCCTATGACTTTCTCAAAGGGGCGTGGGTATGCTTCCGGACCCTGGCGCAAAAGCGGGAGCGGGTCAAGATGAACCTCCCAAACCAATTCCCCCTCTGGCGGGAGGATGGGAGGTACTACACGGAGGAGCTGTCTGACTGGGCCTGCCGGCAGGCGTCGGAGATTGCGCAGAAATTTGACAGGCGCAACAACAGCCGCTGGATGACGGAGGACTTGGACAGGGCCTGATACGGTGCTCTGATAAGTGTGGCGGCAATCTCTGTTTGACCGTAATTTACCACAGCCTAGTGTAGAAAATTATTCTTCAAGGAGATTTCCCTCATTTAATGAAATCGAATTAAGACAAAGTCAGCATCTGCTTGAATTTCTACCTTATAGTCTGTGTTACTGTTCAATTCATTTAATGAAGCACTGGTTCCAGGCTGGACGGTCAACTCATCAATTACAATATTTCCATCAGCATCGCTAATTCTCAATGTAACATCACCGCTACTATTCGCATCAACCGTTATCTCTTTTTTGCAAAAGGGATGATCAAAGTTTAGATAAGCACTCTCTGCAAATTCAAGTTGTTTCCATTCTCCATCAGTTTGAATATCTCGTAACGTCACCATAGTATCTTCCGAAAAACGATCTTGCACCGTCCCAATATGGATATATACCATGCAAGCAGATATAACGATAACCGCTGTTACAGCCGCTGCAATAGCTGCACTTATCATCCGTTTAATTTTCAACTGATGTTTTAGGTTTTTTAATACCTTTCCATTTTCTCGTTGAATTTTTGGGGGTGCTGGAATGACAAGTTCTTTCCGCATCATTTCAGATTCTTTTCGGCAACTCTCACAGGTTTCCAGATGATCCTTAACTGCTTGAGCGGTTTCCTCGCTCAGAACTCCATCAGCATACAGTGGTAATAAATCTTTAATAATACTACAATTAACTTTTTCCATTCTCTATCTCCTCCATATACTCGATAATCTGTTTTTTCGCACGATAAAATGTGACACGAGCCCAATTTGATGTTTTCCCAAAGAGTAAAGCAATCTTTTCAAAGGAGAGCTCACCAAATATGCGCAAAGTAAATACCTCTTTATATGGCTCGTTCATATCATGAAGAAAACGGTGAACAAGAAACGCAATATCCTCATCTACTATTTTGTCAGTAAATAGTGTTGGTTCAGCGAAAATATTATCTGAGATATTCTCTCCAGCATATATTTTTTGTCGCTTACAGTAAGTGTAATATGTGTTTTTGGCAATCGTGAATAACCATGCGCGGATATCTTTATTTCCATCAAAAGTGTCTATTGCTTTCAATGCTTTTGTAAAAGTTTCCTGTGTAATTTCTTCTGCAATATCCTCGTTTACAGATATGCTCCGCAAAAACAAAAAAACATCCTTGAAATATAGTTGATATATGCTCTCAAAGTCCACATATCTCCGCCTCCTTTCATTCTAATAACTAACGAACTTATAAAACGTTACAAAAATCCTAATGAAAACTCACCATTTTAATTATAAAGCCTTTGTGAAAAACTGTAAACAGTGCCCAGTTTAGATAACAGGTTGTTCTTTAACATGGTCTGCTCTTTGGAATACTGCTGGCACTGCCTGTAGCAGTTCGTGAGCATCAGTCGGGTATCCTCACATTAAGGAAAAGCGCCTCATACCATTCCGGAGTTGGACGGTACGGGACGCTTTTTCATATTGCGGATATCATGCTGAAATGCAGGACTCAACCAGATTGATTGGATTTTAAGTGAGAAATCTGTGTGGAATCTACAAAGTGCGTGGCGTACCACCGCTCAACACCGGGATCTCCGCTCTTACTGAAGCGGAGCGGAACCACCGGTCTGCGGCCCTGACCAGCTTTCTTTTTTACGCCCCATTGCTTGTAGCAGGTAAAGGACGGTTTCAAGCCGGCCCTCTGTGCATACACACGCATATGATGCAGGATAAACGATAACTTGCGAAGGTTGACGCTGCAGACGGCCTCCAGATAAGGGATGCGCCCGAAGCGCCAGTTCTCATAGTTCTGTTTGGACAACACCCCTATGTCCATCAACACATCCACCGGGGCCGCATAGCCCCGGTTCTGGCACTGACGGTAAACCGTGGCGTGTACCTTTCCGATGATTTTTTTGTCTGTCATACACAGTACCTCTCAACAGATTTTTAGGCCATAGGGAGTCTTTGGACACCAAAAGAACCGCAGCCCCGAACTGCTGCACAACACCTTGTCCACATTGAAGCGGAACTTTTTCCTGATCAGGGCTGGGTGGAGCGCTGTATTGGAACTTAGCGTTCTTGGACTTCTTTTCCGCTCAGATGCTCGATTTCTATTTCATACATTTGGGTAGCTGCTCCAGAAACGGCAATTTCCTCGTCAACCATACCTTCACTGGGGTAGAACTTCATTGCAAATCTTTTTAGCAGCGCCATCGCCGCCGGCTGATCTGAAACCAAGCGGCAGCGGCCAAATATGACCACGCTTTGTAAAAACGGAGCCCACGCCTCATCTTTGACCGTTTCATTCCCAAAAACAGTGAAACACACCTTGTCACAGCTCTTTATTGCGTCTACCTTGTGCCCTGAACGCGCGCCATGAAAATAGATCTTTTGATTTTTTTCATCGTACAAATAATTCACTGGAATTGCGTAGGGGTAGTTGTTATCTCCATTTACGGCCAAGATCCCCCGTCTGGAACTATGGAGAAGTTTCTTTGACTCCTCAATTCCGATCTCATTTTTCTTTCTCCGGGTGTCTCTGAACATGGGATGCCTCCTGCAAAAAATGATTTCTCTATCATTATAGCAAACCGCAAAGGGAAAGAGAAGGGCCTTGCGCCCAATCAAAATCAGGAGTCCGTCAAGGATGTGCGGAGAACGGACCAACTGCTTGGGACGCTTGGAAGGATGCGTGTCACGGACGGCCTGCTCTGTCGCAAAGGCGGGGTGATGCAAACAGGAGGGCGGTCCCATATAGACCGCCCTCCTTCATTTTTATTTGAGAAAGCCGCGAATTCAGATACAACAGTTAATCCCAGTCGGCGTCCCAGTTCAGGATCGCGCCGGTCAGAGCGTCAATCTCAAACCCGTACTCCATCCGGCCATTACGCATCTCGCCCTCGTATAACACGCGGCCGTCATCCACCTCCAGCTTGAACCCGGTGTAGACTCCCGTGGTGCCGGCAGCCTGCTCCACGATCTGCTTCGCTTTTGCCTCTCCGATGTAGTCGCTGGCCTTGCTGGAAACCGTGTACCACTCCACATCAAAGTCAAAGCCCAGGATCGCGCCGGTTGCTGCGTCGATCTTGTAATCATACTCCTTGTTCCCGGAGAAGAATTCCACGTCGTACACTCTCATAGCAATATAATCAGAGAATGGCGTGGCCCCGCCTCAAGGCAACACCACTCTTTCCTTCTCAACGTCAAAGGTAAAGAACAGTCAAGAATATCATCCCGCTCTGTTGTCAGGTGGCACGAGGCCGCCGGCGTACAGTGCCAACGGCCATCTCCTATCCATTCCGCAGTAACTACTTCCTGACTGCCACATAGCACACAGGCAATGCACGCCCCCCGAGCAGAGTGTGTTCCGTCACCCAGAAATCATGTGAAGACAGATACGCAATAAGCTCTCCGGCGTTCCAGGCGTGGTAGACATGAAATCCGGTCCGCTCCATGCCCCAGGTCCGCAGGCTGGCCAGTTTTCCCCCGGCGTGGACAAAGGTAGGGGCGAACAGCCACCCGCCCGGCTTTAAGACTCTCCGAGCTTCCCGTAAAACCCTGTCCGGCTCCGGTAAGATATGCAGGGCATTGGCAATCACCACCGCGTCAAAGGTTTCCGGGGCATACGGCAGGCGGGAGGCGTCCTGCACCGAGAAGTGAAGTCGGGAAGATCCGGTCCGCTTCTTCGCTTCCGCGATCATATTGGAAGATGCGTCGGTGGCCTCCCACAGCCGGACATACGGGGACAAAGGAAAGGATAGCTGCCCTGTGCCGCAGGCCAATTCCAATACATTCATGTCCCTGGTAAGATGCGGACGAATATGATTGCAGATTTCTGCATATAGCGGTGCAGAGCGCCGCATGAATTTGGTGTAATGTGCGGCCATTCCCTGCCAGAAGTCCAAGCCTGATCTCTTCATGGTGATACGCCTCTTTTTGGGTTAGTTATTGATAACTAGAGAATACTCCAAAAGTCTCTGTTCCACAAGCCCCTCTTGATGGAGAAAGCCGCGCTGCAGACCAGACGGCCCGCAGCGCGGCTTCCCTGCTATGCCAAGAGTTCCAACAACTGCCGAATATTTTTCTTGCCGAAGGATACCTGCTCCCCATCATTGACAACCAAGCAGGGAACGCTCATGACCTGATACTTCTCCCGCAGGTCTGGGAAGTGATTCAGGTCATAGACCTGCGCGGTGATATGCGGGTTTTCCGCGGCCATCCGCTGGGCCGCCGTCACCAGCTCCGGACACATGGTACAGGAGAGGGAGACCAGAAGCTCTAATTTGACGGGCTTCTGGATGGACTGGATTGCTGCTTTTGTATCTTCATCCAGAGCCTGTCCCGGCCCCGCAGCATTGTAGAGGCCCAGGACGAAGGACGTGAACTCGTGGCCGCCGGGGACTCCGTGGAAGGCAAGGCCCGTCCAGCTCCCATCCGGCCGGCAGACCCGGACACAGGGCATGTGCTCCACCTCTTCGGCCGCTCCCGCCTCCACTGTGAGCTTGCTGCTCTGTGCCGCCAGCTCCTCCATATACTGCTTCAATTCAGCGGAAAGAGGCGTTTCGTCCAGATACAGACGCAGGATCAGAGGCGAGGACATCCGGGCAAATACCGTATGGAGCTGGGCCAGCATATCCCCCGTAAAAAGGGTGCTGCCTGTTTCAGCGGAAGCCGCCGCTTTTTCTACCCGGCTCACCGGAGGCTTGGGATGTACGCCGGTCTTTTCCTGCATGGCGGCGCACAGGCGTTCCAGTTCTGTGGCGGCAAGGGCGCCATCTCCCACGGCGGTAACGACCTGGCGCAGAGGCTTGACACATACATCGCCCGCGGCGTACAGGCCGTCCGCAGTCGTCTTTTGGCTCCGGTCTGTCAGGATATAGCCCTGGTCATTCAATTCAGCCAGGCCGCGCACCAGCTCCGTGGCCGGCTCATAACCGGCAAAGACGAATACGCCAAAGGTTTCTCCGTCCGCCGCGTGGTGCTTGGTCACTTGACCGGTTTTGGTATTCCGGTACCGGAGATAGCGCAGGGCGGTGTCTCCGGAGACCTCCTCCACCTCTGTGTTGGTGAGGACGGTGATCTTCTCGTGGCTTCTGGCTGCGTCCGCTGTTGCCTGGGCGCAGGTGAAGTCGTCTCCCCGGATGAGAATGGTCACCTGGCGGGCGTACTTGGTGAGGAACACGCTCTCCTCCGCCGCGGCGAAGCCGCCGCCCACCACAAAGACATCCTTCCCAGTGAAGAATTCTCCGTCGCAGGTGGCGCAGTAGGCCACGCCCCGCCCGCGGAACTGCTCCTCCCCCTGGAAGCCCACCATGCGGGGGTGAGCGCCGGTGGCCAGGAGAACGCCGAAGCACTTCAAATCCCCCCGACCAGTGCGGACGGTCTTTACATCGCCGGAGAGCTCCAGCCCAGTGACCTCGGCCAGCAGAAATTCAGCGCCGAAGCCCTCCGCCTGCTTCCGCATGGTTTCGGTGAGCTCCGCCCCACTGGTCCTGCCCACGCCGGGGTAATTCACCACTTCCGAGGTAATGGTGATCTGCCCGCCGAAGTGGTCCTTCTCCACGACCACCACCCGGTAGCGGGCACGGGCCAGGTAGAGGGCGGCGGTAAGCCCTGCCGGGCCTCCGCCGATGACCACGACATCGTAGAAATTTGCCGTCTGCTCCATAACTTAGAGCTGGCCCACCAGATCCAGGCTGGGCTTCAGGGTCTCGGCGCCGGGCTGCCACTTCGCCGGGCACACCTCGTCTCCGTGCTCCGCCACGAACTGGCACGCCTGCACCTTCCGCAGCAGCTCGTCGGCGTTCCGGCCCACATTGCCGGCGTTGACCTCATAGGCTACGATTTTCCCCTCGGGGTTGACAATGAAGCTGCCGCGCTCCGCTACACCGTCGGCCTCAATGTAGACCTCAAAATCCTTCGCCAGACAATGTGTGGGGTCGGCCAGCATGGGATACTGGATCTTCTGGATGCGCTCGGAGGCGTCATGCCACGCCTTATGGACAAAGTGGGTATCGCAGGAAACGGAGTAAATCTCGCAGCCGACAGCCTGGAACTTTTCGTAGAGGTTGGCCAAGTCCTCCAGCTCCGTGGGGCATACGAAGGTGAAGTCGGCGGGATAGAAGAAAAACACGCTCCACTTGCCCAGCACATCCGCCTTGGCAACGGAGCGGAAAGCGTTATTCTGATAGCACTGGACAGAGAAATCGGCAATTTCTTTTTGAATCAGGGACATAGGAATACCTCCATTCATAATTTCATTTGGTTAGTGATAGCTAACCAAATGAAATTATACAGCTTCCAGGAAGAATCGTCAAGCGGTGCTTGGTGATTTCTGAAATAAGCTATCATTTCTATCCTGATTAACTCTTTCTGAAACAGGCAAAGAAAAATCCGCCGCCCAAAAGAATGGGCGGCGGAGCAGAAAAGTGAGTGGGCCATAAGGAGCTGGCGAGGGAAAGGAGAACTGGAGCAGCCCCTATGGTCGCAACGCCTAGTTTGGCACATTCATGGAATGTCCTTTACGTGATTTGACTTATGTAGGATTAACTGCTTTTGCATAAAAAGCGATCCTATTGCCGCTTGCTGTGTATATCGGCGCAGACGTCTGGCTGTGACTGTCATTATCCCAGCTTGTACGGCTTAAATAATTGGGGAACATCCAGTTCTATCCGCAAATCACGGATCAGTCTCTGGCGGGTCGCCTGCATATTTCGGCGTACTTGCACACGGCTCCAGCCTAATTCTGTGCAAAGGCTGTCATAGCTTCGCCCTTCCATCCGCTGCTGGAGTATGTATAAATCCTTCTGTGTGACACGGCGCCGTGTCGTCCGACTGTTCAGATTGCCACGATCCCTGTCCAACTGCTCCAGCTCCGCATCAGAGGGCATATCGTGCAGCAGTTCAGAGAGTTTAGAATAGCCGCCGTTCACGATTGGCTCTATGTGAAGCATCCGCCGCAGAATCGGAATATCGACCACTATATTGCTAGGAATGAATGTGTAAAGACTGTTCATGGTCATCTGTGACCAATAGCCGACCCGGCTTTTAGTGGTCTGCAACATCTCTGCGATTTGTGCCAGTTTTAACCCTTGCAGCCGTAGTTTTAAGACTCCTAACCCAAAATGCGTGACGGAAGATTTCTCTTGCGAATGTGGGTCTGGGAATAGTTTCAAAAGCACCTCATCCGATGGAATGCGCTCCAATATCTCTGAAAAAAGGATGGTTCCCCCCTTTTCAGCCTTTTCTAATAAATCATCCATAGCGCTTACCTTTCTCTTTCACGAAATTCTAACCGCAGGATTTCCGCCGGTGTGTTGTTTGCCTTCCAGCAGGCTTTATAGTCGATCTGCGAGAGACCGTGTTGCAACCCTCTGGTAAATTGATTCCACAGGTCCTTAATATATTTGTCTGAGCACATGACCATTTCTTTGAACTTCCGCATAAGGAGACAGAGCTGTACCGCTTGGATCATCTTTTTGATTTTCGGGAACATACGGCCTCCTGAAAAACCCCCGCTTATGGGAAAAGATAAAAGTCAGTTCCAACACCCGGGACCGGCAGTATTCTCTGCTCCGCTGGGAGAGCGGGGCTGTTGCGCTCGTCTTCCAAGCCGTAATCCGGGAAATTCTCTAAAAGCGCATTTTGCAGCGCAGCGCCGTCAAACTTCTGCCCCCAGGTATCCTCGTCATAGGGCAGCATCTCAAAGAGCGGACGGCAGCTTGTCCGATAAGTGTAGAACCGATAGCCGTAGTTTTTCCCCTCTTGATCATGGTCAACTTGAGCCGCAAGTGCCAGAGTATCTTCAAACAGGACGGAATAAAGCGGATAAGCAATGGCCAGGACCCATCCCTCTTGTGCTGTCTCCAGCCAGTAAAGTCCATTCCAAATGCGGTCATGGCGAATGACATTGCCCCAAGGAGTTTCCTCTGGGATAGGAAACTCCCCGAAGTATTCCGGGCAGACTTCCATTCCAAACGCACGGTCTTCCTCCAGGGACTCATATTCCTGCAAAGGAAGGTCATGCGCCACAAGGTATTTGTGGGCCTCATATTCCACGATATGTCTGCCTTTGCAGTCATAATCATAGTCGCATAAAAACGTCCTCGGAATGGTGGGCAGCGGCGTAGTGAAGGCCCTCGCTTCTGGAGAGACTGCGGGAGAATCTTCTGTTACCACAAGGTATTCACCCCCCAGGCGAGGTCTATCCGAGCTGAACTTGGTCGCGATATAATACACCCCAGGACAAATAGCCTCCGCATGATTGATCTGGCCATATTGATCTTCCAGGCCATGAAAAGTGAATGGAAGTTCTGATATCGGTATTTTGTCATATTCCATTTTGATCTTTGACCTCCTACAAAGATATGTTTTCTTACAATCTTGCTTTTATTTCTTTCGAGATATTTTAAGTACGAAAAAGACATTTATAATGTCTCGAAAGGGTATAAATTTATATTGGTGAAGTATATGGATTCATTTGGAATTAAGCTGAAACGGTTGCGATCGGAAAAAGAGTTAACGCAGAAAGAACTGAGTTCACTTCTCGGACTTACTCGCGCCACTATTTCTTCTTATGAAAGGTGCGCGCTTTATCCGTCTGTAGAAGCGCTGATCAGCATATGCCAATTTTTTAATGTGAGTGCCGATTATATGCTTGGACTGTCAGATACGAATACCTTTGATACAAGTTACCTGACGGACCAACAGGAATTGATCATCCGGGCCTTGTTGGATGAATTTCGTGAAAAGAACAACAGAGGCTAAATATTTCGATACGGCAGTCTAATCAATAGTGTCATTATACGAACACTATCCATGTTTTTATTTTATAGCCATAATAAAATAAAAGCAAGTAACGATTTCTGTTCGGTGATACCATGATTAAATATGACAAGCTGTGGGAAACCATGAAAGAAAAGGGTATTACGCAATATGCCTTATACACAACTTATAATATCAATCGTTCACAGCTTGATCGCCTGCGCCGCAATAAGAACGTGCAGGTCAATACGATTGATAAGTTGTGTAATATTTTACACTGTCGGGTTGAGGACATCATGGAGCATTTCGACGATGACAATGCGTTTTGACAGGCATCCAGAGAATGGGGTGCCTGTTTATTTTTAGCGGCAATCGTGTAGGACATAGAATGTAGCTTACTACTTTCTGTTTGCTCTGTAAATAGGCATGACCATGTTATTATATCCGTTCCGATTTTGAAGTCGGAGATTTTGCTGTTGGTGCCGGGCGTAACCCATCTTTTACGACGGAATGGGCCGCCCGTGACAGTATGGAAGTATTGTACCGTGCAGCCGAGCGGCTATACAGGCAAAGGAAAATCCGCCGCCCAAAGGAATGGGCGGCGGAGCAGAAAAGTGTGTGGGCCATAAGGAGCTGGCGAGGGAAAGGAGGGTAGGACCAGCTCCTATGGTCGCAACGCCTAATTTAGCACATTCATAGATCACAGTCAAGGCGGCGCGTCCATATTTAACAAAATAGCCGCCGCCCGAATAAAACGGCAACGGGCGGCGGCACTGAAGGGAAGAAATAAATATTTCCAAGTACAATCTAGCACCTCAAAGCAAAACTGTCAAGCGCGGGTGGAGAATCTTTTGGAATCCAGGACGGCAAAAAATCCGCCGCCCCACAAGTGAAGGGCGGCGGCGCGAGGGTAAAAAAGAGAAAAAAGAACACATTTTTATTTTAGTTCAAGCCGGGTATTCTGTCAATAGGTGTAAAACTTGTGGAATGTCGGAATGCTCACAGCGTAAAATCAACGTCCCGGCGGGCTTTGTTCGGCCCGCCGGGACTGTTTTATGCGTTTGCCAGCGGCAGCAGATTGGTCATGCTGTGCAGGCTGACAGCCAAAGTGGACAGGTTATGTAGCAGAGCGGATGCAGTCGGCGCCAGAATACCCAGGGAACCCAAGGCGATCAGGCCGCCGTTAAAGCCAATGACGAAGCGGTAGTTGGACTGGATGCGGACCATCAGCGCCATTGCCAACCGCCGCAGCTGCACCAATTCAAACAGATCGTCCGCTGCAATGGTAATGTCCGCAATCTCACGGGCGATGGCGGCGCCGTCACTGATCGCAATGCCCACATTGGCGGCGGATAGGGCTGGGGAGTCATTGATCCCGTCTCCAATCATGACTACGGTACGGCCCTGAGCACGCTCCTCTTGGACAAAGCGGGCCTTGTCCTCCGGAAGCACTTCGGCCCGGTAGTCATCCACCCCTACCTGAGCGGCAATGGCGGCCGCAGTGCGCTCACTGTCTCCGGTGAGCATGACGATCTTGCCCACCCCTAAGCTGTGCAGGGCGGCCACCGCATCCTTGGCCTCGGCGCGCAGGGGGTCGGAGATGCAGATGACTGCGGCCAGCACACCGCCGACAGCCAGATACAGGTGGCTGTACTGTCCAGGAAGGGCGGCAAAAGCAGCCTGCTCTCCCTGTGGAACCGTGCAGCCCTCGTCCTCAAAAACGAAATGGGCGCTGCCGATAATGACCCGCTGTCCGTCCACCGTGCTGGCGATGCCGTGTGCCACCAGATATTCCACCTGGGAGTGCATTTCCTCGTGGGCCAGCCCCCGGTCCCGGGCGGCCTGAACCACAGCGTTGGCCATAGAGTGGGGGAAGTGTTCTTCCAGGCAGGCGGCCAGCCGGAGCATCTCCGCCTCCTGGTTGCCGCCGAAGGGAATCACCTGGGCCACTACAGGAGTGGCGTGAGTCAGCGTTCCAGTCTTATCGAAAACGATAGTATCCGCCTGGGCTGCGGCCTCCAAATATTTTCCGCCCTTGACCGTCACATGGAGCCGGCTGGCCTCCCCCATAGCAGAAAGCACCGCCAGAGGCATGGACAGCTTCAGCGCGCAGGAGAAGTCCACCATCAGCACCGACAGGGCCCGGTTGACGTTGCGGGTGAGCAGGTAGACCAGCGCACTCCCGGCCAAGGTGTAGGGCACCAGCCGGTCAGCCAGATGGGCGGCCTGATTCTCCGCCGCGGATTTGAGCTGCTCCGATTGCTCGATCATAGCCACGATCTTGTCGTAGCGCCCCTCGCCGGACTGCTGGGTGACGGTGAGGACACACTCACCCTCCTCTACCACTGTCCCGGCGTAGACGCTGCTGCCGGGACGCTTGGGGACAGGGATGGACTCCCCGGTAAGGGACGCCTGATTGACCATGACCTCCCCTTCCGCAATGGTGCCGTCCAGCGGGATCATGCCGCCCATGCGGACGGTCACCCGGTCACCGGTCTGGACTTGGTGGAGGGGGACCAGCACCTCGCCCTCCTCCGTCTTGAGCCAGACCCGGTCGATATTCAAGGACATACTCCGGGCCAGATCGTCCACCGACTTCTTGTGGGTCCATTCCTCCAGCAGCTCTCCCAGCCTGAGCAGGAACATAACGGAGCTTGCCGTGTCAAACTCCCGCCGCACCAAGGAAAGGCCCACGGAGATCCCGTCCAGCACCTCCACATGGAGCTGTCCCCGCAGCAGACTGCGGAGTGCCCGGAACAGATACGGAACAGACTTCACCAGAGCATAGGCCGCGCGCAGGGGCGCCGGGAAAAAGAGGGAGCGAACCGCTTTGAACGCCACCATGCCTACCAGCTTTTCCTCATAGGCCCGGTTGATGGCCCGGCTGCTGTGGACCCGCGCCAGCTCGGAAAGGGCTTTGTCCTGATAGGAGAAGCCTTTGATTGCCTCCAGAAGCGCCTGTCGGCTGCCCCGGTACTCGATTACCGCACAGCGGGTCCGTTCATGGACCGCCGCCCGCTCCACATCCGGGAGCGCTCGGAGCCACGCCTCCAGCAGATCGGCCTGCTCCAGCGACATGAGCCTCTGGGCCATTTGGACGCGCATTCGCCCGCGGCATTCATGCTTGATTACAAATTTCATACTTGCCTCCACGAAACAGAGGGGCCGCCAGATGGCGGCCCCTTCTTTGCCTTCTGCCCCTTATGCTTCAGAGCAATCCGCATCCGCGGCCTCTTCCGCCTGAGCACGCTGCTCATTGATTTCCTTGGCGGAGGCCAAGATATCAGCAGCGTTCTCCTGGACGGAGGTGACCGTCTCCATGACGGAGTCCCTCATCCGCAGCGCCGCGGCGGTGGCGTGTGTATAGGCTTTTTTGGCGTCCTTGCTGGACAGCAGCTTGAGTCCCGCGGAGCCGAACAGCACGCCGCCGGCAAACAGGACCGCTCCCTTGTAGATATTCATGTTGCGTTCACCTCCCGCTCAGCGGTGCCGATACCCGGTAATGATGGCCATGACCATACAGACGACAGCGCCCCAGGCCCAGAAACGATGGCGTTTCATAATGGAGATCCCTCCCTTGCCAGACATGGAACCTTATTTGAACCATCATTTTACTACGGGAAAACAGAGGTGTCAATATGAGAAACTGACGTGTAAATTGGTATCGGTCAGGAAATGAGGTTCTGCAAACCAAGAATATGAAACACTTATCTCTGCCTTTTGTCAACAGGGTTTCCATCAAAAACTTACGCAAATTGCAAGTGCAAGTTGGACACCTGCACGGTAGAACTTAGTGAATCAGAGCGACGGTCAGGATGGAAGCCGCTGGCTTCCATCCTGGGCGATGC
>JAHAEW010000193.1 GCA_018374635.1 Clostridiales bacterium
CTTCTCGGGGGCGGTCTTTGACCGGGTGGAGTGGAGCGGCTGCGACTTCTCCAACTGCCGCTTCGGCGGGACGGTCTGGACGGACACGGTGGTGCGGGACTGCAAGGGGGACGGCGGCCGGTTCACCGCCAGCCGGTGGCGGGGCTGTACCCTGGGCGAGAGCGCCTTCCGCTGCGCCAATTTTACACAGTCGCGGTGGAAAAAGTGCCGCATGGAGAACTGCCAGCTTCGCCGGGCCGTGCTGGCCGAGGCGGATGTGGCCGGACTGAGCCCACACCGGACGGGGTTCCAGGAGGTGGACTTTTTCCGCACGCCGCTGAAGGGGGTGGATTTTTCCGACTGCGCGCTGGAGGGCATCACCGTATCGGAGAGCCTGGGAGAGCTGCGGGGCATGAAGATCAACCCGGCCCAGGCGGTTGATCTGATCCCCCTGCTGGGGATACAGCTTTTGTGAGGGAGGGAGCGCCCGATGGGCGGACTGTTTGACTATCTGGACTGGCGGGGGGAGCTGAGCCTGGCCCAGTCCCCCTTCAACCCGGTGGATAATCTGCTCCTGAGCACCCTATCCTACGCGCCGCTGGACCATCTGGTGGACCGGGAGGGCACCGCCCTCTGGGCTGCGGCGGAGCGGTGGGAGGCGGCGGGCGGCGTCTGGCCGCCGCGGCCGGAGCGGGGCCGGGGGGAGTTTCGGGAGGAGGTGCTCCGCCTCTTCGGGGCCCTGGCCCGGGCGCCCCGGTTCTCCGGCCTGATGCTGCTGGACTGGGTGAGCCACCTGGACGCAGGGACGGAGGAGCAGTTCGCCGCCCTCACCATCGACACCGGAGACGGGGCCCGGTTTGTCTCCTACCGGGGGACGGACAGCACCCTGGTGGGGTGGAAAGAGGACTTCAACATGAGCTACCAGACGCCGGTGCCCGCCCAGAGGTCGGCGGCGGAGTACCTGTCCGACGCCCTGCGGCGGTGGGGCGGCCCCCTGCGTCTGGGCGGGCACTCCAAAGGCGGGAATCTGGCGGTCTACGCGGCGGCGGCCTGCCGGACGCCCGACCGCCTGCTGGCGGTCTACAACAACGACGGCCCCGGCTTCTGCGCCGGGGCCGTGGATGAGGCGGGCTATGAGGCGGTGCGGGGGCGGATACACACCTTTGTACCCCAGTCCTCGGTGGTGGGGATGCTTCTGGACCACGAGGAGGACTACACCGTGGTGCGCAGCGATCAGTCCGGCCTGTTCCAGCACAGCCCCTTTTCCTGGCAGATATTGGGGCCGGACTTTGTGGAGGTGGAGCGGGTCACCGACGCCAGCCGCTTTGTCAGCCGTACCCTCAAGGAGTGGGTGGCCTCCCTGACTCCGGAGCGGCGGGAGCAGTTTGTGGACCTCCTGTTCGAGGTGCTGGGGGCCTCGGGGGCCCAGACTACGGCGGAGCTGTCCGAGGGCGGGCTCCAGGCCGCGGCGGCTGGCCTGCGCCGCCTCCGGGCGCTGGACGGCGCCGACCGCCTCATGCTGTTCCAGGCCCTGGCCCGTCTGGCCGAGGCGGCGCGGAACAGCATGGGCCTGCTCCGGGGCGAGGAGACATAAGGGAACATGGAGGGCGATATTAACCGCCCTCCCCAGAGACTGTCGATAAAACCTCTTGTCGAAGGATTCGGAGGGAAGGATAGTGTGAAAGGCTGCCCCGCAGGGCGATTCGGAGCACAACCGCCGCTTGCGGCGGCGCTTGGTGCGGAGATGAACCGTCAGGGTTCCCTGAAGGTGAATTGGCCACAGGCCAAGAGAGACCGGCCTGGGCCGTTCGCGTTGGATCAAGTAACTTTTTGAACCTGTTTTGCAGGTTCAAAAAGTTTAGCAGCCTGTCGAAAAGTCTTTTTCGACAGGCTGCGTGGAGGGCGGTATCAACCGCCCTCCACGTTTTTGTACCTTAACCTCTGCGCCGGCGGCTGCCGGTGTAGCGGCCCCGGCCGCTGTAGGCGTAGCCCCGGCGGCCCGTCCGGCCCCGGCCGCGGAAGAGCACCACCCGCAGCAGGAGGGCGGCGATTACTACCAGGATGACCACCAGAAGGATGCGCACCAGCAGGTTGTCAAAGAACTTCTGAATCCGGTCCAGCCGGTAGAGCCAGGGGTCCCGCTCCACCGAGCAGGTGGCCACCAGATCCAGGGTGCCGTAGGACTTGCCGTTGAAATAGGCCGTGATGGTGCCCAGCACCTGCCCCTGCTCCACCGGGGCCTCCACGCTCCGGGTTTCCAGGGTGTAGTCATACGTAAAGTTCTCGGCGGACACGTCGTTGGGCAGCAGGGCGGTCAGC
>JAHAEW010000056.1 GCA_018374635.1 Clostridiales bacterium
ATATGGCCGAAGGGAAAAATCCCAGAAACCCAGTAAAATCAAGGGTTTGCGGCATGTGTCGTCATAGCTCAGCTGGATAGAGCACTCGCCTCCTAAGCGGTAGATGGTTCGAGTCTAAATCTTGCATAAAACTTAATATTTTGATAAATGTCCATGTAGCTCAGCTGGATAGAGCACACGCCTCCTAAGCGTGGGGTCGGAGGTTCAAATCCTCTCATGGACGCCAGCGAACAACGCTGCAAGCCTTTATTCATAAGGGTTTGCAGCTTTTTTTGTTCAGCCGCAGCCTTTTGTTAAAACCATCTACCAGGGTTGGAGGGTTACTTTTTTGTTTATGCGTTACAATGAATTTTTTGCTAATTGGAAACGAACTAAAATGGAGAGCTTGCTAAGAAAAATGGACTTCTTGCTAATTTGAGATTTTAGCCAGCCTTTTGAGCGGTAAGCAATGCTGCCAGGGTGCTTGCAAGCTCCGGGGATTTTTGGAGCTGTTCCACCAATGCCGCCAGGTCTAAGGTTTGTGCTTGAGGCTGTTCCGGCTCCTGGGGAGGCTTTACATTCCGCAGATCAGGATTAGCATAAAAGGCACTCTCAAACTTCTGGGCATTGATCTTACGGTCCTCGTCGAGGATGTGGGCGTACACTTTTGTAATCATATCAATTTCAGCGTGGCCCGTGTCCCCCTGGGTGGCTTTCAGATCGCCGTGGTTGAGTTTCAGCTTATAAGTAGTGCTGGAATGTCTGAGAGAGTGGAACACCACATTAGGCAATCCGGCTTTTTCTTTCAGCAGAGAAAATTCTTTCTCAATAATCCGGTTCTCACATGGCCTGCCATTAGGCAGGGCAACCACTAAATCATAATCTTGGTATTCCTCACCGAGGAAGCTCTTTAGCTCATCCTGTGCTTTTTTCCATTCACGGAGGATATAAGCAACGGTTTTCGGCAGCCAGACTTTTCTCTCACTTGATTTTGTTTTCGGTTTTTTCAAGATCAGCCGTGTGCTGGTGTTAGGCATAAGCGGAGTGAAGATATGGAAAATATCTTTTTCTCCTATCATTTCAATCGCCTGTTTGGAAGCCCTTATCAGCTCTGCCTCAATGTAAACATAGGCATTATCCGCCGCTATGTTTTCATCCTCAATGTGGACATTCTTCCAGGTCAGACCAAGAATTTCTCCCATCCGCAAAGAACACGCAAATGCAAGGTTCATAGCAACATACAATTTGCTGTCAGTACACTGGTCCAGAGCGATACGGATGGTATCGGCGTCCCAGATGTCACGTTTCTTGTACTCTGTTTTCGGTAATACGGTATTCTCAAAGGGATTTTTTGCAATCAGCTCCCAGCGGACAGCCTGCTTAAAGGCACAGCGGAGAAGTTTGATGATCTTCTCAATGTTCTGATTGGAAATAAACTCTGTTTTCGGTTTTCGGTTCCTCTTACAAACAGGAGGGGTCTTTTGGAGAGTCTGAATGTATTTATCTACCACACGGGGAGTAATTGCCTGAACCTCCATATCACCGATAATCGGATTGATGTAGTTGGCGATCAGGGCGGTTTGACTGTCATACATGGACACGCCCCATTGTTTTGCCCCATAGGTGGAAACAAAATCATACAGAAAATCAGATACTTTCTGATTGTTGGGAGGAAGAAAAGTACCGGTGTTGATCTGGTTCTCAACCTCCGCTTTCCGTTTTAGAGCCTCTTTATGGGTATGCCAGGTTTCCCACTTTTGTTTCGTTTCTCCATTTTCGTCTATGTAGTTGTAAACAACAGAATATGCTTTTTTTCGTTTGATGATGGATGCCATGATCGATCTTCCTTTCTTTGTCCGTTAGAACGCCTGAGCGTCTAACCATTCGTCAAATGATTTTTTGGAAATTCGTATGGCATTACCAACTCGAACGGTTTTGAAATGTCCCTCTTTCACAAGGTTATATGCAGAAGTACGGCCGATATTTAACATCACGGCTATATCTTCAACCTTGTAAGTTCTCTGTTCGGGGACATTGCCAGGTGTACGATTTTCGGCCTGGTTCATAATGTCCTCCTTTCAGCAGCCGATCAATCATACAAAACATAACTTCTATCATCATTATGCCGCGCTTTATATGAATTGTCAGCTGCTAATAAAAAGTTTTCGATTTATCCATATTAAAAAGGACAAAACAGACGGCCATTAGCATGGCTCCACGGGAATTTCACCCCCGCATGGTTCTCATCCGGCCCTACCCATTGCTTGCGACGCTATCAACGCTCGAACTGATGGCTGTAAGGGAGTATCATTGTCCTCTTTGGGTATCATGGCCCACAGCCTGCCAAAGCTGTTTTGTGGCATGGTATTGATCGCTCGCTTAAAAAGGTCATGGCGCACCTGCCAGATGGCTCCACCGAAAGAGAATGTATCTGCCTGTCCTATGCTGTCACGGAGTTATCGTCCGGACTTTCTTTGTCAAGGTGCATTTATGGCTCCGATCCGGTTCAAATACCAGGCGAGGAAAGAGAGGACAAAACACGCCTGTAATATGTACCTTAGACCGGCAGAACCTTGAAACCTGTTACAATGCTATACAGCAGTTTAGCCTCCAGGCGAAGCCTCATATCTTCGTCCACATAGAGGTGTTCGTTGCCATATTCATCTTTCATAGGTCTCATGGCGAGGAAACGAATATAGCCCTTGTAATGATTGAGTACAGCATTTAAGGCTCTCTCGTCACCCTCTGAGGCTGCCAGGATCACTGGCAGCGGTATGGGCTCTCTTATGTTTCGGGCCATTCAAATCCCTCCTTTTCCAAATACTCACGCAGTTCTTTGAGGATACCGCTGCGCCGTTTACTGATAGCCTGACGAACCACATTAAGCTGTTCGCTTATTTCACGGTCCGTCATTCCCAGGAAGTAGGACAGCAGGATTACATCCCGCTTGTCCTCCGGCAACTGTGACAGAGCCTCTGCCAGCAGATCACCGACCACAAACACTTTCTGCCCAAGCACTTCAAAGACATATTCGTCCTGAAAATACTTGTCATAGGAGGCGGCCTGTGCCAGCTCGTCCGGCGATAGTTCATCCAGAGATTTCTCGCGGTCACGCTGCCTTGCGTATTCATTCAGAATACGGTTGGCCTCGTTCTTCAAAACCCTGGTACAAAAACCGCCAAACTGATTTTGAACACGCTGCTCATAGGAGTTTTTCATTTTCTCACCTCCCTTCGCAGCCGCAAAGGCGGGTGATAGTTCTCCTCCCTTTCGCAGGGGTAATCATGGAAACCGCAATTTGGCAACCAAGATCGGAGAAAAATTTTATAAAAGGCCCTGCTATTTTGCGAAGTCCCGAATAAACAGAAAAAAGCGCCTGACTGCAAGACGCAGACAGACGCAAAGGAATTAACAGCAGTATTTAGATGATTTAAAAGTTCATATTCAGGGGTAGAAACATCCCCGGTGGTAGTCGGGCTTTTTTTGATAAGTCAAAGAATGTAAGAATTTGTTGATATGGTTTATAGCTCATGGCGGCTTCCTCCTATAGCCGCCGCTTTTACCAGTGGTACCGCGTCATTTCTTGAGAAGATAAAAAGAAACAGCGGCTTTGATTTTGTCAAAACCGCCGTTTGGCTTTTTCTTTATTGCATTAAAATTTTGCTGCCCACACAACGGTTTTTTTATTAACCGCAAGCAGCTTTTTTCATTTTAATCATGTCGTTTTAATGTAATAATAGCATGGCATATTAAACCGAATACAAGGGCAAAGCAAAAACCTCCAAATAGTGACGCTCCCCAGCCTGTACCGGACATTGTCATCAGACCACCCACAAAGAAAATACCAATGCCGATAAAGATACCAACTGCGTAAAATAATCCGATTGCTATATCATACTTATTAAACGGTCGTTTTGTTTTTTCCATATTTGTTTCCATTTTTATGATTACCTCCTTCGCAAGATCATCCATGTGGACTCCAAAAAGAAAGCAGATTTTTTTCAACGTATTTATATCGGGTTCATTGACATCCCTCTCCCAATTCGATAGCGCCTGCCGGGTAACATTTAATTCCCCGGCTAATTCCTCTTGTGTCATTCCCGATTGTGTCCGCAGATGACGTATTTGCTTTCCTGTTGTAATATCTGTCTGTTCCTTGTTCAAAATAGTTCCTCCTCTCTGCTACTGATTCTATCAATGATATTCCGCAATAGCCAGCAATGAACGCTTGCATTGCGCAAGACCTTACATGATCTTCTGAAACATATGACGAACCTTATCCAGCCGGCTATTGGGGCGGCGGGGCTGTACTGCAGGTTCCCCTGAAGTTTCCTGATACCCTTTCAATTCCGTCAGGCAAACACTTCTTCCATTTGTGTAGAAATTCAGATCGCTTTTGTATTCCCCAATCCGTCTTGCCGGTATTTCTCCAGTTAAGATCGCTTCATTATTTTTTATTGAAGTTGTTTCAATTACCGCATCGTATTTCACAGCATCATGATAAGCCCGTGAAAGATATTCCTGCGGTGCAAACAGGGTAAAAGAAAGATAGGGTTCTAAAACCTGTGTTCCTGCTTTTTTTAATGCCAGTTCCAGCACAATGGGCGCAAGAAAGCGGAAATCTGACGGAGTACTGACTGGGCTGTAATAAATTCCGTATTCAAAACAGATCCTGCAATCTGTCACCTCCCATCCATACACTCCCTGCTCCAATCCATACTGAATCCCTTCCATAACTGCGTTTTGAAAACTTTGGTTTAAATAACCAAGTGACACCTTGCTTTCATATTCTGTTCCGCTCCCAGCAGGAAGGGGAGTGACTGCCAGACCAATCGACGCCCAAAAGGGATTTGGCGGCACTTCAATATGAATTGTATAATGCTCCTCTTTTCGTGGTCTTTCCAGATAAATGACCGTAGGCTCTTTTACCTCTGCCTCGATGCAATATTTTTCATTCAATAAAGAACAAACAACTTCTAACTGTACTTTCCCCAAAAAGGAAAGAATGATTTCATGAGTGACAGGATCAATCACAAAGCGCAGAAGCGGATCAGTATCCGCAATCTCTGTAAGGGCATCCAGCAACACTTCCCTTTGCTCTGCTTTGGCTGGCTCTATCGTTGTCCTAAGAAGCGGCAGGGGATTATCCGTCCATGCCTTGCGTGGCAACAGTTTTTCGTCTCCCAGAATATCATTTAACTTTAATGTGTTGTCAGACAAAATAACAATCTCCCCGGAATCAGCAGTATCTGTCTGGACAATTTCTCCCTTAAATGGAATTGACATCTCTGTAATCTTAATCTTTTCCTTTTTTTGCAAAAAAATCGTTTCCCGTAAGCAAAGCGTACCACTATACAGCCTTACATAGCACCGTCGTTTTTTCTGCTCGGTATATTCAATTTTAAAAACGTACCCGCACAGTTCCGATTGACAGTTATCCGTTTTCGATGAAAAAATATCTGTGATTACATCAAGCAATTCTTTTGTCCCGATATTCTCTTTTGCGCTTCCATGATATACCGGAAAAAAAGTTCCCTGCTGTACCCTTCGCTTTATTTCTTCCTGAAGTTCCCGCAATGTCAAAGGCGCTCCTGAAAGATATTTTTCTAAAAGATCATCATTCCCGGCAATCACAGCATCCCACTTTTCAAAATCCGCAACGTCGGAAAGTGTTAGTTCTGAAAATAAATGAACTTCCTGCATAACCATCATATCTTCTGTCAATTTTTCTCTGATATTTTGATAAGTCTGTGCAGGAACAAAGCCTTCCTGATCGATTTTATTGATAAAAATAATGGTTGGTATCTTCATCTTCCTCAGCGCATGGAACAGCACTCTGGTCTGTGCCTGTACGCCATCTTTTGCAGACACTACTAAAATCGCTCCGTCCAGAACTGATAAAGAACGGTACACTTCTGTCAAAAAATCCATGTGTCCCGGTGTATCTACAAGATTCACTTTGTACTCTTTCCAGTGAAAAGACGTAACGGCAGCCTGAATGGTAATTCCCCTTTGACGTTCCAAAGCCATAGAATCCGTTCTTGTTGTGCCTTTATCTACACTGCCCGGTTCTATGATTGCCCCGCTTGTATACAGCAGGCTTTCTGTCAGTGTTGTTTTTCCTGCATCAACGTGTGCAAGAATGCCAATATTGATTATTTTCATGTGTCATCCTCCATTCACAGCCAAAAAAAGGCATAAAAATCCCCAGCAGCAAAATACTCTTACCGCTGGGGATTTAATCTTTGGACATACACATAAAAGACATACGCCAACAGACGCTTGTCACTTGTCTTGCTATGTCAATATATAAGGCAAAAGTATTCTTAAATAGGCACAAAAAACCAAGCCCTTGTTCCAAAGGACATCCCAAAGTTTTTTGTTCCCACTATTTGGTTATAGTTTTATTTAAGAATACCCTGCCGCATATTTTTTAACTCCTTTTTGGAAATATCATGATTATAACACATCCGCACCCGAAAAGCAAGCATGAAATAAATCTTTCAATCATCACAATTCTAATCTCATAGAAATGACCTCCTGAAATCCGGCTATGCGGGAGCAAAATCCTTTGGGATTTCTTCCAAACTCGACAAATCCAGCCTGTTCATACATAGAAACGGCTCTTTCGTTTTCAGCAACCACATTAAGTTCAAGCTGGCTATAGCCCGCTGCTTTAGCACATTCGATACATGAAGCCAGCAAAGCCTTACCAATTCCAAGCCCCCAATATTTTTTCGCAACGCTGATGCCAAATTCTGCCCGATGCCGTACCTTATACTTTGTACCGATTGCCTCGATTCCTGCTGTTCCTGTAATGACACCGTCAACTATGGCAATCAGTTCAATCTCCCTTTCACTCTCAGCCTTTTCTTTCAGGAACTGGCTTTCCTGTTCGGCATTAAAACTGTTTTCATCTGGATATGTAAGCAAATAATCGGTTTCGCTATGTGTCAGATTGAAATTATCCAATACAAGCTGACCATCACTTTCTGTTCCATTCCTCAAACAACATTCCACACCATTACTTAACATTATTGTTTTATTATATCTCATGCCTGCCCCTTCACTGACAACCGCCCTTAAAGTCAGCTTCTTCATCTATGCAATATCCTAAACAGAAAAATATTTTCTCATTTCATATTGTTTAACAAATACACGAAACTTCATTTTCTTCAAAAATATGTTTAATGCCTGATCTCGCTCATCCACGTTTATTACTTTCATCTCTAAACTCTTTGTTTGTTTCGATAAATCCAACAAAATCTCTGTGGCAACTCCCATTCTGCGATATTGAGGATGTACCGCTAACTGCACAATATCTCCTTTTATTTTGTCCACAATACCATAGCCGATCAGGTTTCCGTCAAATTTAACAATCGTATAAGAAAAGGATCTGGCGATTGCGCATACAGCATCTTTTGCGTTTTGCCATGAAGGTGGATACGTCCAAAAATCCTTGACTATTGTCCATTGAGCTTCTTGTATTTTTTCTGGATGTTCCAGTTTCCACGCTTTATATATGCCTGGTTCTTTTATCCCACCTGTCAGTTGGTAACAATTCAATACTCTGTCAACTTGAAATCCCTGCTTTTTATATAAAGTAAGCGCCTTCTCATTATCCTGAATCACTTCCAGCTGATACACTCTGATTTTATTTTTTATACATATAGCACTGACCAGATTCAATAATTCCCCCATGATTCCTGTTCTGCGAAAATCAGGGATAACTCCTGTTCCGAGGTCATAGACTGTTTTTTCATTATCCCACTCTCTCACTCCATTCAAGATAAAAGCGACAAGCGTTTTATCTACAAAGGCTCCAACTGAAACCGCAGGCATAAATCCATTTCTTTTCAACATTGTCTCAAAGGATTTAAAAGACATATCAACTGAAACCTGATAATCAGAAAATGCCTGTGTAAACGCTTCGTATATACAAATGGAATCTATGTTTTCCAATGTCCGGTATTCCATATTTTCTCCTACTAAAATGTCATATTTACTCTATTGGAAGATTGTGCTGTTTCAAAAATGAGAGTTTATCCCAATAGCCTCGTTGGAATAAAATCTTTCCGTTCACCACCTGAAAAAAGCCACATCCCCGTAACCCCAATGGATCACGCCATTCAAGGATTGCCCATTGCCCATCCTCAAAAATATTTTCTACGATAGCTGTCATATCCGCTGTTGAAAATTCGGCTGTAAACATGGTACGGATTGCTTCAATGCCTACTACTGGCTCATTCGCTACTTGGTGATTTGTCGCATTTTCATGATAAAGAGCTGTAATTGCTTCCACATCATGGTTATTGAATGCATCTACCCATAACTGAACAACTTCTTTCGGTCTTAACATGGTAGTAATCCTCTCCTTGTAATTTCATAATTTTTCTTGTTTGTGCTATTGTATTTGATAAGCAAATGGTTTTTTCTTGCCATTCATATGATTATACCTTGTCATGTCAAGAATATCAAGCCGAAATCATGAATTATTTTGGCTTATGTTGGGAATTGTGTAGACATATTCAATGAGAAAAAGGAACTGTAAAATGTAATCGGGTGAATGAATATGGCAAAAAGACCTGTAGAAAAAATCGACTTTGGCCCCTATGGGTCAGCAATTAAGGCGGCGAGGACAGGACAGAAGGAGTCTCGTAACAAAGTAGGTGATGAGATGTATCTTTCTCCCCGCTATCTCGCCAATATTGAGAATAAGGGACAACATCCGAGCCTCCAAATCTTTTTTGAGCTCATGTCCCGCTATCATATCTCCGTGGATCAATTTCTTTTTGGGGATACGACATATGGGAAAACTACGTTGCGCCGACAGCTTGACGCTCTGGCAGATGAATTGACCGATCGGGAAATCGGAATTATCATTGCCACCGTACAAGCCGTGTTGGATGCCAGAGAAAAAGGGGAGTAACCATGCTCCTGACACAACTGGACAGAGAATGAGAAACGCTATGAACGAATGAAGTTTGTAGCGCTTTTTCTTTGCATTTTCGGTAGCCAAACGGAGGTTTTCGGGATTACCTAAGTACGAAGAACTAAAGAACAGCAAGCACAGCAAACGAGTACCCGTTTGCGATTTTTCTAATTTTCAGGTCCTTTGCCCGAAAATGAAAAATGCTTGTTGGGATAATCCCAAACCCTTAGAAGAACGGAGGAAACCGATGGCGAACCGAAAGAGAAATATTCAGATGAAGTTTTGGGTGACAGCCGAGGAAAAAGGGCTGATAGATGAAAAGATGAAACTGCTCCCCACACAACGGTATGGGGCTTATCTGCGGAAGATGGCGATTGACGGATATATCATCTACACTGACACCACGGACATAAAGGAGATGAATAAAATCCTGTCAGCCATCAGCAGGAACATCAACCAGATCGCAAAGCGGCTCAATGCGGGAGGTTCCGCCTATGCGGCGGACATTCAGGAGATCAGGGAAAGGCAGGATGAGATATGGCAGTTACAAAGACACATCCTATCAAAACAACGCTGAATAAGGCCATAGCCTATATCTGCAATCCTGGGAAAACGGATGAAACCCTCCTGGTGTCCTCCTTTGGGTGTTCCGCAGAAACCGCCGACATAGAATTTTCCTGGACACGCCGCCATGCCATAGACAAGGGCACCAACCTGGGTCGCCACCTGATACAGGCATTTTCTCCTGGGGAGGTCACGCCGAAACAGGCCCATGAAATCGGCATGAAGCTGGCAAATGAAGTGTTGGGCGGCAAGTATGAATTTGTCCTCACGACCCACATAGACAAGGGGCATATTCATAATCACATCATTTTTAACTCTGTCAGTTTTGTGGATTATCGGAAGTACCACTCCAACAAGCAGAGCTATCATTTCATCCGCCGCACCAGCGACCGGCTATGCAAGGAATATGGTCTGTCCGTGATCGTGCCGGGACAGGACAAAGGGAAGCGCTACATTGAACATACCACAGAGAAAGCGGGAACCAGCTATAAGGCGAAATTGAAAACAGTCATTGACCGGCTCATTCCCCAGGTATCTGATTTTGAGGAACTGCTGAAAAGGCTGGAGGCAGAGGGATACGAGATCAAGCGGGGTAAGTACATTTCCTGCAAAGCCACGGGACAGGAACGGTTTACCCGTCTGAAAACCCTGGGCGTAGATTACACGGAGGAAGCCGTTTCCTCCAGGATTGCCGGAGGCCTCCGCCCATCCAAGCAGCCGAAGTTAGGCAGTCAGAAGATCAGCCTGCTCATTGATATACAGAACAATCTCAAAGCCCAGGAAAGTGGTGGCTTTGCACATTGGGCGAAGATCAACAATCTAAAGGAGGCAGCCCGTACATTCAATTTCCTCACGGAACACGGCATTACCCACTATGAGCAGTTACAGGGTAAGGTTGATGAAGTGATGACGGAACAGGACCGGCTCCTGTCCTCCATCAAGGCAAAGGAACAACGGATAGGCGAGATCGGCCTGCTGATAAAGCACGTTTCCGCCTACCGGGAACACAGGCCAGTCTATGAGCAGTACAGGAAATCTTCCGACAAGGAAAAATTTCTGAGAGGACAGGAAAGCCAGATCATCCTCTTTGAGAGTGCTGCCAAAGCCCTCAAACAGATGGGCGTTCAAAAGTTGCCAGATATTACTGCCTTGAAAAAAGAGATGGACTCCCTCACCGCAGAGAAACAGCAGGAGTATGGAACTTATCAGAAAATCAAAGTTCAGGTAAAGGAACTGGATACCATCAAGCGGAATGTGGACCAGTTCTTATCTGCACCACAAAAGGAAGAACGGGAGAAGAACAAGGAACGAGGGTAAGCGTTCATTGAAACACAAAAGCATACATGATATAATTTACAAAAGTAATTTTTTCAGGTGGGGTACAAATTGTACCCTACCTGAAATGGAATAGACATTAAAACGGGAGGGCAAAATAATGAGCGAAAAAAATAATTCAATCCAAATGTTTGAAGATAGACAAATCCGCACTGCCTGGAATGCCGAGCAGGAGGAATGGTATTTCTCTGTTACCGATGTTATCGCTGTCTTGACCGATAGTGCAGACCCAAAACAATACATCAAAAAAATGCGTTCCCGTGACTCTGAGCTTGACGCAAGGTGGGGTACAATTTGTACCCTAACTTCAATGGTAGCAAGTGATGGAAAGAAATATCGGACAAATGCCGCAACAATGGAGGGGATTTTCCGTATCATCCAGTCTGTTACTTCTCCCAAGGTTGAACCGCTGAAAGCATGGCTTGCGAAAGTCGGCAGCGAGCGTATCGAGGAAACCATTGACCCGGAGAAGGCCATTGACCGCGCTTTTGCTACATATCTGAAAAAGGGATATGATGAAGACTGGATCAATCAAAGACTCCTGACTATCCGTGTCCGCAAAGAGCTTACAGACGAATGGCAGAAGCGTGGCGTACAGGAGGGAAAAGAATTTGCCATCCTGACGGATGAGATTACCAAAGCCTGGGCGGGTATGTCTACCCGTCAATATAAAGCCTTGAAAGGTTTGAAAAAAGAAAATCTCCGTGATAACATGAGCACCACAGAGCTTGTCTTAAATATGCTTGCGGAAACTTCCACAAAAGATATTTCTGCCGCTGTTCATCCTGCGGGATTTGAAGAAAGCCGCAGAGTTGCCCGCAGAGGCGGTGAAGTAGCCGGAATTGCGAGAAAGGCCCTGGAAGAACAGACAGGTGCCCTGGTTGTTACCAGCATGAAGGCCGCAGATTTCCATAACCTCCTTACTTCTATCATAGAGGCTGCCCCTGCTCTGATTGAGGAAGAAGATGGTGAGGATACCGATAATAACGAATAATTCTGCACTGTGGAAATGTGCATAACAGACCATTACACCGATGGAAAACGCATTCACAGTACATGGAAAAGCCGGGGCTTTCCCACATCCTGCAAACGCCGTTTCCCACAGTTCCATGATACAGCCAGTTATACACATTCCCACAGCGCCTACGACTGCGAACATCCATCCATTCTTTCCTACCTGGATAAAAGAGAATAAGAGCATAAAAAATGGGGAGTACAGCTACCACCACACAAGCGGTAACTGTACTCCATTTTTGTGTCTGGAAAAGTGGCGAAAATCGACACTTTTTCCTATCATTTTGCCCCGTAGGGAGGCAGAGGACAAATCCTATTGCCTATGTATTTTGAGCCTTGCAGAGCTGATAAAATCCTCTGTTTTCAACCTTTTTCCCGCCTCTTTTTTGCCCTATCTGTCTGGTAGAGAGGACAGGCAACAATTCCAGCCCGGAAACTCTGCTTGCAGCTATGGATACATTTTCTGCAGATCTTGTTGTACTGCCGCCTGCCGTTCTCCCCAAGAAAGAAGCTCCATTCCTGTTTCCACTTTTTACTTCGGCTCATAGTTCCGGCTCATCCTTTCCGGGCTTGCCGAGCTCCGGGGGCTTTCGCTCGGCACATTCCTTTTTGGCCTGAGAGAGCTGCCCCAGGACAGAGGGCTTATCCATTCCCGGCTCCTTATCCTTTGACCGTTCTCCGTTGTTAATGATACCGTCAATCATACCGTAATCGTCCTCCACCTGAACCTCTGCATTTTTCAGATGGTTCTTTGGGTCTGTCAGCATAAGCAGAAAATTCTCCCGATCATCCACGGTTAGATCAGGGAGGGCTCTCACCAGATCAATTACTGCCTCCTGCACAAGTGGACTTTCTTTGAAGTGTTCCACCAGGCACAAGTTGTCCAAGTCAATCCGGTTTCCCCGTACCAGAGGATACTCCATACCGCTGTATATGCTGCCATCCTCCAGGGTGAAGCCGATACCTTTTATGCCGTGAAGCCGATTTGCCGGGATTGCCTGGTATGCGGCGACCGCCTCCTGCAGGGTCAGGTTGTTATGGTATTCTCCTAAAGAGGGAAACTCCATACACTCCGCTGTATAAAAGGTGATCTGCCCCATATCCGGCTCTGCCTTTTCTGGCTGCTGTTCCAAAAACTCCGGAACTTCCTTGTATCCAAAACGGTCACAGAAATGGGCGGTCTCTTTCCCATATTCCTGCAAGACTACCACGTCCGACACAGAAAGACTATGTCCCCGGAAGTTATCCGGGCGGTGGATATTGAGATCGGTATAAATGCTTTCCAGGTTCTCTCTAGGGGTGAACGGGGCAGCGTAGACCGCCTCATAGTTCGCCCGGTCAATAGAAAGCCCGGCAGCCTCCAGATACTCGCTGCCCTCAAAGTGGTATGGGTGAAGTTCCTCTACCTCTTTTAGCTGATATACGGTGTAGGTGTTGATACCATATTCCTTTTCATAATCGGTGAGCCGTCCGATCAGCGGAGAGGTTTCTTCTCTAAGGTCCATTTCCCGGCTCATATTGAGAAGTCCGGTTTTGATAAGGGAAGTGTTCCCGTCAAGGAGGGCGTCAGCGATCGCCTCCCTCTGTACCTGCTCTTTTGGAAATGCCTGTTCATAATCGGCACTGTATCCCCGGAAATGTAAATCCAGATCGAGGGCAAGTTCCGTTGATACATCCAGGCGGTCAAGGTCAGGTTCCAGTTCTTCCACTTCCTCCGGGGAGACCATCACGCGGTATTCCTCCGGGATATTCTCACGGTCTCCGTCATAATATTCCTCAAAGCGGCTCTGATTGTCATACACATAACCGTAATCGGTGAAAGCTCCCGTGTCTCCCAGGGCAATATCACGCCCGTATGCCTCATAGTCGATATAGTTCTGCAGGTACTCCGGCACCTGCATGGTTCCCAGCTCGTCAATGTAATACCGGCCCAGATCGTCGTAGTCGTCAATGCCGGGGTACACATCATATTTATCCAGATTGTCAGTCAGGTTGATAAGGTCTTTTAAGCTGCCGGTGTAGTCGCTGATCTCCATAGCTGCCTGGAAGTGTTCATATTCCGACTCGCCCAGTTCCTCCAGTTTGGAAGCCAGGTAGTTGAGTTCGTCTAGGTTCTCGTATTCCCCTAAGAGGTTATAGAGTCCATCTACATAACAGTCATAGTCCGTGATGAACCATTCCTCATAGGGATTGCCGAAATCATCCGCAGAGCCAATACCGATACGCTCAAATACTTCCTGCAGCTTTTCCGGGGTAGTAGGGAACTTTACCCATTCCCCCACAAGCTCGCCCTCATTGTATTTTCCCAAGTTGGTGATAAATGCTGCAAACGGAAATTCGCTGTCATGGCTGTATCCCATATAATTGCACCTCCTTACAGTTCCGGCCCGTGTTTGTCTGCTTTTGGCGGCAGCACCTCACGGGCGGCACATTCTTTCTTTGCCTGTTTCAAAAAATCCTTGACGGAGGGTTTGACCTCCTTGTCCTGTTTCACCGTAGGTTTTTCCCGCTCCCATTCATCCCCGGATAAGAGGACATACCCCTTATCCGTGAAATATCCGTTGTCCTGTTCCCGGACTTTGCGACCGAAAGCCTCCGGGTCAATGCCGGCTTTCCACACCTCCGGCATTTCTACCATGCCGCTCTCATAGAGCTGGTAGCGTCCCAGAGCCTCATCACTGTTCATCCCCGGAATGAGGATGAAATAATCAAAGTTGTGGGGATACTCTTTGAACTGCTCAAAGTCCGTCAGCCGCAGGGGTGTTTCCTGGACGGCCATCAGCTTGTTAAATTCATGGTCGGGCAGATCGGAAAGTTCCTGTGCCAGCATTGCCAGATCATCCACATGGGCGTACATGGGGAGAGCCAGCCTAAGCCCTGGTACATTCGAGACATAATCATCAAAGAAATACATATCCGGCGTGGCAGAGATCGGCAGTCCAATCTCTGTAAAGGCAGCGGTGATTTCCTCTGCATTTGCCGGGAAATAGAGCCAGGTTCCGGCATTGTCACGTTCTCCGCTGTCATAGGCAGCCGTGTTGGTGATATACGCCTTGAAAATATAATCAGAGGAATTATCCTGCATTAGCGGCCTCCTTTCCCTTTGGTGAACTCGGTCTTAAAGTTGATATACTTCCCGCCTGTATCCTCCATCACGATAACCGCGTCATAGGTGGTATCTTTCTTTTCGGAATAGAGCCCCTTGACTTTGGTTTTCCCTTTAGAGAGCAGATCGGCGGCCATCTTCTTTGTCAGCTCTTTTCTGCGGGAAGTCCAGAAACGGTCATTCTTCCACAGAACAAAGCCGCAGCCCCGGTCTCCGCAGTAAAAATTCTTCTTTCCCTCAAAGACTGGCTGGCCGCAGCGGGGACAGACACCCACAGACTCTTTCTGCGGGGCAAACAGCTTTTGCTTGTCCTCGGAGATATGGGAGTAGCGGGCGATCAGTTCTTTTGCCATGCTTTCAATCCCCTCCATGAATGTTTCCGGGGAAAGTTCTCCCTTTGCCACTAAGGACAGCTTATTCTCCCAGTCAGCGGTGAGTTGGGGCGAGGTCAGGACTTCCGGGAGGACCGTTACCAGATTGATACCGTTCCTGGTAG
Organism: Clostridiales bacterium; assembly: GCA_018374635.1. Lineage (GTDB taxonomy): Bacteria > Bacillota > Clostridia > Oscillospirales > Oscillospiraceae > Pseudoflavonifractor_A. The sequence continues at coordinate 15,427 of JAHAEW010000056.1, forward strand.
GGATAAGGTTCTTGCCCTTACGCTCCACAAAACCGGAGGACACCAGCTTTTCAATGATGGAGGCCCTGGTGGCAGGTGTGCCAAGCCCTTTCCGCTCCACATCATCCGGCATATCCTCTGTTCCTGCGTGCTCCATAGCAGACAGCAGGGTATCCTCCGTATAAGGTTTGGGCGGCGTGGTGAAATGCTCCGTTATCGTGGCGGCCACATGGTCGAATATCTGCCCCTGGGAGAGTGCCGGGAGAGTTGCCACATCTTCCAGATCATCCTCTGGTTTCTCTTTCAGAGAGGAACGGAATAGCCGTTCGATCTCTTTCCATCCCTGAGAAACAACTTCTTTGCCTTTGGCAGTAAAGGTATGCTCCCCACAGGTGAACACCGCCGAAACGGTCTCATATACATGGGGTGCTGCCAATGCACAAAGAAGTTTGCAGCAGACCAGGATAAACAGGTTCCGCTCCCCGGCAGGGAGTAAGGATACCTCCTGCTTTGCCAGCTCCAAAGTAGGGATGATGGCGTGGTGGTCGGATACATCCTTATCGGAGATCACCGCCGCCACATCAGGAGTAAATCCACCAACGGCGGAAAACAGGGGCAGCCCTGCAGCCAGTCTGGCAACCGCAGAAACAGTCTCCGCCATATCCCCGGTGAGATACCGGCTGTCCGTCCTCGGATAGGTCAGCAGCTTTTTCTCATAGAGCGCCTGGGCGTAGTCCAGGGTCTCTTTGGCGGTAAACCCAAAGAGGCGGTTGGCCTCTCTCTGTAAGGTGGTGAGGTCATAAAGTTTTGGCGGTTTTACCGTCTTTTTCTCCCGTTCCAGGGAAACACAAACGGCCTGCCCGTTCTGGCAAGCCGTCTGCATGGATACCGCTTTTTCTTTTTCGTCCACCCTGTCGCTTACTGCCTCCAGGCCATTAAGGGAAAGGCGTACATGGTAGTATTTCTTTTTCTGAAAGAGCATAATCTTTCCGTCACGCTCTGCCAGCATTGCCAGGGTAGGTGTCTGTACCCGTCCCACATTCAGGGTTTTATGGTAGAGGACCGAAAAAAGACGGGTGGCGTTAATACCGATCAGCCAGTCCGCCTTAGAACGGCACAGGGCCGAATGGTACAGCGGTTCATAGCGGCTGCCCGGCTCCAGGTGGGAAAAGCCCTCCCGGATAGCCGTATCCTCCATAGAGGAAATCCAGAGCCGCCAGACAGGTTTTGTGCAGCCGGCCATTTCCACCGCCAGACGGAAGATCAGTTCTCCCTCACGCCCGGCGTCACAGCCGTTCACCAGCTCCGTCACGTCCGGGCGCTCCATCAGGGACTTTACGATGGAAAACTGCTTTTCCTTTCCGGGGGATACCACATGCTGCCAGACTTCCGGCAGGATAGGCAGGTCCTCATAGTTCCATTTCTTATAGCGTTCCTCATAGGCTCCGGCCTCTGCAAGGGATACCAGGTGCCCGATACACCAGGTCACCAGACAACCGTTCCCCTCCAGGTATCCGTCTTTCTTATTCTTTGCACCCAGGGCAGCGGCATAAGCCGCCGCTACACTGGGTTTTTCAGCGATAATCAGTTTCATACGCTTTCATCCTCCTTTGGTGTGTCGTCCAGATACTCAACCTCGGTATCCTCATATTCATCCTCAAAGTCATATTCCCCCAGATCATCGTTCCCTTTGGTGGAGGACTTATCCTTTATGAACTTGAAGTAATAGAACGCACCGCCTCCGCCGATCAGAAGCAGGGGCAGGAGGATGAGGGCAGGATTAAGCCCTCCTTTTTCTTTGGGTTCCTCCTTAGGTTCTTCGGCTGCCGGTTCCTTGCCTACACAGCCGGAACGGTCATTCTTGCAGACTTCACAGTCCATCTTCACGCTGCTGGCCTCGCATTTTTCTGCACAGGTGCAGACTGCCGGTTGTGTCTGCGGTTCTTTGCCCTCGGTGAGAGCCAGCAGGTCCGCCTCATCCACCTGGTTCAAAAAGTGGACCGTATTTTTTCCATCCGCCGCCCGGTCAATGATAATGTAAAAGGTATTGCCGCTTTTGCTGGTAACGGTGATAAACTGTTTATCCTCACTGCCAGCCGACTCTATATCATCTACCAGGGACAGATTGCCCTCCGGGGTGAGAGGGACGGGCTCCGGTGTGGTTTCCGTTTGCGGCGGGGGTGTTTCTGCAGGCGGGGGTTCTACCGCCTCTCCACCTCCGGCGTAGGCGGTCACAGAAAAAGCCGTCATGGAGAACATAACGGCTGCCAGTACCAGGAACTTCCTGAAAAATCTCTTATTCTTCATCTTCGGTTTCCTCCGTATCCCCGGAGTAATCCCCCTCCGGCAGGGTGATCTCACCGCTTGCATAGGCTTTCAGGAAAGCAGACAGCTCTCCACGGTCCATCTTGACTGCCTTAACCATGCGGACAATCTCCAGGTTTTCTTCCTCGGCGATCTTCTGCTCCAGGTCACGAACCTTTTTCTGCAGTTCGCCGATCTTGGCTTTCGCCTTTTCAATCTCACTTCTGTATTTCTCAATCGTCGCCATAAAATATCATCCTTTCTGAAATTTGTTACCAGTTCATCAGACCGTAGCCGTGGATATACTGGCTGTTAAGAGGGTAACTCTTGATCTTGCAGGCGTCGCCGCTGTTGCCCTCCACGGTATAAACATTGGTCCCGTCTGTTCCGATCACAAGACCTACATGGTCGGAACCGCCGCCATCCCAGTCGAAGAAGATCACATCACCGGGGGCTACATCCGTGTAGTTTCCAGCCGCCCATTGCCCGTGTTCCTTGAACCAGGGAACGCCCTGGGAGGCACAGGCAGCGAACCTCGGCTCGCTGTATCCTGCCTGGTTGATACACCAGGAAACAAAACAGGCACACCATTCCACACGGCTGTCAAATCCATACCAGGACCAGTAAGGCTGTCCGCCTACATTTCCCACCTGGGCTTTTGCCAGATCAATGATTTCCTGATTGCCCGGACGGGTGCCGTTTACAAACTCCACGCCGCTTAGATCGGTGGAGGGGCTGGTGTCGAAAGAACCGCCGCCAAAAAGCAGGGGCATATTTCCGCTGGTGTCCCGGTAAGCCTGGTAGAGTTCAAGCTGCTCTGCGGTGAGGGTTTCCTCTGCTACATGAAAAAGGCCGTGGTTTTTTAAGGTCACGGTCATAATGTAGTAGGTATAGGGGACTTCCACCTCGTAAGTATCGGTATGGGTATTTCCATCCTCATCCGTCCAGGTGTCCATCCTTGTTTCGGTGCGGTAGCGGATTTCCTCCGTTTCCGTTTCGGTAAGCTCATACTGCAGTTCAAAAACTGTTTGGAGTTGCCCTTGTGCAGACGCCGGGGTGTAGGCCCCGCCAAAGTAAGCGGAAAGATAAGCCGCCAGTTCGTGAGGGTCATGGTGGATACCGTCCAGATCAAAACGGTACTCGTCATATCCTGGGTTCAGGCTTTCATAGTTATCAAGCTCATACTGTAAATCCTGTTCCATAGCGGTGTAAGCCGCCTCCACCTCTTTCATATCCTGTTCTTCTGATGGGTAAGAGGTGGCGGTGACAGCACCCAGGCCGCCGATCACCATATTGGTGCAGGAGGAAATGCCGCCGGCCAGGACCAGGATAAGAAGCCCGATCGCCAGAACCAGGAGCGCCCCTTTCCAATGCCTTGCAATAAAACGGGCTCCTTTTTCTCCGGCCTGGGCGGTTTTCTTTGTAGCGGCGTCTGCCGCCTGCCCGGTTTTTCCGGCTGCTTTGCCAGCGTTTTTCACATCCTTAGTGTAATTATGTTTGATCTTCTGTTTCTGCAGGAACCGGGAGAGCGGGTTGGAGGAAAGGCTTGGGTTCTCCGACAGGGCCTTGTGATACTGGAAATTCACATTGGCTTTATGGAGTGCCCGTTCCGCTTTGGCAGCCTCCCGGTAGGGTTTCAGACGGTGGTTGCGGAGAGCGGTCTTTGCCATGCCGGAACTTTTGGAAAGAGCACGCTCACCGGTCCGCTCGATACTATGCCCAGCCTCCACACCGGAATTTTCTTTTTCCACTTCATGGATTTTGCCGTGGGCTTTGCCGGTTATCATGCGGCCTGCCAGGGAAGCCGGACGGGAAACAGGGTTTGTCTTTTCGACTTCCGACATGGGCTTTTCCACTTCCTTAAACCGGAGTTTCGTTTTGCCTTTGCTTTTTGCCTCATCATAGAGTCGTTCACGAGTCAGCTTTTTCTTCTTTGGGATACGCTCCCTGGCTGCCTCTGCTTTATCTGCCGCCTGTTCCGCTTTGCGGATATAGCGGTCCAGTTCCGGCATGGCACGATCTTCCTCGGTAAAATGAAGCCTCCCGGAAAAATCCGCCTCCTTTTCTTTGCCGCTGATATTTTCGCTTTTGCCCGTGGTCTGGTTTTCTTCGACTGCACCCTCACGGGTGATCTTCTGGGTCACCTTGTCACGGGGCTTATACTGTTTCATGTTCCATCACCTCCCAGATACAATGTTCTTTACACCTGCCGGTCAGTATCTCCGCCATAAAGTGAAAGATCGGATACGCCTGGGGAGGGCAGACCGCATTCCCCAGGGTCTTTAAGCGGAGTGCCCGGTCTTTGGTCTGCTCCGTTATGCGGGGCACTCCCTCCGGCTCCCTGTCCCAGAGGACAGCTCCGTCCATCCTTTCGGGAAGCCCATAAGCCATTCCACCCAGTCCGGGTTTAAGGCCGCCTTGTCCGAGAGGGGATTTTCCTGGAAGATCACCTGGGCTGCCAGGTTCCCGTTCTTCTTTTTCGGGTCGTAGGCAGATGGTTTCAGGGTAGAGCGGAACCCGTCCGAGGCTACCGGCGTCAGGTAGAACACCGCAGCCGACAGGGGCAGGCTCCAGATTGCCCCGCTTTTGTTCTTCTTGCGGAAAATCCCATTGTCCGACAGGTACACATCCAGGCTTTGGGCGTCCTTTACGGTTCCCTTGTCGGAGGCAAGGGGCGTAGGAAACATCAGCCGCGATGATAAAAGTTCGCTGGCGCTCATGCCATGCGCCGACACCGCAAGCCGGAAATACGAATGGGAGAACAGCGTATCCCGCTTTTGCCAGGTCAAAGATCGT
>JAHAEW010000003.1 GCA_018374635.1 Clostridiales bacterium
TCAGGAAAATCCCGGCGAGCTGGGAGAGGCCGAGGGAGATGCCGTGATCTCGGTGGCCATGCTGGCCAGCTCCATCGCCCGCCGCCTGCCCCAGATCCCGTTGGAGCAGTGCAACAGCCTGCTGGCGGAGTTCCGGGATCAGGTCCGGACCTACGGCCTAGGAGAGCGGCTGTGGCAGTGCCACGCCGGGGAATTTGCCATGATGACCGGGGATCTCGCCGCGCTGGAGGAGCATCTGGACCGGTTCCGGGCGGCAGAGCGGGACGATGTATCCGACTGCGCGGTGTGCGAGACAGGCGCGATGGCGGAATACCTGCTGGCCCTGGGCCGCAGGACGGAGGCTGTCGCCCTCGTGGAGGATCTTCTGCAAAAGAAGGAATTCTGCGAGGAGCAGCCCTGGAAGCTCCTATCCATCCTCACAGATGACGCGCTGGAGCGGAACGATCTCCAGGAGGCGGCGCGTTTTTCCACCGCCATGGTGATCCAGCCCATCAAAACTGCGGCGGATCTGCGCCGGGTGGGCACCCTGCTGCGGATGAAGGGCACCTCCGGCGATTGGCAGGACGGGTTGAAGCTGCTGAAAAAGGCCCTGCCCTGGACGGCAAATTTCTGGGACCAGGAGCTGCTGTTCTGCTTCTATGTGGGGGCGGCCAGCTTCTGTCAGGCCCACAGCGCGCAGCACGCCAAGCTTAAGCTCCCCCCTGTTCCCGGCTTCACGGACCACCCCGAAAACGGCCTGTATGACTGCGCCGCCCTGGCCCGGTGGTTCTGGAGCCGGGCGGAGGAGATCGGCGCACGCTTTGACCGCCGCAACGGCTGTCCCAATTACGAGAAGCAGCTGCGGGCGGCGCGGAGGGACCGAGCGGAGATATGATCTGATGGATCGATACAGTTGGCGCTCTATCAAAGCAGGACGCAACCGATGAAAAATCATAAAAGAACAGTTATGAAACATATTTGGGCAAAAGATGATTATAAAGAGATTTCTATCCGTGACCTCAAAGACGAACAATGTATGACCGCTCTGATAAATGGACCGTTTGGGTGGCTGATGTATATTCGAGAAGAGGGTGACGCTGGTTTTCGTTCAAGAAATCCAGACTATGGGGGATCAGACGCAGAAACGATGTCTTTTTGTTTATCAAATGGACAACTCGATGAATACCCTCTTGCTTGGGTATTGCCCATAGAACAGGTTGAAAAGGCGCTGGATTATTTTGAGGAAAATCATAGGCCACCTGAATTTATCGTTTGGCATAATGACAGCGGAGATGGAGTTGTACTTAATTGAATGACCTCCCACCCTCGATCAAGACGGAGGAAATGACAATGACTGAACACGAAGAATTTCAATTACTTTGGGATTTACTTGTCCCGTCAATGGGAAAAGCAGAAACGGCACAGGGCGAAGTTATCAGAATCGCAGGTAGGGTACAGCACGAGTTTTTAGATAATGGCTGTATGAATTGGGACGATGACTTTCGGAAAATGCTGGATGCTTTTTTGAGATATCTCCAGCTGGGGAACGGTTTCAGCAAAGAAGATCTTATGTCCGCAGAACTTTTGGTGCAGCTCTTAAAAGAGAACGGCGGCAGGGGGGGGATAGACGACCGGCTGACTACTGTATTATGCAGCTGTGCCATGGCCTGGGTGAAACAAAATCCCACACCCCTCTCCCCCCTGGAGGCAGATTATATCCGATAAACACGATTTTCGCTTCTTTCATGGCGCGCTATCGTACAAATATTCTGTTATTCCATCAGGAGATCTGCCAACAAGTACGCTCTATCAAGATATCGTTGAACAACTGTTCAATGCGCAGACAGGCCCCCCGGGAATTGATCCCGGGGGGCCTTGTGATGGTTTGACAAAGGGTCAAATTCGGTTATTCGGCGTCTTCGATCAGGCCGTAGCCGCCGTCGTTGCGCTTATACACCACGGAGAAAGCGCCGTCGTGGTCCACGTCCTTGAAGGCAAAGAAGGTGTGGTCCACCAGGTTCATCTGGAGCACCGCCTCTTCCACCGTCATGGGCTTGATAGGGAACTTCTTGGTGCGGACGATGCGGAACTCGTCCTCCTCCGCCTCGGGCACAAAGGAGGAGATATCCTCCTCCACCGAGCGGACAAAGGCGTCCTGGCGCAGGCGCTTTTCCAGGCGGGCCTTGTTCTTGCGCAGCTGCCGCTCCACCGAGGCCACCGCGGCGTCGATCGTGGCGAACATATCGGACGTGCTCTCCGCCACGCGGATGATGGTGCCGCCGGAGCGGACCGTCAGTTCCACGTTGTTGCGGTCTTTTTCAACACTAAAGACAATGGAAGCCTCCGCGTCCGCCTTGAAATAGCGGTCCAGCTTGCCCACTTTCTTCTCAGCATAGGCATGCACCTTGTTGGGGAGGTTAACCTTCTTGTCAGTAAACACGAACTTCATAGTGTCAGCTCCTTCCGCCCTCTGGATGAGAGGGCTTTTGTCGTTGCCCACGGGTCACGGGACCCGTATGGAGAAACCGTCCGGCGGTTTCCTTGTCACAATTATACCACATCCCCGAGAAATTTCCACCCTGTTTTCAGGATTTTTTACAAGACAGCGCTGGCGTGGCGGGTGACATGGCACCCGATGTTCACCGCGCAGGGCAGACCGGCGATGTGGGTGCCGTAGTGGAGGATGCACACCGACAGGGCGGTGGTGGTCCCGCCCAGGCCCTGGGGCCCGATGCCCAGGGCGTTGATGCGGGAGAGGGCTTCGGCCTCCAGCCCGGCGTAGAAGGGGTCCTCATTGTGCTGGTCCACCGGGCGGAGGAGGGCCCGCTTGGCCAGCAGGGCGGCCATCTCCGAGGTGCCGCCCACGCCCACGCCCACTACGATGGGGGGGCAGGGATTGCTCCCGGCGTTGGACACGGCCTCCACGATGAAGTCCACCACCGCCTCCGGCCCCACCGAGGGCTTGAGCATCCGCAGGGCGGTCATATTCTCGCTGCCGAAGCCCTTGGGGGCCACGGTGATGGAGAGCCGGTCCCCCTCCACCAGCGTCAGGTGGATTATGGCAGGGGTATTGTTGTTGGTGTTCACCCGGCGCAGGGGGTCTCCCACCACCGAGCAGCGCAGGTGTCCCTCCACATAGCCCTGGGCCACCCCCGCGTTCACCGCGTCGGAGAGGAGGCCCCCGGTGATGTGGACCTCCTGCCCCAGCTCCACAAAGACCACGGCCATGCCGGTGTCCTGGCAGATGGGCAGCTCCCGTGCGTCGGCGAAGCGGAAGTTCTCCTCCAGGTCGCCCAGGATGGCCTTTCCTACTGGGGAGCGCTCGCTCCCCTCCGCCTTCACGATGGCCTCCTGCACGTCCACGGGCAGGTGGCAGTTGGCCTGGATGCACAGATCCCGCACGGTGCGGGTGATCTCCTCACAGCTGATGTCTCTCATAACGGCTCTCCCCTTTTTGTCTCTTGTTCTTATTTCACGGGCACGCCCTGGATGAACACGTGCTCCACCCGGCTCTTCCAGTCCAGCGGATGGGCGCTGGTGACCACCACGTCGGCATCCTTGCCCGGGGTGAGGGTGCCCACCCGGTCCCCCACGCCACCCAGCTCGGCGGCGTTGCGGGTGATGCAGGCCAGGGCCTCCTCCTCCTCCATGCCCGCCCGCACCGCCATGGCGGCGCACAGGGGCAGGTACTGTACCGGGGTCTCCGGGTGGTCGGTACAGATGGCCACCTTGACCCCCGCCTTAGCCAGCAGCACCGGGTTCTCCAGGGTGTGGCCGACCAGCTCGGGCTTGCAGCGGTCCCCCAGGCAGGGGCCGGTGATGACCCCTACTCCGGCCTCGGCCAGCAGCCCGGCCACCTGATAGCCCTCCGTGCCGTGGACGATGACATAGCGCAGGCCGAACTCCCGGGCGATACGCACCGCGGTGGCGATGTCGTCGGCGCGGTGCGCGTGGAAGTGGGCGGGCAGGGCCCCGGTGGCCACGGCTCCCAGGGCCTCCAGCTTCACGTCCAGATCAGGCCCTTCCAGGTCGGGGTCCAGGGCGGCCTTCTCCTGCTTGTCCCGGTATTCCAGGGCCCTGGAGAGGTTTTCCCGGATGATGGCGGCGGTGGCCATGCGGGTGACCGGGGTCTCCTTGCGCTCATTGTACACCGTCTTGGGGTTTTCGCCCAGGGCAAATTTCATGGCGGCGGGGGCCAGGACCACCGCCTCGTCCACCCAGCGGCCGTTGGTCTTGAGGGCGGCAAACTGCCCGGCGATGGGATTGGCGCTGCCCGGACCGGTGAGCACGGTGGTCACGCCCCCCTCCCGGGCCTCTTCAAAGCAGCGGTCCAGCACGTTGACCGCGTCGATGGCCCGCAGCTGGGGGGTACAGGGGTCGGTGGACTCGTTCCCGTCGTCGGCCTCAAAGCCCACGGCGTTGCCGAAGAGCCCCAGATGACAGTGGGCGTCCACAAAGCCGGGGAGGATGTGGCCCCCCGCGGCGTCTAGGTCCCCCTGCTCCACGGCGGGGCACTCCTCCATGGGGCCCACTGCCTGAAGGATACCCCCTTCCATGCGCACATAACCGTGGGGAATGACCGGTCCGTCCATGGGATGGACCACTCCGTTATAGATCAGCATTGGTACTCGACCTCTTTCTACAAATGTTCTGTTTGACATTTTCAGGAAATTAAGTTATATTATACTTGCAGCTCGGCCAATTGGTCCGATCCCGCGTCTGGGCTTATCACGAGGGATAAGCTCACATTCCATTCTCTCTTATGTATGCTTTGGGCGCTCTCCGCAGGGAGAGCGCCCCCTTTTTTGCTCACGGCTGGAGGGTATACTGCTCCACCAGCGCCACGGTTATGGTGCGGTACTCCCCGTCCCGGTAGCACTCCAGCTCCAGGGTATCCCCCACGCCCAGCTCCTCCTTGACGGCGTTGAGGGCCTCGATGGTGGGGGTGGGCCGTCCGTTGGTCCTGAGGATGATGTCCCCCGCCCGCAGGCCCTTGGCCCAGGCGTCGGAGCGGGGCTCCACGCGCACCACATACAGGCCCTCGGGCCCGTCATACCCCTCCTCCACGTAGTAGTAGGAGGGGCCCGCCGTGATGCCAATGGTGGGGCGTCCCCCCACATGGCCCCGGGCGATGAGCTCGTCGGCGATGGCCTTGACGGTGGCCGAGGGGATGGCGAAGCCCAGGCCCTCGATGGTGTCGAAGTCGGACATCATTTTGAGGGTGGTCACCCCGACGACCTGCCCGTACCGGTTGACCAGGGCCCCGCCGGAGTTGCCCGAGTTGAGGGCGGCGTCGGTCTGGATGAGCTCCATCTCATACCCATCCACCGACATGGAGCGGTCCAGAAAAGAGATGATCCCCTCGGTCATGGTGCCCGGGAGCTGGGCTCCCAGGGGGTTGCCGATGGCATAGGCCCGCTCCCCCACCCGAAGGGTGTCCGAGACGCCGAACTCGGCAGGGGTGAAATCCGTCCGGTCCTCCACCTTGAGGACGGCCAGGTCGGTCTGGCTGTCGCTCCCCACCAGGAGGGCGTTATAGTGGGCCGAGCCGTCCAGCTGGCTCACCGTCACGGCGGAGGCCCCGGCGATCACATGGTGGTTGGTGAGGATATACCCATCCTTGGAAAAGACGATCCCCGTCCCCTGGGAGATCCCGTCGGGGAGGACGCTCTCAATACTGACGATGGAGGGCGCGTTCTTGGCATAGATCTCCTCGGCGCTCAGTTCCGCCCCGCCGGGGGCGGCGCGGAGGGTGAGGACAGTCCCATCCCCCAGGGGAGCCCGCTCCACCGTGGTTGGGAACTCCTGCCCCTCCTCCGGCGCGGTGTAGGTGAAATCGGGCGGAGCGGCCATACCGCTCCAGGGAAGCAGGCCGTGCATTCCCAGGGCCAGGAGCGTCCCGCTCCCGCCCAGCAGCACCACGAGAAAGAGGCACAGCACCACTGCCGAGCGCCGCCGGACCCGGTTGGGGCGGCGGGGGTATTTGGGGGGCCTGCGGGGTGGGAGGGGCGGTCTCTCTCCGTCCGCCGGGCGGAAGCGGTAGCCCTCCTCCCCGCCGGCGGAGGGGAGGGGAAGCTCCTCCCCGGCCAGATCAGGCCGGTCAAAATAATAACTGTGCATGCAACTCCTCCTGCATGGGGGCCACGGCCCCCTACACCAGCGTCAGCGTGAAGGTGAACTCGGTCACACCGTTCTCGCTGGTTACGGTGATATTTTCCTTGTGGTTGCCCAGGATGGTCTTGACGATGTACAGCCCCAGCCCCACGCCGTCCCGGTCCACGCTGCGGGACCGGTCGGTCTTGTGGAAGCGGTCAAAGAGCAGGGCCAGCTCCTCGGGGGGAATGGTCTCGCCGGTGTTGCGCACCGACACACAGGCCTTTCCGGCCTTGGTGGTCACGCCGATGCGCATGGTGGTGCCCTCGGCGGAAAATTTGATTGCGTTGTCCAGCAGATTATAGCACACCTGGGTGATGGCGTCCGGGTCCCCCCAGACGGTGACCGGAGCGTCGGGGATGACGGTGTCCACGTCCAGATGGCGGGCGTTGATCTTGGTCTCCAGGCTCACCAGCACCCGCAGCATCACCTCGGAGACGTCGAACTGCTCCTGGGCGGTCACGTTCTCCTTGGACTGGAGGCGGGAGAGGTCCAGCATCCGCCGCACCAGCCGGGAGAGCCGCCGGGTCTCGGAGGAGATGGTCTTGAGGTACTCCTTCTCCCGCTCGGGGGGGATGGTGCCGTCCAGGATGCCGTCGGCAAACCCGGCAATGGTGGTCATGGGGGTCTTGAGCTCGTGGGAGACGTTGGCGATGAACTCGCTGCGCTTGGCCTCGGCCTTGGAGAGGGACTCGGCCATGGCGTTGAAGGCCTCGGCCAGCTCACCCACCTCGTCCCTGCGGTTCTCATAGCCGGTGACCCGGGCGTCGAACTCGCCGTGGCCGAATTTCCGGGCCGCGTCGGCGATCTCCTTCATGGGCCGGGTCTGGTGGAGGGAGGTGACGGAGCTGCTGATGAAGGCGATGCACAGCACGCCCACGGCGGTAAAGAGGAAGATGGTGGCCACCGCCCGCCACAGCTCGGTGAGGCTGGAGGTGTTGGCCGCCACAAAGACCAGGTTGGTCTCGTAGGCCTGCCCCGGGAAATCGCTCTGTACCACCGCCCGCCCGGCCACATACCGCCGCTCGGGGAAGAGGCCGCCCATGGTGGTCAGCCCCTGATAGCTGCCGTTCCGGGCGATCTCGCCGCATATGGCGGCGGGCACCGTGGGGGCGGCCAGCCCGCCCCGGATGGCCCCGTCGGAGTAGAGGAGCACCCGCCCGTCCGGGCGGCAGATGAGCACGTAGGCGTCCGAGATGCTGGCGATGGAGCCCACATAGGCCTTGTAGGAGGAGTCATACAGGCTCACGCCGTTGGACTTCATGGCGCTGGTGAAATCGGCGATGAAGTCCACGTTGCGCTCCAGCGCGTCCTGCTTTTCCCGCAGGGTGTACTGGTATGTCAGGGTGATGAAGGCCGACCCCAGCAGGGTGAAGGAGACCAGGATGATGGCGGCCATCATGGAGAACTGGCGTCCGTAGATGCTCTTCATCCCGCGCTCACGACCTCAAACTTGTAGCCCACGCCCCACACGGTCTTGAGGCACCACTGCTCGCTGACCCCCTCCAGCTTTTCCCGCAGGCGCTTGATGTGCACGTCCACCGTGCGGGAGTCCCCGAAGTAGTCAAAGCCCCACACCTCGTCCAGCAGCTGGTTGCGGGTAAAGACCCGGTTGGGGGCCGAGGCCAGGTGGTAAAGCAGCTCCAGCTCCTTGGGGGGCGTATCCACCCGCTTGCCGTCCACCAGCAGCTCGTAGGAGTCCAGGTTGATGGTGAGTTTGTCGAAGGAGAGCTTCTTCTCCTCGCTGTTCTCCTCCGCGCCGAAGCGGCGCAGGACCGCGTGGATGCGGGCCAGGACCTCCTTCATCTCAAAGGGCTTGACGATGTAGTCGTCGGCCCCCATCTCCAGGCCGCTGACCTTGTCGTCGGTCTCGCCCTTGGCGGTGAGCATGATGACGGGGGTCTTGTCGCTCTCCCGGATCTTCTTGAGCACCGACCAGCCGTCCATGACGGGCAGCATGATGTCCAGCAGCACCAGCTCAGGATGGAAGGCGCGAAAGAGCTCCACCGCCTTCCCGCCGTCCCCCGCCACCGCGGTCTCAAACCCCTCCTTTTCCAGATAGAGGTGGAGAAGCTCGGCGATGTTGGTTTCGTCCTCTACGATCAGGACCTTTGTGGCCATATGGCATTCCTTCCTTTCCTGGGAGCCCTCCGCCCCGGACAGGGGGCCGCTCCGGGAGATATTCCTTGGTCTTTATTGTACGCGTTTTTTCCACCGGATTGGGTGAATATTCTGTAAAACCTACTCCATGCAGGCCAATCTATCGCTCCAGTGTACAGTTGCGATCTTACCTGCAAGCGCCTCGCAGAGTTCCGCCGCCCGCAGGCGGCGGAATGAAGTGAGAGCGTGTTTTCCGGCGGCATGTACGTCGGAAAACACTCCCCTCAGGCCGCAAGCGTGCGCCCCAAAGGGGCGTGCGACGCCGCGGCCTGCATCCCCTTCTCAAAAATGCTCGCATTTTTGAGAAGGGGGTCGAAGCATTTCGACACGCGCCCTACTCCACATAGGCGTGGTCCACCTGGATGACGGCGTAGCAGTGGGGATCGTGCTCCCGGATGCGCTGCTGGATGGCGGCGGCCAGGGCCTCATCCTCCATGGAGAAGTGGTGGGGGGCCACCACGTCGAAGATGAGGTTGGTGTGGTTGGGCCCCGCCGTCATACGGAAGTCGTGGATGGTCAGGCGCTCGTCCAGCTCCTTTACCTGCCGGGTCACCCACAGCCGGGTGCAGTTGACCCCCTCGTCCTCCGTGGCGATGGGGTCCATATGGGCCGAGGTCTCGATGCCGAACTTCTCCTTGAGCTCCCGCTCGATGTGGTCGATCACGTCGTGGGCCGCCATGATGTCGGCGTTCATGGGCACCTCCGCGTGGAAAGACATCATGGACCGCCCAGGGCCGTAGTCGTGGATGATGAGGTCGTGGATGCCCACCACCTCCGGATGGGCCAGGATGGTCTGTTCGATCTCCCGCACCAGGTCCCGGTCGGGCGTCTGCCCCAGGAGGGGGTCGACGGTATCCTTGGCCGCCTCCCACCCGGCCCGTAGGATGAAGAGGGCCACCAGCACGCCCACCCAGCCGTCGATGGACACGCCGGTCACGGCCCCCACCACCGTCCCCAGCAGCACGGCACTGGTGGCCGCTGCGTCGGAGAGGGAGTCCGCGGCCGTGGCCGCCATGGCCGCCGAGCCGATGCGCCGGGAGAGGTCGCGGTTAAAAAAGCACATCCAGAGCTTCACGGCAATGGAGCACAGCAGGATGCCCGCCGACACGACAGAGAAGGCCACCGGCTCGGGATGGAAGATCTTCTCAAGGGAGGACTTGCCCAGCTCCACCCCCACCAGCAGAATGAGCATGGACACCAGCAGACCCGCCAGATACTCGATCCGGCCGTGGCCGAAAGGGTGGTCATCATCGGCCTTCTGTCCGGCCAGACGGAAGCCCACCAGGGTCACCACCGAGGAGCCCGCGTCCGAGAGGTTGTTGAAGGCGTCGGCGGTGATGGAGATGGACCCGGTCAGCACCCCCGCGAAAAACTTTCCCGCCGAGAGCAGCAGGTTGAGAAAGATCCCAACGCCCCCTGAGAGCATCCCGTACCGCTCCCGCACCTGCGCATCCTGTACCTTCCCATAATCCCGGACAAACCGCCGGAGCAACTGTTCTGTCATGCCATTTCCACTCCAAGTCGTTCTCTATATTTCTTCTGCTTGCTTAATGTATTATTATAGCACAGAGGATGCGTTCCCGTCCATGTTTTCCCATCCGGCCGGGCAGAAAAAGGCCGCGGACACCGTAGTGCCTGCGGCCTTCGTGGTAGATTACTCGCCGGTATCCAGGGTGTAGAAGTCCTCCGGACGGCTCCCCTTGTCAAAAATGTTGCAGTACTCCAGGATGCGGTACTCGGCCAGGCTCTCCCGGGCGTAGTCGGGCAGCTCCTCCCAGTGCTCCTCGGCCGTCCAGTCGCCGTCCCGGTCCAGGTAGCCCACCGGGTTGATGACGGGCAGGTCCTCCCACAGGGAGAGAAGGAAGTCCTGATACCCGGTGGTGGGCAGGCCCGCCGTCTCCATCAGCAGGGCCGAGAGGTAGTTGAGGGAGAGGGTCACGTCCTGCTGCTCCGGGATGTCGTAATTGGCCCAGATCACAAAGGGGACGATCTGCTTTTTCTCCGCCGTGTCGGTGTCCAGGGCCTCCACCTCGCCGCCCAGGGCCTCGGTGTAGAAGTTGGTGGCCACCTGGGGCTGGTGGTCGCCGAACATACAGATCATGGTGGGCTCCTCCACCTGGGAGAAGTAGTCGATCAGGTACTCAAAGGCCTGGTCGCTCTGATAGACCAGGTTGAGGTACTGGTCCACCGTGCGGAAGCGGCCCTCATATGCTCCGGTGAGGTGGACCTCCTCCGGGAGGTTGGTCCACTCGCCGGTGTAGGCGCTGTGGTTCTGCATGGTCACGTTGAATAGGAAGAGGGGCTGCCCCTCCTCCTTGGCCTCATAGCGGGCGATGAGGTTTTCGTAGTTGGCCCGGTCGGAGAGGTATTCCCGGATGATGTCGCTCTCGTCGTAGTCGAAGTCCTCCAGGAAATACTGCTCGTCAAAGCCGTAGTCGTTGTAGACGGCCACCCGGTTCCAGCCGGAGGAGTAGTAGGGGTGCATGGCCACCGTGGCATACCCCAGGGACTCCATCTGCCCGGCCAGGGATGGATCCCCCTGCCCCACGTACATGTGGTAGGGCACCGTGCCCGCGGGCAGGAAGGTGACGGTGTTGCCGGTGAGGAACTCATACTCCGAGTTGGCGGTGGTCCCGCCGAACACAGAGGAGAAGGCCCAGCCCTTCACCGTGTTCTCCTCCAGGCTGTGGAGGAAGGGCATGGGGTCCTGATTGGTCTCCACCCCCGGGATGACGCTCAGATCGGAGAGGGACTCGTTCATCACCACGATCAGGTTTACCGGGCGGGTAATCCCGTCGGTCGAGGCGCTCACGGCGGCTTCCTCCGAGGGGTGCTCCTCCGCCAGAGTGGTGAGGGCGTCCCTGCCGTACCCGTCGGGGGCCTTCACCCGGCTGTACCGGAGGCACAGGCTGAAATTCAGGGCCAGCCCATTGCCCCGGGTGGTCCACATGGAGGGGGAGATCCCCGCGTCCGAGACCGCGTTGGTGCAGAAAAAGAAGTAGAGGAAGGCCCCGGACCCGGCCAGCGTGGACAGGAAGAGCTTCCAGGAGAACCGCTGCCGCTCCGCCGGGGCGGGCAGCAGGGAGAGCACGCCGATGAAGAGGGCCACGCACAGTCCGGTCAGCACCATCATCAGGTCCGGGGTGTAGTTGTAGTTGCCCGCCACATTCAGCGCCGTGCGGATGGTGACGATGTCCCCCGGGAAGAGGGTGCGCCCCCGGAAAGCGATGGCATAGCGGTTGACGATCCCGATGGCCCAGGCGAGGATCATGGCAACCTTGGTGGCCCGGTCCCGGCGGCCCAGGACAAAGTAGAAAAAGAAGGCCCCCAGATAGTACCACACCAGGTTGAGGGCCACCTGAAGGGGGGTAAAGCTCCCCCAGGGCTGATTATAGTTGAGAACCTCCACCAGGCTGTACGAGACAAGAGGTCCCACCGCAAAGGCCAGCCGGGAGAGCCAGGCCGCCCGGGACGGCTCCAGGGCCAGCTTCGGCCAGCGGGGACGCGCCTTCCGGCCGGTATGACGTTTCGGTTTTGTGGGCATGTTCATCCGTTCTTCCACTCGGCTCCTCTCGAATTTGATTTTTTCTGTATCATACTCCCTCAAAAGCGGGATGTGCAAGGGGATTTTGCACAGATCGGCCATCCTTCATAAAATCTTCACAATTCCCGGAGGCGCAGGGGCGGCCCCTCCAGATGGACCACGCGGTCGGCCAGGGCCAGAACCCCCTCCTCGTGGCTGGAGAGGAGCACCGGTTTTCCCAGCGCCCGGATGCGCTCCAGAATGCGCCCGGCGCGCTCCTTGTCCACGCCGGTGAAGGGCTCGTCCAGCAGGTACACCCCGCCCTCGC
Source organism: Clostridiales bacterium (assembly GCA_018374635.1). Classification (GTDB taxonomy): domain Bacteria; phylum Bacillota; class Clostridia; order Oscillospirales; family Oscillospiraceae; genus Pseudoflavonifractor_A. The sequence continues at coordinate 12,144 of JAHAEW010000003.1, forward strand.
AGGCCAGGGCCCGGGCCAGGGCCAGCCGCCGCCGCATCCCGCCCGAGAGGACCTGGATGGGCCGGTCCTCCTCCCCCTCCAGCTCCACCAGGGAGAGGAACTTCCCCACCTCCTGCCGCCGCTCCCGGGGGAGCACGTCGGCGATCTGCTCACCGGTCCGGCGCCAGGGGAAGAGGCGGTCCTCCTGGAAGAGGAGCACTGCCTCTCCCGGCAAGGTGAAGCCCCCCTCCTCGGCCCGCTCAAACCCGGCCAGGGCGCGCAGCAGGGTGGTCTTTCCGCAGCCCGACGGCCCGGCCAGGGCCGTGATCCCCTCCCCGGGGAGCGTGAGGGAGAAGGAATCCAGCACCCGCTTCTCCCCAAAGGATACGGTCAGCTCACAGATCCGCAGCATGGCTTCCCCTCCTCTCCACACGGCTCAGCAAGGCCCCCAGCAGCCCCTCCAGGGCGAAGCTCAGGACCAGCACCACCGCCGTCCATGCGAACAGAGCCGGGGTCTCCAGATAGATCTTGGAGTAGTACACCTGGGTGCCGATGGCCAGCCGGGGCACGCACAGTACCTCGGCCGCCACCCCGGACTTCCAGGCCAATCCCAGGGCGGTGTGGCAGCCGCTGGCAAAGTAGGGCAGCACCGATGGAAGGTAGACCAGGCGCACCCGCTTCCAGCGGCCGAAGCGGTAGGCTCGGGCGGCCTCCAGCAGCAGGGGGTCGGTCTGGGTAATGCCCCGGCTCACGTTCCCCCACACCACCGGCAGCACCATCAGGGCGGACACCACCACCGGCACCTGTCCGGTGGGAGCCCATAGGATGACCAGCAGGATAAAGGAGGCCACCGGCGTGGCCCGGATGACCCTCACTGCCGGGGCCAGAAGGAGCTCCGCCCAGCCCCAGGCGCTGGTGCACACCGCCAGGATAGTTCCCAGGCATATGCCCGCAAGCAGTCCGCCAAAGATCCGCCCCAGGCTGGCAAGAGCTGTCTGCCAGAACTCTGCCGTGCCCATCAGCTCCAGCAGGGTGCGCCCCACCAGGAGGGGCGGGGGCAGGAAGAGGGCGGTGCTCTCCAGCCCCTTGGCCCACAGGAGATACCATACCGCCCCCTGCCAGAGCAGCAGCCAGAACAGCGCCGGCAGGAGCACCCGCCTGGCCAGACGGCGCAGCTTCATCCCTCTCCCTCCCTTCTTCACCGTACAAACAAGAGATAGTATACCGACCCCCCGGGGGAAAGGCAAGCATTTTATCCTCTTTCCCCCCTGGAACAAAACGGGCGCCCCGGGGACCGCCTGGTCCGCCGGGGCGCCGTAGCGTTTTGGTTTGCTGTCTGGTCTGTGCTCAGCCGCAAACGCCTCGCAGAGTTCCGCCGTCCGCAGACGGCGGAACAGGGTGTAATCGTTTTTTCAAGGACATGCGCCTTGAAAAAACACTTCTCAGACCGCAAGTGTGCGAGCGTATGCGAGTGCATGCGGCGGTCTGCATCCTTCTCTCAAAAACGCCTGCGTTTTTGAGAAGCCGAAGGCTGTCAGGGGATATAGAAGAATCCGTCGTCCGGGATGCCGCCGCCGATGGAGGCGGGGTCGGCCTGGAAGAGCACCTCATAGTAGGAGTTGATGTCCAGCATGTCCGACCCGGTGATGCACACCAGGTTGGCCTGGGGGATGGCTGCCTTGGCAATGGGGAGCTTGGGCACGATGCCCGCGTCCACCACCATTTGGGCCGCCTCGTCGCTCCCCTCGGCAATGAAGGCGATGGACTCGGCGTACTCGGTCAGGAAATCCTCCACCGCCTGGGGATGCTCCTCGATGAAGTCCTTCCGGGCCACCACGCAGCCCATGGTGAAGGTGCCGCCTGCGCCGCTCTCCTCCCAGGCGTCATTGAAGTCCAGCGCCAGACGCACGTCGGGATTCTGCATGGTCACCGCCGTGGCCGCCGGGACGGGGAGCATGGCCAGCTCTGCCTCGCCGGAGGCCATCAGGGTCTGCACTTCCTCGGAGGTTTTCCACACGATGTTCACATCGCTCTCAGGGTCCAGGCCGTTCTGCTCCAGGAGATAGCGCAGCACGTACTCCGGGTTGGCCCCCTGTCCGGTGGCGTAGAGGGTCTTCCCCGCCAGGTCGGCCATGGAGTGCACCGTATCCCCGTTCTCCAGAATGTAGAGCACGCCCAGGGTGTTGAGGGCCAGCATCTGGATGTTCCCCGTTTTCTGGTAGAGGTTGGCCGCCACATTGGTGGGCAGGGCGGCGATGTCCACCTCGCCCTTCCCCAGCTTGGCGGTCAGGTCGGTGGGCTGGGAGGCCACCTCCACCTGGTAGTCATTGCGGGTCTCCCCCGCCAGATTATCCGAAATCAGCTTGGCCGCGCCCATGCCGGTGGGGCCGTTGAGCATGGCCAGTCTTACCTCCGTGCGCTCGCTCTCCTGGGTGGGCGCCGGGGTGGCGCTGCTCTCAGGCGCGGGCGTGGCGGTGGGAGCGGGCTCTCCCCCGCCGCATCCCGCCAGCAGGGTCATGCTCAGGGCCAGGCTCAGGGCCAGGGCCGTCCATCGCTTGCTCTTCATGGTATCATCACGTTCCTTTCCAGTTCCTCGCCCTTCCCTTGGAAGGGCTCTTTGCACTCTACTCCCTTTTTCTCCCGCTGTCAAGCCGCTTTGCCCCCGTTCCGGGACGGGAGGGGCCTCCATGGCATACCATGGTATAGGCTCACAGAAAGGAGGCTATCCTAATGGTCAGACCACCCATTCCCGGCCCGGACGGCATTTCCCCCGGAGGCCCCCCTCCCGCGCCCGATCCGGTGGACCTGCGCATCTTGGAGACGCTGCTGGAGGAGAAACTGCTCCTCCTGGAGCTCCTGGAGGCCGTTCAGGCCCTGACTACCGCCATTTTGGCCCGCCTGACCCGGACCTGATCCCCCGCTGTACATAAAACTTTCGCTTTTTCCCAACTTCCGCTTGCCGAATGTGCCGGTATTCGCTATACTATCCTCTGTCGATTGTTGACATAACGATTTACTCTGAGAGAAAGGGGCCGATCGCTCCCATGGGAAAGCGCGTCCAAAAATACCGCCAGCCCTCCCGCCTGTTTCTGCTGGGCAGGCTCTTATACCGTCTCCTGGTGGTCCTCTCCGTCCTGGTGGTCCTGCTCTTCTGCGCCTATCAGCTCCTGCGGCAGAAGCCCGGCCAGGCCTCCGGCCCGGCTCCCAGCGCCGTTCTCCCCTCCGCCCAGCCCAGCGGGGAGCTCACCCCCACCGGCTTAGAGCGGAAAAAGGACACCTGGACCTTCCTGCTGGCCGCCAGCGACCAGGCCAGCGGCAACGCCGACACCATCATGGTGGGCATGTACGACACGGTGAACCAGAAGGCCGGTCTGGTCTCCATCCCCCGGGACACCATCTACCACGGCACCCGGCCCGACGGGGGACACTACTATAAAATCAACTCCACCTACGCCTACTACGGGGCCAAGGGCATGCAGGAGGCGGTCTCCGAGCTGCTGGGCATCCCGGTGGACCACTATGTGACCATCGACCTGGCCGGGTTTGAGGCCATCGTAAACGCCGTGGACGGGGTGGACTTTGAAATCCCGGTGCCCATGAGCTACGACGACCCCACCCAGGACCTGCACATCCACTTCCAGCCGGGCATGACCCACCTGGACGGGCAGGAGGCCATGGAGGTCTGCCGCTTCCGGCACAACAACTTCAACGAGGCCCAGGTGGCCTACACCGATGTGGACCGCACCCGCACCCAGCAGGAGATCCTCACCCTGATCGCAAAAAAGGTCCTCTCCCAGCCCCAGAAGGTGGGCGAGTATGTGGAGATCTTCTCGGAATACATCGACACCGACCTGTCCCTGGGTGAGATGCTCTGGTTTGTGGAGCCCGCCCTGGGATTCGACCTGGCCAATCTCTCCACCGCCACCCTCCCGGGGGACGGTACGGTCACCTACAAGGGCTGGACCTACTGCTACCAGCTGGAGCAGGAGGAGTCCCTCGCCATCATCAACGAGATGATCAACCCCTACACCACCCCCGTCACCCTGAACATGGTGACCATGCCGCAGAAATAGAATCAACGGGCTGCCGCGCTGTCTGCGGCAGCCCGTTTTTCCTGTAAATCCGCTGCATTTTTTAGACTCACTGGAGCAGATCGGGGCCGGGCAGGTCCATCTCCCGCTTCCGGGCGGCGGAGTAGGCCAGCTTTTCGGCCAGCTTCCCGCTGTCCCCGGAGGCCAGGGCCTCCCGGTATGCCCCCAGGTTCTCCATCAGCCGGTCCAGCACCGTGAGGAGGGCGGGCCGGTTCAGGGAGAAGAGCTCGGTCCACAGCCCCACGTCCAGGGCGGCCACCCGGGTGCAGCCCCGGAAGGAGGAGCCCTCAAATCCCCGGCAGGCAAAGAGCATGGGGTCGTCGCACACGCTCACGGCGATGATGTGCATGACCTGGCTGGTGTAGGCAATCATGGCGTCGTGCGCCTCGGGGGTGGTCTTGTACACGTCCCGGCAGCCGATGTATGCCCCCAGGCGCTCCATAAGAGCGATGTGCTCGGGCGTACTGCTCTCCCGGGGGGTGAGGATGAGGTGGCTCCCCTGGAACATCCCGGCAAAGGCGTGCTCGATGCCCGAGAACTCGGTGCCCGCCATGGGGTGGCAGCCGATGAAGTCCACCCCCTCGGGCAATGCCCCCGCCCCCTCCATGACGGCGCCCTTCACGCCGCACACGTCGGTGACCAGGCACCCCTGCTTGAACCGTTCCCGGTGCTCCTCCAGAAATCGAAGGATGCCCCGGGGGTGGAGGGCCAGCACCACCACGTCGGCCCCGGGGAGCACGGCGGCGGCGTCCCCCGTCACCCGGTCCCCCACACCGTGCTCGACGGCAAAGCGCAGGGTGGGCTGGGACACGTCCACGCCCACGATCTCATATCCCTCAAAGCCCTTGAGAGCCAGGGCCAGGGAGCCTCCGATGAGGCCCAGCCCCACGACGACGATGCGTTTTCTCTCCCCTTCGGCCATGGCTCACACCTCCCGGCCCACACAGGGGGCCACGGCGGCCAGCCTGTCCATCACCCGGGCAAACTGCTCAGGGGTGAGGGACTGGGCCCCGTCGCACAGGGCGTTCTTGGGGTCGTTGTGAACCTCGATGATAAGTCCGTCGGCCCCGGCGGCCACCGCCGCCATGGCCATGCGCTCCACCATCCAGGCCTTGCCGCAGGCGTGGGAGGGATCCACCACAACCGGCAGGTGGGACAGGCTCTTCACGGCCAGCACGGCGGAGAGATCCAGGGTATTGCGGGTAAAGGTCTCAAAGGTGCGGATGCCCCGCTCACAGAGGATGACCTTCTGATTGCCCCCGGCCATGATGTACTCGGCCGACATGAGCCACTCCTCGATGGTGGCCGAGAGGCCCCGCTTGAGGAGGATTGGCTTGGTAGTGCGCCTGCCCAGCTTTTTCAGCAGGTCGAAGTTCTGCATGTTCCGGGCCCCCACCTGGATCACGTCCACGCACTCCTCAAAGAGCTCCACATACTCGGTGCCCATGATCTCGGTGACGATGGGCAGCCCGGTGGCCTCCTTGGCCTTCTGGAGGAGATTGAGTCCCTCGCACTCCAGACCCTGGAAGGCGTAGGGGGAGGTCCGTGGCTTGAAGGCCCCGCCCCGCAGGGCGCAGGCTCCGCTCTCCCGAACTGCCTTGGCCACGGCGGTGATCTGCCCCTCGCTCTCCACCGAGCAGGGCCCGGCGATGACGGCCAGCTTCTTCCCGCCGATCATGGCCCCGCCGCCCAGGCCGATGACGCTGTCATCCGGGTGGAACTTGCGGTTTGCCTTCTTGTAGGGCTCGGTGACCCGCATGACCTTCTCGACGCCGGGCAGCTGCTCCAGCAGCTCCTGGTCGATGCCTGCCGTATTGCCCTCGGCCCCCAGCACGGTGGTCTCAGCGCCCTTGGAGATGTTGACCTGCACGCCCCCCGCCTTCATGGCCTGGATGGCCTCCTGGAGCTGCTCGGGGGTGAAATCGGGTTTCATAATAACGACCATAAAACGTCCTTCCTTTCTCTGAATAAAAAACCGCGGCCGCCCCACTGGGCTGCCGCGGTTTCAAGTTCCTTCTCTCCCCCGCGTTCCGGTGCGGGGGGCGGGACTTCCATGCTGACAGGCCGGTTATGGGCAGGCAAAGGGACCGCTCATAAAATAGCGGTAATAGCCGTATCCATAACCGTACATCCGGCGCATGGCAGTATCCCTCCTAACTTTGATCCTGCTCAAACTTTAGCACTTTTCGTTATTAAAGTCAAGCCCCAATTTTTCGGTCAGCCCTGAGGCTCCTGGAACACGCCGGTGGAGAGGTAGCGCTCCCCGGTGTCGGGCAGGACGACAACGATCTTCTTCCCCTGGTACTCAGGACGGCGGGAGAGCTCCAGCGCCGCGGCGGCCGCCGCGCCCGAGGAGATGCCCACCAGAAGCCCCTCCTTCCGGGCCAGGGCGCGCACCATGGCCATGGCGTCCTCCCCCTTTACGGTGAGGATCTCGTCCACCACGCCGGCGTCCAGCACACCGGGGACAAAGCCAGCGCCGATGCCCTGGATCTTGTGGGGGCCGGCCTTTCCGCCCGACAGGACGGGGGACTCGGCGGGCTCCACCGCCACCACCTTCACAGCGGGATTCTTCTCCTTCAGGTAGCGGCCCGCGCCGGTGATGGTGCCGCCGGAGCCCACCCCGGCCACCAGGACCTCCACAGTGCCGTCGGTGTCGGCCCAGATCTCGGGGCCGGTAGTCTCATAGTGGGCCCGGGCGTTGGCGGGGTTGTTAAACTGGTCGGGCATCCAGGCGCCGGGGATCTCCTCCAGCAGCTCCTTGGCACGGGCGATGGCGCCCCCCATCCCCTTGGCCCCCTCGGTGAGGACCAGCTCGGCTCCCAGGGCGGAGAGCAGGCTGCGCCGCTCCTGGCTCATGGTCTCGGGCATGGTGAGGATCACCCGGTACCCCCGCACCGCGGCCACATAGCTCAGGCCCACGCCGGTGTTGCCGCTGGTGGGCTCTACGATAACGCCCCCCGGCTGAAGCAGGCCCTTCTCCTCCGCATCCCGGATCATATACCAGGCCGCCCGGTCCTTGGCGGACGAGAGCGGATTGAAGCACTCCAGCTTGGCCAGGATACTGTGGTCGGGGGCCACGCGCTTCAGGCGCAGCAACGGGGTCGTGCCGATCAGATCGGTCAGCTGTTGGGCAATGTTCATAAGAAGGACCTCCTTGGTTGAAAGTTGGGTACAGTATACCATCATTTCCCTAGTATTTCAATAGGTATTTCAAGTAATTTTTTCCCAATACAAAAACCCCGGCAGCAGAGCGAATGCTCCGCTGCCGGGGTCGAGGGTCAATGTACGGTCTGAGCTTTAAAATACGGGCACCACCGCGCCGCCGTAGGTCTCCTCCATGAAGGTCTTGACCTCGTCGCTGCACAGGGCCTGGGCCAGCGCCTGGATGGCGGGAGAGTTCTCGTTGCCCTCCTTGACGGCCAGCACGTTCACATAGGCGGTGGCCGCCTCGCCGTCGGCGGCCTCCACGGCCAGGGCGTCGGCCACCTTCAGGCCCGCGTCAATGGCGTAGTTGCCGTTGATGACGGCCAGGTCCACGTCGGCCAGACGGCTGGGCAGCTGGCTGGCCTCCAGCTCCACGATCTCCAGGTTCTTGGGGTTCTCGGCGATGTCGGCCTTGGTGGCGGTGAGGCCGGCGTCCTCCTTCAGGGTGATGAGCCCCTCCTGCTCCAGCAGCAGCAGGGCGCGGCCCTCGTTGGTGGCGTCGTTGGGCACGGCGATCTGGGCTCCGTCGGCCAGGGCGTCCAGAGAGTCGGTCTTGCCGGCGTACAGGCCGAAGGGCTCATAGTGGACCTCGGCCGCGCTCACCAGATGGGTGCCGTCGCTCTCGTTGAAGTCGTTCATGTAGGTGATGTGCTGGAAGTAGTTGGCGTCCAGCTCCCCGCTCTCCACGGCGGTGTTGGGGACAATGTAGTCGTTGAACTCCACGATCTCCAGGGTGACGCCCTGCTCGGCCAGGATGTCCTTCACCACCTCCAGGATCTCAGCGTGGGGGGCGGGAGAGGCGCCCACCTTGATGGTGGTGCCCTCCAGGGAGGAGGAAGCAGCGGGGGCGGGATCTCCGGAGGGGGCGGCAGAGCCGGCGGGCTGGGAGGAAGTGCCGGAGCAGCCGGCGAGCAGGCCCAGGGTGAGGGCACCGGCCAGGAACACAGAGGCAGTCTTTTTCATGGTTTCATTCTCCTTTTCTGATATGGAATGTGAGCTGCAACCCAAATCAGGGCACAAAAAAACGCCCTTGAATCCAATTCAAGGACGAGAGCGTTCCGCTTCGTGGTACCACCTTGCTTCACCTCTGCCTCACGGCAGAAGCCTTATGGAGTACAGTCATACTCCTGCGCGCTGACGGGCGCACCCGTCGCAGCCTGTGTACCGTCCGGTACAGTCGGCCGCGCCGCTCCGAGACCATCTTCACCAAAGCCTTCCGTACCCGTTCCCACCATGCCGGGCTCTCTGTGCCGTATCTCTCTGGCTACTCTTCTCTTCCTCGCGTTTGAGGGGCGTTATTCAGTTCCGCTTGGGTTGCACTTAGTATAGACCCTTGCCCCCATTCCGTCAAGTGGACAGATCAGACAAAAGGTCAGGGCGTGCTCCCATCTTCTTTGCACACCCTGACCATACAGTTCTCTTATTGGAGACCAGACTTCCCGGCCTTCTGTGTCTTTCTCCGCTTCTTCCGGTCCTGGCTGCGCACCCGCTTGTCCAGGCGCACGGAGGCCCGGGTGCCCACCGACTGGAAGATCTGCACCAGGATGACCAGCACCACCACCGACACCCACAGGATCAGGTTCATGCGGCGCTGGTAGCCCAGGTTGAGGGCCATGGCGCCCAGTCCGCCGCCGCCGATGGCACCCGCCATAGCGCCGTAGCTGAGGATCGTGATGAAGGCGGTGGTAAAGCCGGAGATGAGGGAGGGCCGGCTCTCGGGCAGGATCACCTTGGTGATGATCTGGAAGGGAGAGCAGCCCATGGACTCGGCCGCCTCAATGACGCCGCCGTCCACCTCCCGCAGGGAGGACTCCACCAGCCGGGCCACAAAGGGGAAGGCGGCCACGACCAGGGGAACGATGGTGGCCACGGTGCCGATGGAGGTGCCCAGGATGAGCCGGGACAGGGGAATGACCACCACCATCAGAATGAGGAAGGGCACCGAGCGCAGGATGTTGATGACAAAGTTGAGGACCGCCATTAGGGGTCTGGGCAGGGGACGCACGCCCCCCGGCTCCCCCACCACGGCGATGACGCCCAGGGGCAGGCCGATGAGGTAGGCGAAGAAGGTGGAGATCACGGTCAGATACATGGTCTCCCAGATGGCGAAGAGGAGCCCGTCCTTGCTCAGCTCCAGCAGGCGGACCACCTCGGGATTTTGCAGCAGATCAGCCATGGTAATCACGCACCTCCTCCATGGTCACATAGGGCTGGCCCTTGATGTAGGCGATGGCCTTGGCGGCCTCGGCCTCGTTCTCGGGCAGGCCGATGAGCATGGTGCCGAAGGCCTGTCCGTTGATGTTCTTGGTGTCGGCCCCCAGGATATTGACCTTCACGCCGCAGTCGATGGCCAGGGAGGCGATGAGGGGCTCGTAGGAGGAGCCGCCGTTGAAGGCGATGCGCACCACCCGGGCGGTCTTGACCGGGTCCAGGATGACCCCGTCGGGGTAGACCAGCTTCCGTCCGGCCTCGGTCTTGGGGCTGGAAAACACCTCCTCCACCGTGCCGGTCTCCATGACCTTTCCGTGGTCCAGGATGGCCACATGGGAACAGATCTCCTCCACCACCGCCATCTCATGGGTGATGACGATGACCGTAATGCCCAGACGCCTGTTGATGTCCTGGATGAGGCGCAGGATGCTCCGGGTCGTGGTGGGGTCCAGGGCGGAGGTGGCCTCGTCGCACAGGAGCACCTTGGGGTCGCTGGCCAGGGCCCGGGCAATGGCGATGCGCTGCTTCTGCCCGCCGGAGAGCTGCACCGGATAGGCGTCGGCCTTGTCGGGCAGGCCCACCAGCTCCAAAAGCTCCATGGCCCGCTTCTTTGCCTGGACGGCGGGCACCCCCGCGATCTCCATGGGGAAGCAGATATTGCTCAGGCAGGTGCGCTGCATGAGCAGGTTAAACTGCTGGAAGATCATGCTGATGCTCCGCCGCTTCTGCCGCAGGGCCTTGGGCGGGAGGGCGGTCATGTCCTCCCCGTCGATGAGCACGCTTCCCTCGGTGGGACGTTCCAGCAGGTTGATGCACCGCACCAGGGTGGACTTGCCCGCGCCGCTCATGCCGATGATGCCGTAGATGGCCCCGTCGCGGATGGTGACATCCACATGGTCCAGCGCGGTAAAGGTCCCCTCCTCGGTGGGAAAGATCTTCGTCAGTCCTTTTAATTCGATCACGCTGTGATTCTCCTTTGTAAACCGTCTCAAAGGGATCGCCCGGCCAGTCTCCGGCCGGTCATATGGAGTTTATTGTATGACAGATCCCCCTCCCTGTCAAGGCGCGGGGGTCATCCTCCAAAGCACGCAAAAAAACGGCGCCTTCTCCAGCTCACCGGAGCGTCAGCTTTTCAACATGGACCGTCTTTGTGGCAATCGCGTTCTGAAAAGCCATATCGTGCTCCACAAAGACTATCGTGGGCGCATAGGCCTGGATGAGACGCTCGATCTGCATCCGGGAATAGAGGTCGATGTAATTCAGCGGCTCGTCCCAGAGGTAGAGATGGGCCTTTTGGCAGAGGCTTCCGGCCAGGAGCACCTTCTTTTTCTGCCCGGCGGAAAAATCCTCTATCCGCTTTTCAAACTGGGCCCGCTCAAAATCCATTTTCCGCAGGATCGCCTTAAAAAGACTCTCCTCAATGTCCTGCTCCCGGGCAAAATCAGAAAGCGTCCCCCTTAGATGGGCCGTGTCCTGGGGCACATAGGAAACAATCAGTCCGGAACCGCGTTTGACTGTGCCGCAGAATGTCAGCGGCAGGCCGGCCAGAAGCTTCAAAAGGCTGGTTTTCCCGCTTCCGTTCTTTCCAGCCAGGGCGATCCGGTCCCCTTGGCGGATCTCAAAGGAGACCGGCCGGCAGGCCGCCTCACCGTCATAGACCGGCGCGGCCCTGGAGCAGAGTGCCAGGAGATCTGTATGATAGAATAGGGGAGATATTTTCAGCGCCTCCACCTGGTCCGACCATGCTGATGTGCGCCGTGAGGACTGCTGCAGACGCTTGATATCCTTTTGCAGGCGCTGATTCTGCGCCAGTTCCGATTGCTGCTGCTGTTCAAAATTACTTAACCAGGCAGAAAAGTTCCCGCTCTGCACCTCGATATTTGTCCGGTTGATAGACAGGATGTGGTCTACACAGCCGTCCAGAAAACAGCGGTCATGAGAAACCAGAATATATCCCCTTTTCCGTTTCAAATAGGCTGAGACCGCTTCCCGGGCCGCCAGATCCAGATGGTTGGTGGGCTCGTCAATCAGCAGGAAATGCCCCTCATTCAAAAACAGCGCCGCCAGCAGCAGCTTGGTCTGCTCCCCGTTGGAGAGGCTGTGAAAGGGGCGCCAGAGCGCGTCGCCGTCCATCTCCAGATAGGACAGCTCCCGCAGAAGCTCCCACTCCTGGGCCTGGGGGCAGATCTCCTCCAGCACTTCCGCCGCCAGCCGTTCCCCATGGGGGACCGGGTAGGGGAAATAGTCAAATTCAACGCTGGACTGAATCGTTCCACGGTACTCATATTTCCCCAACAGCAGGTTGAGAAAGGTGGTTTTCCCCCGTCCGTTTCGTCCGACGAATCCCAGCTTCCAGTCTGTGTCGATCTGAAAGGAGACGTATTCAAAAACAAAGTCTGGGCTGGACAGATAAGAAAAAGTAAGATCCTCCACACGGATCATAGACATCGTGCATTCCCCCTCGCTTCAAAACGCAAAAGAAAACAATAAGGGCCGCAAGAAAGCAGCTTCTTGCGGCCAGACACGATAGAACAATGCCACTCTCCGTCTGGAAAATGGCACTATAATCCTTGTGCGGCTTGCGCAGGCGATCCACTTTCTTGCAATGGGCACAGTACCCCCTGTATACGGGAGCATCCCTGTGCGGTTCCATTTACTTGCAAGAATTGTGAATCATCCTTTCACCTCACCTTTTGTTTTTTTCAGTATAGCACAGGTTCTTCCGGCAAGCAAGTACCAAAAGGCGGCATGCCGACCCGCGGGCGCTATCCCCCAAAACATACCCGCACCGCCCAGGCCGCCGCCGTAAACCCCGCCAGATCGGCGCACAGGGCGGCCGGGACAGCGTACCGGGTCTTGACGATCCCCGCCGCGCCGAAATACACCGCGATGGTATAGAAGGTGGTCTCGGTGGACCCCAGCATGACGGCGGCGGTGCGCCCGATGGCGGAGTCCGGCCCATAAGTAGAGATGAGCTCCGCACCCACCCCCAGGGCGGCCGAACCGCTCACCGGGCGGATGAGGAGCAGTCCCACTGTCTCGGGCGGGATGCCCAGCCAGCCCAGCACCGGCGCCAGTGCCTGGGCGGCCAGCTCCAGCGCCCCGGAGGCGCGCAGCATATAGACCGCCGTCAGGAGGGCCACCAGCGCCGGGACGATCTTGATGAGTACGCCAAGCCCCTCGGCCGCGCCGGTGATCAGGGCGTCGTAAACGTCCACCTTCCGCACCAGGCCCCACAGGGCCACCCCCAGCAGGAGGAAGGGCACCAGCATGGTCAGCGCCAGTTCCATCAGGCCCGCCCCCTTCGCAGCAGTCCGGCGGGTTCCTCCGCCGGCCAGAGCCGTCCCATCATCTTGGCCGCCAGGATGCCCACCGTCACCGAGAGGGCGGAGGCCAGCCATACGGCGGGCAGGATGTCAAAGGGAGCGGCGCATCCGGCTGCGGCGCGTACGCTGGCCACGGTGGTGGGTATGAGCTGGATGGAGGCAGTGTTGCACACCACCAGCATGCACAGGGAGTCGGAGGCCACCCCGGGCGTGCGCCGGCTCATCCGGCGGGCCGCCTGAATGCCCAGAGGGGTGGCCGCGTTGCCCAGCCCCAGCAGATTGGCCGAAACGTTGGCTGAGATGCTGTCCATCACCTCCCGGTCCCGGGCAAAGTCGGGATAGAGCTGCTTGAGCAGCGGACGCAGCAGCCGGGAGAGTCCCTCGGACAGCCCCGAACGGCGCATGACCTCCATCACACCCATCCACAGACAGAGTACGCCCGCCATGGATAGACACAATTCGACGGCCGCCGCCGCACCCTCCATGGCCGCCGCCGCCACCTGGGGCCCCCGTCCGGTGAGAAGCCCGCAGAAAACCGCACATCCGACCATCCCCGACCAGATAACCGACATTCCCATATATTCCTCTTCTTTCCATTCAAAAATATTTATACTACTATATGTGGGTAATGCCTGAAAATATGACCTATTTTTAAACGATTGGTTCAAAATATGAACTTTTTTATACTGCATTTCTGAAAATACAATTTATTCCAATTTTGTGACATGAGTCGAAACTTTATGATCGAAATTTCCAAAATGGAATTGACATAGCAATACAAAGTGTTATAATAATGTCAGTTTCTAGATAAAGATAGGAAAACATGGAAGGCACAAGAAAGGACGTATCGCTATGAAATCTACCGGCATTGTCAGAAAGGTCGATGAACTCGGCCGAATCGTACTTCCCATCGAGCTCCGTCGCACTCTGGATATCGCCGAAAAGGACTCTTTGGAGATCTATGTAGATGGAGCCTCCATCGTCCTGAAAAAGTACCAGCCCGCCTGTATTTTCTGCGATGATGCCAAGGATGTCATCAACTTCCGCGGCAAAAACATCTGCCCCAACTGTCTCAAGGAACTCCAGAATAAATAAATGGCACAACGGAAAGCCCCGGCCGTCCGATTGGGACCGCCGGGGCTTTTTGCGCCTCTCCGCTCCGGAGCCGTCTGGTGCGGAGAGGCGTTTATACGTTCTGTATAAATTTGTATGCAGTTGGCAGGGTCCCTTCACGCTCTGTTTTCCCAGAAAATTGCTTTCACAATTTACTCAGTCAGAAAGAGATTTTCCAGTTTTTCCGACCGCCCGGTCGTAGAGCTCATTGCGGGAAAGGCCCAGCTCCTTGGCCGCCTGCCGTACCGCGTCCCGCAGGGAATATCCCGCATCCCGCAGGTGTTCCATCCGCTCCAGCCCCTGTTCCAGGGTGGGGGTGTCCTCTTCCTGTGCACAGGCGCCCTCCAAAACCAGCACGAACTCCCCCTTGGGCGGGTTCTCCCGGTACCAGAGCAGGGCCTCTCCCACGGTGGTGCGCCGCACCTCCTCATGGAGCTTGGTCAGCTCCCGGCACAGGCTCAGCCGCCGTTCCCCGCCGAAGCAGGTCTGGAAGTCCTCCAGGGTGGAGAGGAGCTTGTGGGGGGCCTCATAGAAGATCATGGTGCGCATTTCCCCCCGCAGGGACTCCAGATGGGAGCGCCGGTTTTTCTTGTTCATCGCCAGAAACCCTTCGAAGGTAAAGCGTCCCGTGGGCAGGCCGGATACCGACAGGGCGGTCACCAGGGCGCAGGGACCGGGGATGGCCACCACATCCACCCCGTTGGCGGCGCACAGGGCCACCAGCTCCTCTCCCGGGTCGCTCACCGCCGGGGTGCCCGCGTCGGTGACCAGTGCACAGCTCTCCCCGGAGAGGAGCCGCTGGAGCACCGCCTGGCCCCCGGCTTCGGTGTTGTGCCGGTAATAGCTCACCATGGGCTTGCGGATGCCCAGATGGTTGAGGAGCTTGATGGATACCCGGGTATCCTCGGCGGCGATGAAGTCCACCTCTTCCAGCGTGTCCGCCATGCGCCGGGAGATATCCCCCAGGTTGCCGATGGGGGTGGGGACTAAGTATAAAATTCCAGCCATATGCACTTCTCCATTCCCATATATCATGCTCCGTCCCGGTGCAGCAGGCACACCGGGAGGATCTCCAGTCCCGTTTTGGCCCCCTTGACCCCCTCGGCCAGCACCGCGGAGGCCGGGTGGGACGGGTCGTGCTGAATGAGGCGCAGGCGCTTGGGCTCCAGCCCCGCCCGGCGCAGCTCAGCCAGCACCTCGGTAAGCCGCTCAGGCCGGTGGACCAGTGCGAACCGGCCACGGGGGCGCAGCAGCGCCGCCGCTGCGCGGCACAGCTCCGGGAGGGTGCAGTGCTCCTCCATCCGCGCCCCTCCCCCGCTCTTCCCGCTCCCCCGGGCAAAATAGGGGGGATTGGAGATCACCAGGTCCCAGCTCCCCAGGGGGAAACCGCTCTCCCGCAGATCCCCGGCGCGGATCTCCCCCGCCAGGCCGTTGCGCGCCAGATTGGCCCGGGCGGCCCGGGCAGCCGCCTCCTCCAACTCCACCCCGGCCAGGGTCAGCCCTCCGGCCCGGGCGGAGAGCAGCAGCAGGAGCACCCCTCCCCCGCAGCCCAGGTCGCACACCCGCCACCCAGGCTTCACCGCGGCAAACGCCCCCAGCTCCAGGCTGTCCCGGCCCAGGGGAAAGCACGCGGGGTCCCGGTAATAGTGGTAGGGCCCCAGCCGCTCCATGCGCTCATGCTCTTCCACACAGCACCTCCGCGAGATGTTTCATCACCCGGCCGGTGATGCCCCAGATGGCCCGGCCCTCCCAGGTGTAGATGGGCACCTCCACCCGGGCGCCCTTCCAGTCATAGCCCTGGGGGAAACCGATCTGCGCATAGGGGAAGTCCTCCCCCACCTGGGGTACCAGGGGGAAGGAGGGGCACAGGGGCTTCTCCTCCAGAAAATAGGAGAGCGGCGCCAGAAAGGTCTCGGCTACCTCGGCCTCCTGGGGCCGGACGCGCGCCAGCCAGGCGGGGTCGATCCGGCCCAGGACCGGGTGCATCAGAAAGCCGCTCTGGTGGAGGACCTTGTCCAGCGGGGCGAGGACCTCCACCCCTTCAGGCGGGATGCCCAGCTCCTCCCAGGTCTCCCGCAGGGCGCACGCCGTAGGCTCCTCCCCCGGCTCCATCCGTCCCCCCGGAAAGCAGACCTCCCCCGGCTGGCGGCGCAGGGTGGCCGAGCGGACCTCAAAGAGGACCTGAAGCCCCGCCGGAGACTCCACCAGCGGGACCAGCACCGCATACTCCCCGGTCACGTCCTGAAACCCGGCGCGCCGGGGGGCCATCCGGGCGCGGATCTCTTCCAGGGTCATGGCTCCTCCGCCAGGGCGGCGATGCGCCGGTTGAGGGCCTCGTAGAACCGCCCCACGTGGATGCCGTCCACCATCCGGTGGTTGAGGTCCAGGGCCAGGGAGAGCCGCAGCCGCCCGTCATGCTGCTTCTCATACCGTCCCCAGGCCGCCCGGGGGATGCAGTCGCTGGGGTCAAACCGGCGGTCATGGGTGACCGAAGCCATGGGGAGCCAGGGTTCGCTGCTGAAAAAGATCATCTGGTCGCTGTCCCAGGGCCCCGCCTCCTCCAGAAAGGATGTGTGGGCGCGGCTCTTCTCTCGGGCGGAGCGGCAGAAGGCCGCCATGTCGTCCCCGGCCTCCAGGGCGCTGATGTGGAAGAGCTCCTCCCCCGGCTCCATGTCGGTGAAGCTGGGGACCAGGTGGTCGTGGAGGATGATGGTGCCGTTCCGGTCCCGGTAGCGGAAGTTCTCCACCTCATCCATGGACTTGGTCACCAGGAAGATGAGAGAATAGTAAAAGGACAGGCCGTGCCGCTTGGTGTAGGCCTTCAGCTCGGTGACGTCCACCGGGAAACTCATGGCGTAGAAGGGCCACTCCTCGTCCTTGAAGTGCTCGTAAATCTCCCGCCGGGGCCAGTGTTCCAGATCAATGATCTTCATGCTTGGTTTCCTCCTTCTTGGGTCCGACTCTCATAGAGGCGCAGCCAGCCGCCCTCCAGGGCATACTGGGGGACGCCGTGTTCCATACGCAGGGCGCCGGGGGGCGCTTCCGCCCCGCCGGGGATGACCTCCCCCCGCACCACGGTCAGGGTCTCCTCCCCCAGGCGCAGGAAGCTCCCGTACCCGGCGAAGGCCCGGACGATGCGGTCCACCCGCTCCAAGCTGTCCCGGGGGGTGAAGGTCATCTCCTCCTCTGTGGGTTCCTTCCAATACTCTCCCTCTCCCTGGGGGACGGCCTCCTCCCACAGGCGGTCAAAGGACCGGGCGGTCTGCGCCGCCAGCCGGGGGGCCAGGGCGCGGATGGTCTCGGTCATGGTCTCCAGGGTGTCCCGCCCGGTGACGGGAAAGGACTCCTGGAGCAGGATGTCCCCGGTGTCCAGCCCGGCGGCCACCTTGTGGATGGTCACGCCGCTCTCGCTGAGCCCCCGCAGGATGGTGCAGGGCATGGGCCAGGGGCCCCGTCCCAGAGGGAGAAGGGCCGGATGGACATTGGCGCAGCGCAGGGGGGTGTCCACCGGGATGCGGTAGATGTATCCGGCGGAGAAGAGGGCCTCACAGCCCGCCTCCCAGAGCGCGTTCAGATCGGCGGAGGTCACCCGGGCGTCGGTCCAGGGGATGCCCCGCGCCTCGGCAAAGCCGGTGACCTGGCGGTTGAATTCATAGACGTTGTCGGTGGGGTAGGTGAACACCCGCATGACCTCACACCCGGCCGCCTCCAGGGCTTCCAGGCAGGGATAGAGCAGGTCAAACCCCGCATAGGCAATTTTCATGGGTTCCTCCCGTTTCGGATACAAGAAACCGCGTCCGAATGGACGCGGCCTCTTGTACATGGTCTTACAGAAGCACCAGACCGTATTTTTTCCGCATCTGCTCCAAAAATGCAGGCTCCAGCTCCTCGGTTCCGTCCCAAAAAGCCCGGCCCTGGAAGGCCCGCAGGGCCCCCTCCAACAGCTCCGGCACGTCGGTGGTGATGCACAGCGCGTCCTTGACCACATACTGGTTCTCGGCAAAGAGGGCCACGTCGTCCTCCTCCAGGATCTCAATCTTCAGCGCGCCCTGGGGGCAGTTCTCCTCGGCCTCCACGATGTCCTCCATGAGGTCGCTGGTGCACTCAATGGTCTCCCCCACATCCACATCAGGGGTAATGAAGCGGGCCTCGGTCTCGCTGGCGCAGGGGATCACGTCAGGGTCGTGCTCCACGGCGGGCAGTGCGGCAAAGTCCACCGCCGCCACGGCCGCCTTCAGCGCGGCGATGTGCTCCGGCGTGGTGCCGCAGCAGCCGCCGAAGACGCGCACCCCCGCCTCGGCCATGGCCTTGGCGTAGGAGGCAAACTCCTCCGGCGGGCAGTCGTAGACCGCGCGGCCCTCCTCCATATGAGGCAGGCCCGCGTTTGGCTTGGCGATGAGGGGCACCCGGGCGTAGGGGGTAAGGCGGCGCAGCTGCTCCAGCATCCCGTCCGGGCCGGAGGAGCAGTTCAGGCCGAAGGCACTCACGCCCATGCCCTGCATCACGATGAGAGCGGCCAGCACATCGGTGCCCGACAGAGTGCGCCCGTTCTCGTCACAGGTGAAAGTGACGAACACCGGCTTATGCGACACGCTCCGGATGGCCAGGACGGCCGCCCTGGCCTCGGGCATGGTCATGGTGGTCTCCACCACGAAGAGGTCCACCCCGGCCAGCTCCAGGGCCAGGGCCTGCTCGGTGTAGACGGCCACCAGCATCTCAAAGGTGTAGTCCCCAAAGGGCTCGATGAATTTTCCGGTAGGGGCCATGTCGCCGCCCACCAGGGCCTTTCCGCCGGCGGCCTGCCGGGAGAGGGCCACCAGGCGGCGGTTGTACTCGTCCACCTTGCCGCTCAGTCCGTGCTCCTCCAGCTTGACGGCGTTTGCCCCGAAGGTGGGTGCCAGGATCACATGGGACCCAGCCGCCACATACTCCCGCTGGAGCTCCACCAGTACCTCGGGGTGCTCCAGTACCCACTGCTCCGTACAGGCGCCGGCGGGCATCCCGCGCTTCAACAGCTCGCTGCCCGTTGCGCCGTCCAACAAAAGGGGCAGGGATAAGGGAATGTTGTCCATGAAATAAATTCCTCCTCACAGATAGGCGTCTTCCCGCGCCGGGGCGGGAAGACGATGGGCTGCTTTGATTCGCAGATAAGTATATACAAATCCCCGCCCAAAATCAAGCGCAACCTCTCGCCCGCAGCGTGTCGAACGCATCCAAAAAGGCCGGAGTCCACAGAGGACTCCGGCCGATCAGCGTTATTCCTGGGCGCGCAGGCCTCCCTTGGCGCCGTGATAGATGGGTTTCCACTCCACCCGGCGGACCAGCGCGGCCACCGAGATGGGCACATAAGTAAACATGAAAATGGGGAACGTAAACAGGTACAGTACTTTCTGGGCGGGCGCCACCTGGATCTTCTTCCACTCAGTAATGGTGGTCACCACTCCGAAAAGGAACAGGCCCAGGTAGAAGTTGACCACCGCCATGCCCAAAAAGCCCATTGTCTCGTCGATGACCAGCTTGGCCATGTAGGTAGTCTCATTCAGGCAGGCCACGAGAATGATGGCGTTGAAGGCAATGCCCAGCAGGGTCAGCAGCATACCGGGGGCCACCGTCATGAGCATATCATAGCAGGAGAAGCCCCGGCGGCCGCCCTTGAAGCAGTTCTTCAGCAGGCCCAGGCCATACTTGAGGTCCACCTGGTAAAATCCCTTGGACCAGCGCAGGCGCTGATCCCAGGACTGCTTGAAGGTCACCGGCTGCTCGTCATAGATGACGGCGTCCTCACAGTAGCCGATGCGCTTGCCCTGGATGGCGCAGTTGACCGAGAACTCGATGTCCTCCGTCAGCAGGTGGAAGGGCCACCCGCCGTTCTCCTCCACCAGCCGCGCGGAGACCAAGAACCCGGTGCCCGACACGTGGCAGTTGGTGCCCAGCGCCATGCGGGGACCGCTCAGGAAGCGGGCCTCCCGCAGGAACCACAGGCCGTAGCCCGCGGAGATCCAGTTGTCCCCGAAATTCTTGGAGTTGCGGTAGCTGGTCAGGGCGTCGTACTCGCCCGAGTCAAAGGTCCGGTTCATGGCGGGGACGAAATCCGGTTCCACGTGGTTGTCGGCGTCAAAGACGAAGAACCCGTCATACCCAGTGCGCCCCTCCGCCTTCAGGCGGTGGAACAGGTAGTCCATGGCATAGCCCTTGCCCACCTGGGTCTTGTTGAAGCGCTCGTAGACGATGGCGCCCGCCTCCCGGGAGACCGCGGCGGTATCGTCGGTGCAGTTGTCCGCCACCACGTACACGTCCAGCAGCTCGGCGGGATAGTTCTGTCTCTTGAGGTCCCGTATCAGATCTCCTATGACATTGGACTCATTACGGGCGCAGATGACCGCCGCATACCGGTGCCGGCGCACCTCCTGCTCCAGCGCGCGGCGTTTTTTGCGGGTCAGGCCGATGACCAGATACACCAGCTGATAGAAATAGGCCAGCGTCAGAATTACGGCCAGCAGCAAATTGAATTCTCTGACAAATGAAAGCATATCCATTCCTCATAATACATGGGAGCATCGTCCCGTTGTTGGATCATCTCTTCTGGGAAGTTATCATAGCACCTTCTGAAAATATTACAAGTGTTTTACCCACTAATTAATAATTTGTTAAGAAACTTTTTTTATTTCATTCATACAAAAGACCTTCATTGCATTTTAATTTTTCGGTTTTCGTTACTTTCTACCGGGTTTTCCCGCAGAAAAAATGCGCCCTCTTTTGTGAAAAAGAGGGCGCATTTCACACTTTTGTAATATTTCCCCGGAAGTTACATTTTCTCTGGGGCGCTGACGCCGATCAAATTCAGGCAGTTGGCGATGACCAGGCGCACCGTGTCGGCCAGCTTGAGCCGGGCGGAGAGCACCTCGGGGGCCTCGCCGCGGATGTAGCAGGCATTGTAGAACCGGTGGAAGTCGCCGGCCAGGGAGAGCAGATAGCGGTTGATACGGCTGGGATCGTAGTCCCGCACCGCCAGGTGGATCTCCTCGGGCAGCTGGGCCAGGTTCTTGATGAGGGCCTTCTCCTCGGCAGTGGCGAAGACGGCGGCGTCCACCGCGGCGGCGGCGGGCACGCAGGAGCCCTCCTCGGCTAGGCGCCCCACCAGGGAGCAGATGCGGGCGTGGGCGTACTGGACATAGTACACCGGGTTCTCGCTGTCCTCCCGGACGGCCAGGTCCAGGTCGAAGTCCACCGGGCTGGTGGAGGAGCGGGAGTTGAAGAAGTAGCGGGCGGCATCCACGCTCACCTCGTCCAGCAGGTCGTGCAGGGCGATGGCCTTGCCCGAGCGCTTGGACATCCGGACGGGCTTGCCGTCCTGAAGGAGGTTGACCAGCTGCATGAGCACCACCACCAGGCGGTGGGAGCCGTCCAGGCCCAGGCCGTCCAGGGCGGCCTGGAGGCGGGCCACATGGCCGTGGTGGTCAGCGCCCCAGATGTTCACCGCCACGTCGAACTTGCGCTCCTCCAGCTTGTTGCGGTGGTAGGCGATGTCGGCGGCGAAGTAGGTGTAGAAGCCGTTGGCCCGGCGGAGCACGTCGTCCTTCAGGTCCAGCTTGTCCACCTGCTCCTGGGTCTTGCCCTCGGCCAGGAACTTCTTCTTGAGCAGTTCCGTGGTGTTGAGCCAGAGGGCCCCGTCCTTCTCATAGGTCCAGCCGTTGTCGGCCAGCATCTGCACGGTCTGGGCCACATAGCCGCTGTTGTGGAGGGTGGACTCAAAGAACCACTCGTCGTACTCGATCTGATAGCGGGACAGGTCGCTCTTCATCTTGGGGATGTTGACCGACAGGCCGTACTGGCTCATGGGCTCCAGCCACTGGGCCTCGTCGGCGTCCTTGAAGGCGTCCCCGTGCTGCTCATAGAAGCCCTGGGCCAGCTCCTTGATGTCGTCCCCGTGATAGCCGTTCTCGGGGAAGGGGAAGCCCTCCTCCCCCAGGAGGATCTGCATGTAGCGGGCGTGGATGGACTCGGCGAACTTGTGGATCTGGTTGCCCGCGTCGTTCACATAGAACTCCTTCCAGGTGTCAAAGCCCGCGCGCTGGAGGACGTTGGCCAGGGAGTCACCCAGCACGCCGCCCCGGGCGTTGCCCATGTGCATGGGACCGGTGGGGTTGGCGGAGACGAACTCCACCATGACCTTCTTGCCCCGGCCCTCGTCGCTCTTGCCGTACTCCATGCCCTCGGCCTCGATGTCGGAGAGCACGTCGCCGTACCACTTGGAGCCCATGAAGAAGTTCAGGAAGCCGGGGCCGGCGATCTCGGCCCGCTCAAAATAGCTCCCCTCCAGGTCCAGATGGTCCACGATGGCCTGGGCGATGGCCCGGGGGGCCATGTGCATGGCCTTGGCCCCCGCCATGGCGAAGGAGGAGGCATAGTCGCCGTTCTTCACATCCTTGGGGATCTCCACGGTGGCCTTTACTTCCACCCCGGCGGGCAGGATACCCTGGGCGGCGGCCTTCTCATAGGCCGCCTGGGTCAGTGCGGACACCTGTTCCCGGGCCGCTTGAATCATATTGGACATAGCTTATTCCCTCTCATCTGTATCAAATTCAATGCATCGACGGTGATCCCCACCGCCCGGCCTCACCGGCGGGCCTGGCGGATCTGGATATCAAAGGTATTGCGCCCGGCCAGGGCGTGGTCCAGCTCGATGTCATAGACGATGCGGATCTGGCCCCCCTGCTCGTCCAGGGCGGCAGAGAGCTCCCGGGTGTTGACCCCCATGGCCAGCGCGCCGTACGGGGTGTCATACATGGACAGATGCCGCCGTCCCAGCTCAAAGACCATCTCGGAGTTCACGCCCCCCAGGCGCATCAGGGTGATGCGCTCGGGCTCGATCTGGAAGGTGGTCAGGGTCCCCTCCAGCCCGGTGACCTCGCTCTCCTGGTAGCTGAGGGTAAAATGTCCCTCGTCCTCCCGCTCCAGCCGGCCCTCGGTCACCAGCTCGATGACGTCGTCCTCCTGCTGCTCGTAGGACTGGGTTCCCTTGATGGAAATGATCACGTTGTTCTCGCTCATGGTCGGCCCTTCTCTTCTCAAAATGATCCGGGGCGGCTGCCCACGGCATGTCGCACTATTATACTATGGATAAAACCGACCTGTAAAGCCCCGAACCGGGTCAAAACTGCCCAATATCCACCTGTGCTACCTCTCCGGTCACATCCTGACGGAGAAAAATGGAGGCCAGCCGGGCGAAGTCCTCCACGCTGTCGCTGACAAAATAGCGGCTGCTCCCCTGCTCCCGCTGGGCCAGGGCGTCCTGGGCCTCCAGCTTGCGGGCCACCTCCCGGGCCCCCTCGGCCCCGGCGTTGATGAGCTTCACGTCCGGCCCCATATAGGCGGAGATGACCTCCTCCAGCAGGGGGTAGTGGGTGCAGCCCAGCACCAGGGTATCCACCCCGGCCTCCTTCATGGGGGACAGGTACTCCTCCACCACGGTCTCGATGACGATATCCCCCCGGTGGAAGCGCCCGTTTTCCACCAGCGGCACAAAGAGGGGGCATGCCTTGGACAGGATGCGCGCCCCCGGGTGGAGGGCGGAGATGTACCGCTCATAGGCCCCGCTGCGGATGGTGGCCTGGGTGCCGATGAGTCCGATGGCATCGCTCCGGGTAGCCCGGGCGGCGGCCCGGGCGGCGGGCTCCACCACGCCCATGACGGGGATGGGATTCTCGGCGGCCAGCAGGTCCAGCGCGGTGGTGGACACGGTGCCGCAGGCGATGACGATGGCCTTAAGGTCAAAGGTGCGCAGGAAGGCCACATCCTGCCGCGCGTATTTGCGAATGGTCTCCTTGGAGCGGCTACCGTAGGGCACCCGCCCGGTGTCTCCGAAATAGACGATATCCTCCCCGGGCAGCAGGCGCATCAGCTCCCGCACCGTGGTCAGGCCGCCCAGGCCCGAATCGAATACCCCAATGGGCTTCTGGTCCAAAACAGATCCCTCCCGGCCGCACACGGCCAACGGTATTTCGCCGGCCCGCCAGATGCGGCGGACCGGCGAGGTCATACTTTTTCTCTAATATCATATGCGAAAGGACCGGCCCTGACAAGTCTTTTTTTCATTTGTGTGAATTCCTGTCCCACCCGTTTGACAACCATCGCAAAAGCACTATAATATAATGACAAGAGCGGGTGCTCTCCCGCTCCACCACCGCACAGCGAGGAGGTTACTGACATGAAGCTGGAACTGACGACCAAGCAATTCCGCCGTCTGTTGGATATGGCCTATATCGGCAACTGGATCCTCAACTCTACCCGGGGCGACGACCGCTTCAAAGACTATGACGACGTAGAGAGCCTGCTCTTTGCCAAAGCCCGGGAAGAGGGAATGGGCATCCTGGCCGAGGACTGGAAGGGCGAAGTGGTCCCCTCCCGCGCCTTTGCCGAGGGCGGCATTCACGAGGCCATCATGGAATATGAAAACAACGTCTTTTTCGACATCCTGGCCGAGGATCTGGCCCGCCGGGATATGGACGACGTACCCATTGACGAGTCCAACTATGAGGAGCTCAACCGCCGGATTGACGCCTATATCGCCGAATTCGACCAGCACGGCACCGACAACATCCTGGTGGACAGCGACACGCTGCCCTAACCCCCATGGGTCTTTTTGCCCGACATGTCAAGAGCGGACGGAATCTTTCGATTCCGTCCGCTCTTTCTATCCATAAAAGTGTATTTCTGCTGCGAATGCCTCGCAGAGTTCCGCCGTCCGCAGACGGCGGAAGAGGGTCAAATCGTTTTTTCCGGCGGCGTGTACGTCGGAAAAAACACTGCTCAGGCCGCAAGTGTGTGTCCCTTCGGGCCATGCGCGCGGCGGCCTGCATCTCCTCTCAAAAATGCTTGCATTTTTGAGAAGTTTCCATTACAGTCCCTGCACGAAGCTCATGGGCACATAGGTCACGCCGTTCTGGGTGTAGGGGGCGGCGGAGAGCTCCACCTCCTTGCCGTTCTGGACGGCCGTGGCGCTGCCCGCCTGGAGGGAGATCTTGTCGCTGCCCTTGGTCAGGGTGATGGCGCCGTCGGCGGCGTTCCAGCCCACGGTATAGCCCTTGAACTGGGCGGCCTCCCGCAGGGCGGTGGTGGCCTCAAAGGTGACCGGGGTCTTGCCGCTGCTCAGGCCGTTGTTGTGGGTCACCACGGTGAGGAGCTCGGCATACAGGTGCCCGGCGTTGGCCATCTGCTCCTCCACCATCTCCTCGGCCAGCGCGGTCACATAGGCGTCGCCCTTGGCCTCGTCCTGGGCGTAGAGGGCCTTGGCCTGCTCGCCCGCCTGCTCCATCTCGGCCTGCATCATGGCCTCCTGGAGCGTCCAGTAGTCCTCCACGCCCTGGGTGTAGAGGGTCCGGTCGGTATCCGCCAGGCCGCAGATCTGCTTGAAGGTCCAGTAGACGGAGTTTCCGGTGTAGATGGCGCTGTCGGTCTTCCAGGCGCCGGCGGTATCGGTGATGCCGCTCAGCTCGGGCAGGAACACGGAGTGCTCCGCGCCGCCGGGGGCCACCCAAGTCACCGCCGCGCTCTGGGTGGGGTAGTCATCGTGGATCTGCACGATGTGGGTCTCCGGGGTGGTGGAGACGGCGATGGCCCGCATGCCCTCGTTGCCGGGCAGGTCGGCGTCATACTCGGTACCCTCGTACCGGTTGCGGTAGATGCCCATGACGTCCTCCAGCGTCACCTTCTCGTCGGGGGTGTAGAAGAGATCATAGAAGGTATCGCTGTCGTACGCTCCCACGCTGGAGGGGGCGAGGACCTTGTGGCCGATCCAGGTCCGCATGTTGTTTCCGTCGCTCCGCTTCTCATCGGTGATGGACTTGGCCAGGTGATACTTTCCGTCCTCCTTCACCGCCAGGCCCAGCTCGTCAATGGTGGAGAAGAGCGCGTCCGAGAAGATATAGCCCTCGGCGGCCTGCGGGTCCACCAGACCGATCATGAACTGGTTGCCGTAGACCGCAACCGCGTCGGCGGGCATCTGCATGGCGGCATACTGGTGGCCGCCGTAGATCTCCACGATCCAGGCCTCGTTCTGGTCGGCGATCATGACGATGTTGCCCTCCGCGGAGCCGTACTCGTCCACGATCTTCAACAGGTTCTCCACGCCCTCCCTGCCGGTGGCGGAGCAGCAGGCCACCGCCGCGGGAAGGACGGCCTCCCGCAGGCCATTCTCCACATAGGGATCGGCCTCTTTCCACGCCGCGCAGGGGGAGGCGGAGACCGTACCGGTGACCGACACGCCCATCTCATTGCTGCACACCGCCGGATACACGCCGTCCCCCGCGGTGGAGTAGTCGCTCATCATGGTGTACTGGTAGGTGGTGGCGGGCAGGGGCATCTGGAAGCCGTTGATGTCCTCCAGCACCCGGCCGGGCTGGTTTTCCACATGGGGGACCACCTTGTGGATCTTCTGATAGTCGGAGGGGCTGATGTCCTCGCTGCGGGCAATGATGGTGGTGCCGTCGGCGCTGGCCTCTTTGCCCACGTAGACCCCTGTGCAGGCCAGGGCGCTCACATTGCTCAGAGCTACGGTAGCCGCCAGGGCGGCGCTGAATACTTTTGCAGTCTTTTTCATGATTGGTTCCCTCTCTCAATTCGGTTTAATGAATGAATCTAAAATACATTTGCATTTATTTTTGAATTTATTCAATTTATTCTTTATTTCATGAATATTATTTCATATTTAATTCAATTTGTCAAGCCCCATCGCAAATATTTTTGCATAAAAAACCGCCACCTATTCAGGCGGCGGTTGTGGCTGTTGATAAAGTGCGCTCCTGCGCCGTTTGCTGCAATATCGCCCCGCAGCGTTCCGCAGATGGGCTCAGATCAGGTCCCCAGCTCCTCCAGCCAGTTCCACAGGGGGATGACGTCGTCCGTTTCCCCGGGGGCGGTTGGAATGGCGGCCTGGGTCGGGACAGAATCCGTCTTCCAAGCGGCATCCACCCGACCCAGATAGCGCCCCGCCAGGGCCAGCGCGCCCTCGGCGTTCGGTCCGTCCCGCCGGACGGTCACGGTGAACTCCACGGGATTGATCCCCTCCGCCCGGAGGCGGAGGTCCAGCGCGGCGGAGGTCAGCTTCTCCCCGCTGCACTCGGCCCGCAGAGAGAAGGACACATCAGGCGCACTCCCCAGCGCGGAGAGGGTCTCCAGCAGCGAGCCATCCTCCAGCAGGCCCAGCTCTCCGGCCTGCTTTCCCAAGGTAAGGGTGGTCTGCTCCAGGGTGTAGACGGTGCGCTCCCCGCTGCGGGTGACACGGAAATTCTCATCCCCCAAGAGGACCTGGAGCCAGAGGCTGCTCTCTTGCAGGGCGCCCGCGCCATAGCCGTCGCTGTACAGCCCGCCGCTCTGGTACAGGGCGGTCAGCAGCGTTCCCACCGTGACAGGCTCTTCTGGGACGTCGGGCAGTGGCATACCCTCAATGGCCACCCAGGTATCCCGATAGGCCTCTGGCAGGCTGCTGCGGAAGTAGAAGTTCCCCTCGTCCGCGTCCATGCGCACCTCCAGCCGGGCGCCGCTCAGCTGCCGGAAGAACTCGGCCACATAGTCCGGAGCCTGGGAAAAGAGGGTCTCCTCCAGGCCGCCGGCGTCCAGATCCAGGGTGAGGGAGGCGTCCAGGGCCCGTCCGTCTCCCCGGAAGAGCCCCTCTCCCGTCAGGGCCAGGGAGGCGGTGTCGTGCTTCTTCTCCCCGTAGAGGGTGCCCGAGAGCTGGAAGGAGGTGTCGCTCTCATACACCGTATCCGCCTCATAGGTAGAAGCGGCCGCCAGCAGGGCGTTGAGGTGGGTGAAGCGGCGGTCCACCTCTTCCCGCAGGCTATCCCAGTCGGTCAGATAGACCACGCTCAGGTAATCGTCCCACTCCACCTCCAGGCCCAGGGGCCGGGCGGCGGAGCGCACGGGAAGGTAGACCCGCCCGTCCTCTATGTAGGGCTCCCCGACTTCTTCCTCCAGCAGCTTCTCCCCCTGGTTCCAGCGCAGGACGGCATCCCCGGCGGCCAGGGTGACGGCGGTCCCGTCCTCCCACACGGCGGTGAGGGTCCCCTTTTCATAGGTAACCTCCGCGCCCGCCGTCTCATAGAACCCCCGGAAGGGGACCAGCGTGCGCCCGCTTACCACCCGGGGCGCGCAGGGGCCGAAGTCCGTCCAGGTCCCGTTCCAGTTGACGTTGATCCCGTCGGGGTAGGGCATCCCCATCTCTTCCCGCAGCTCGTCTAAATAGGAATCTTCGTCCCCCCACAGGGGCTCCCCGTAGTAGTCGGCGTACCAGCCGTTCAGGTCGGCGTCATACTGGTCCACCGGCGCCCAGGCGTGGCTCTCATAGGCGCCCCAGTAGCTCCACCACGCCTCCTCGCTCCAGCCGGCAGCCTCCTGGCGCTGCTCCTCCGTCCAGGCGTTCCAGGGGCCGTACGCCCCGAAGAGGGCTTGCCCATCCGCACCACCCTGGGCCTCGACCACCACCACGCCGGCCCCACCCAGGGCATCCGTTACATCGGGTGCGGGCACAGCGGCCGCCTGGGCGTGGACCACTCCCAGCAGTACAGCGGCGCTCAGACAAAAACTCAGACTTCTTCTCATGGCGCTTCCCTTCCTTTCTCTACGTCTCTTCGTTTCCAGGGACCTGCCCCTCCAGGAACAGCCGCCGCGCCCTCTCCGCGCTGTGCAGCCCTCCGGCTGCCTCCCGCTGTTGGTTCCCCAGGGCCGAGATGAGGCTCCCCAGCTTGGAGAGGGTCTGGTCGGTCCCTGCCTGGGCCTCCTTGATGCGGCTCTGTACATACCAGTCGGCAAACAGGCCGTCCATCCAGTAGTCGGCAAAGACCGCAAAGGAGCTCAGCTCCACCTGGGGCACACGGACCGCCTTCTGGAGGGCGGTCATCTGGCCGCGCAGCCGCTCCAGGGCGGAGCGGGCCGACTGGGCGGCGCGCTGTGCGTCGTCCAGGTGGTCGTGCTTGGCCCAGGTGCTCAGCAGTCCGCCCCCCAGCAGGTCCACCGTGCCCCAGCTGCGCGCATGGTCCAGACTGCCGGACATCAGCCAGAGCGACTCCCGGGCCGACTGAGCGGCCGAGAGGGCCCGGCTCAGCTCCCGCTCCAGGTTGTACAGGGCGTTGCGCTCCCGCTCCAGGGTGCGCAGCCGCTCCCCCAATTCCCCCGGGTCCTCCCGCAGAAGGTCGGCCTTTTCCCTAAAAAGTTCCTCATAGCGCCGCTCCAGCCGCGTCCGCTCTTCCGCGGGACCGGCCAGGCGCTCCATCTCTTCCTGGGCCTCCTCCTGGCCCCGCCGCTTCTCCTCGTAGTTCGCCCGCTCCCGCTCCAGGAGGGTACGGCACTCCGCCCGGGCCTCCCGTCCCCGCCGGGTCAGGCGGGCGCGCAGGCCGGAGAGACCCCAGCCCTCCAGCTCCTCCAGCTGACCGGAGAGCAGCTGGACGTAATCCCAGGCCCGTTTGCTCTCCCGCTCCAGGGCCTCACGGCGGCTTCGGGCCTCCTTCCAGGCAGCCTCAGCCCCCTGGGCCGCGGCGATCCCGGCCCGGGTGCCGGCCAGCTGCTGTTCCAGCTCCTTCCAGGTTTTCCCCATATCACCTCTCCTCTCGCTGTGTCCGCGGTACGCCTCTTCTCTTTAGAGTATACGCCAGTTGACAACATCTGTCCATATCCTCCTACTGGACGCACCGTCTTTTTTGG
Source organism: Clostridiales bacterium (assembly GCA_018374635.1). Classification (GTDB taxonomy): domain Bacteria; phylum Bacillota; class Clostridia; order Oscillospirales; family Oscillospiraceae; genus Pseudoflavonifractor_A. The sequence goes on from JAHAEW010000003.1 coordinate 41,767, forward strand.
AGTAAAATGGGAGGTATCTCTTGACAAAGGAGTCTCTTATGGATACCATCACCTCTCTTTTGGCCCGGGAGCTGGGCCGGGATGAGGGCCACGTGGCCAACGTGGTCCAGCTCATCGACGAGGGAAACACCATCCCCTTCATCGCCCGCTACCGCAAGGAGCTCCACGGGGCCATGGACGATACCACCCTGCGCACCCTGGCCGACCGGCTCCAGTACCTGCGCAATCTGGACAAGCGCCGGGAGGAGGTCCGCGCCGCCATCGACGGCCAGGGCAAACTGACCGAGGAGCTCTCGGCCGCCATCGACGCCGCCGCCACCCTGGCCGAGGTGGAGGACCTCTACCGCCCCTATAAGCAGAAGCGGCGCACCCGGGCCACCGTGGCCAAGGAGAAGGGGCTGGAGCCTCTGGCCCAGGCCCTGTTCGCCCTGGGCGGGGCCGTGGACCCCCGGGCTCTGGCGGAAGGGTATGTCAACCCGGAGAAGGGCGTGGAGACGGTGGACGACGCCCTCCAGGGGGCCAGCGACATCCTCGCCGAGGTCATCTCGGACGACGCCGCCCTGCGCAAGAGCCTGCGGGACCTGTACCTCCGCCGGGGGACGCTGGTCTCCCGCGCAGCGGAGAAGGAGCCAGAGGACAGTGTCTACCGGCTGTACTACGACTTCCGCGCCCCCGTGGGCAAGATCCTGGGCCACCAGGTGCTGGCCATCAACCGGGGCGAGCGGGAGGACATCCTGAAGGCCGGGGTGGAGCTGGACGGCGAGACCGCCCGCATCGCGGTGCGCCGGGCGGTGGTGCCCGGCCGGGCGGCCATGGACTTTGTCCGCGCCGCGGCGGACGACGCCTGGGACCGGCTCCTCAAGCCCTCTCTGGAGCGGGAGGTGCGCAATCTCCTCACCGAGCAGGCCAACGAGGGGGCCATCCACAACTTCGGCCTCAACCTCAAGCCCCTGCTCATGCAGCCCCCGGTGAAGGGCAAGGTCACCATGGGTCTGGACCCGGGCTACCGCAACGGCTGCAAGGTAGCCGTGGTGGACGGCACCGGCAAGGTGCTGGACACCGCCGTGGTCTATCCCACCTTCAGCGAGCGGAAGAAGCGGGAGGCCATGGACACCCTCAAAACCCTCATCCGGCGGCACGGGGTGGTCCACATCGCCATCGGCAACGGCACCGCCAGCCGGGAGACCGAGCTCATGACCGCCCAGATGCTCCAGGAGCTCCCCGCCGGGCAGGTGCGCTACATGGTGGTCAGCGAGGCGGGGGCCAGCGTCTACTCGGCCTCCCAGCTGGCCGCGGAGGAGTTCCCCGACTATGACGTGAATCTGCGCAGCGCCGTCTCCATCGCCCGGCGGCTCCAGGACCCCCTGGCCGAGCTGGTGAAGATCGACCCCAAGGCCATCGGCGTGGGCCAGTACCAGCACGATATGCCCCAGGCCCGGCTGGACGAGACCCTCCGGGGCGTGGTGGAGGACTGCGTCAACGCCGTGGGGGTGGACGTGAACACCGCGTCGGTCCCCCTCCTCACCCAGGTGGCCGGCCTCAACAGCACCACCGCCCGCAATGTGGTGAAATACCGGGAGGAGAACGGCCCCTTTACCGCCCGGCGGCAGCTGCTCAAGGTGCCCAAGCTGGGCCCCAAGGCCTTTGAACAGTGCGCCGGCTTCCTGCGGGTGCCCGAGAGCCAGAGCGTACTGGACCACACCGGCGTCCACCCCGAGAGCTACGCCGCCGCCCAGAAGCTGCTGGAGCTGTGCGGCTACACCCTCTCCGACGTGGCGGCCGGGACCCTCTCCCAGCTGAACGAGCGGCTGGATGCCTACGGCCGGGAGGAAGCCGCCGCGGCCTGCGGCGTGGGCCTGCCCACCCTGGAGGACCTGGTCAAGGAGCTCCTCAAGCCCGGCCGGGACCCCCGGGACGAGCTCCCGCCCCCCATCCTGCGCACCGACGTGATGGAGATGAAAGATCTGAAGCCCGGCATGGAGCTCACTGGCACGGTGCGCAACGTCATCGACTTCGGCGCCTTTGTGGACATCGGCGTCCACCAGGACGGCCTGGTCCACATCTCCCAGCTGGGGGTGGACCGCCGGGTCAAGCACCCCTCCGAGGTCCTCTCGGTGGGGGACGTGGTGACCGTCTGGGTCAAGGAGGTGGATGTGGCCAAGAAGCGCATCTCCCTGACCATGCGCCGGCCCAAATAACCGCCCCTTTGATCCCAAACCCGCTATTTCCCCGGAAAGGAGCCTTCCATGATCCTCACCTTTGACGAGACCGGCGCCATTCTGGACGAGCTGGCCGACAGTCTGCCCCCGGATTTTTACCGGGAACTCAACGGCGGCGTCTCCCTCCTGCCCGAGGAACTGCCCGACCCGGCATTTCCCGGGGAAGCCCTCTATATTTTAGGGGAATACTGCCACGACCAGATGGGGCGGTATATCAACCTCTATTACGGTTCCTTCGCCGCCCTGGCCCGGGCGGAGGGCTGGACGCAGGAGGACTGGGAGGAGGAGCTCTATACCACCCTCCTCCACGAGTTCACCCACCACCTGGAGGGTCTGGCCGGAGAAAACGGCCTGGACCGCAAGGACGCCGCCCTTCTGGAGGAGCTGCGCGCCCAACTCTCCTGAATCCTCCAAACACGCACAAAAGCGCCGTGACCAAACCGGTCACGGCGCTTTCTATTTGTATGAAACCGTTACAGCGCCAGATCCACGCCGAACTGCCGGGCCATATCCCGCAGGCCCTCCCCCACTTCTTCCCGCTCAAAGCCCCCCGCCTTCAGATCCGCGTCGGAGAACCGGTTCAGGTGGACATAGAAGTCCACCGCGATCTCCAGATAGCGCAGATCGGCCGGATCCGCCTCCTCATAGAGCAGATCCTCCGCCTCATTAAGGCGGTTTTCCTTGAGCAGCTGATCCAAAGCAAACCACAGGCCGTCCGCCTTGGCGTCGGCCTCCAGTCCGCTGGGGGTATAATCGGTCCCGGTCTTCCGCAGGACCAGGTGTGCGATGGTCGTGGCCAGCGCGTCAGTGGAGCGCACCAGATAATCGTCCTTCAGCATAATCGTGCCCCTCTCTGAAATTATCTCAAAAAGACACTTGACTTTTATTTCTGCATATGGTATCTTAACAAGAGTCAAGAACATTCGTCCTTTCCGGCTATGAAAAAACGCCCCGCCGATTGGCAGGACGCTTTTGGTGGAGGAGGGTGGATTCGAACCACCGAAGCTAACGCAACAGATTTACAGTCTGCCCCCTTTGGCCACTCGGGAACTCCTCCATATGAACTTGTCAGCCCCTCATTAGGACGGTGGAGCTGGTGGACGGACTCGAACCCCCGACCGGTTGATTACAAATCAACTGCTCTACCAACTGAGCTACACCAGCAAATCAGCTCGTCCACAACGATGATTAGTTTACCAGAGGAATCCCGATTTGTCAACAGTCTTTTTCAAATTTTTTATTATTTTTTCACACAGGGAAAGGAGGGGGATTTATGCCCATCCACATCCGGCTCGACCCGCTGCGGGACTTACAGCGCCAGCCCCCCGCGGACTGGTGCCGCCGGTGCGGCGCGGAGCTCTACGGCGAAGAGCGGGAGCTGTGTCCCGCCTGCCGGCCCCAGAAGGAGGAATGGATATGGGAGAACCCCGCTACCGCCGGGGCCGGGCCTTTGCGTCCGATATGGCGGTCTACACCCGCACCATCAGCTCGGACAACTGCGAGGAGCACCAGCACCTCAAGCGGAATCTGATCCGGGCCCTCCAGGAGGAGGTCACCCCCCTCCAGCGGAAGTATCTTCTCCTCTATTATAGTGAGGGGCTCAATATGCGGGAGATCGCCGACCGCTTCGGCGTGGAGCGCTCCACCGTCTCCCGCACCATCCACCGGGGGGAGGAGCGCCTGCGCCGCTGTCTGCGCTACGGGGCGGCCGCCCTGCTGGCCCGGAGCGGGTGATTGCCCCATTGCCCAGTCTGTGTTACAATCAGAGGGAACACCGTCTATCTCAGGAATGTACAGGAGGAATCCCCATGTCCTATCAAGCCGTACTCTTTGACTTTGATTTTACCCTGGCCGACGCCTCGGAGGCCATCGTGGCCGGATTTGAACACGCCTTCCGGCAGATGGGCCATCCTGCCCCCGATCCCGACGCGGTCAAGCGCACCATCGGCCTGGTGCTGGAGGACGCCTACACCCAGCTCACCGGCCAGGCCGCTCCCGACGCCCGGGCCCGGTTCCGCGCCCTTTTCTCCGAGGTGGCCGTCCCCATGCAGATCAAGGCGACCCGGATGTTCCCCGGCGCCGCCGAGCTGCTGCGTGCCCTGCACGAGGCCCGCATCCCCGCCGCCATCGTCAGCACCAAGCGCGCCTCCACCCTGCGGGAGGTGCTGGGCGCCCGGGAACTGCTCCCCCTGCTGGCCTCCATTACCGGCGGCGAGGACGTCGCCCATCCCAAGCCCCATCCCGAGGGGCTCCGCAACGCCATCGCCGCGCTGGGACTCACTCCCGGCGAGGTCCTCTACTGTGGAGATACCGTCATCGACGCCGAGGCCGCCCAGCGCGCCGGCGCGCCCTTCTGCGCCGTGCTCAACGGCACCACCCCCGCCGACGCCTTCGACGCCTTCCCCAGGGTCCACATCGCCCCCGACCTGGTGGAGCTGCGGCAGTGGCTGGGGCTCTGATCCCCTTCGTCCAGAGTGCACAACACAGAGGCCCCGTTCCAGCGGGCCTCTGTGTTTTTTTGTCCGCGGCGGACAGTTTGACGACAAACCGTCCAGTTTTGTCTTTTATATAAAGACTCCCTCCCTTTTTCTTTACAAACTCTTTACGGATGTTTGCAGGACTCCTTTACAAAGAATCCGTTATACTGACAACGTCCTGAAGAAAGGAAACAAAACTTTAGATCGTTTGAATAGGAGATCGAAGAACATGAATAAACTCTTTTCTCTTGCTCTGACCGGCGCTCTTTCCATTGGCCTTCTGGCCGGATGCTCCTCCGGCACCGCCACCCCCTCCGCTCCCGACGGCGAGGGCAGCGCCGCCCCTTCCGCTGAGCAGAGTACCACTCTCTCCGGTGTAGTGAACACCGACGGCTCCACCTCCATGGAGAAGGTCATCGGCGTGCTGGGCGAGGCCTTCATGGAGCTCAACCCCGGCGTGACCATCAGCAACAGCGGCACCGGCTCCAGCGCGGGCATCACCGCCGCCCAGGAGGGCACCGCCGATATTGGTCTGGCCAGCCGTGACCTGAAGGATTCCGAGACCGGCGTCGAGGCCATCACCGTGGCCAAGGACGGCATCGCCATCATCGTCAACCCCGAGAACCCCGTCTCCGACCTGTCCATCGAGCAGATCGCCCAGCTCTTCACCGGCGAGGTCACCAACTGGTCCGAGGTGGGCGGAAACGACGGCACCGTGGTGCCCATCGGCCGTGAGGCCGGCTCCGGCACCCGCGACGGCTTCGAGTCCATCACCGGCACCGAGGACGCCTGCAAGTACACCAACGAGCTGACCTCTACCGGCGAGGTGATCGCCAGCGTGGCCTCCAACCCCAACGCCATCGGCTACGCCTCCCTCTCCGCTGTGGACGACACCATCAAGGCCATCACCGTGGGCGGCGTCGCTGCCACCGAGGAGACCGTGCTCGACGGTACTTACGCCATCCAGCGCAACTTCAACTTCATCCTCAACAGCGACAAGAAGCTGTCTGAGGCGGCCCAGGCCTTTGTGGACTTCGCCACCTCCGCCGATGCCTCCGACCTGATCGCCGGGGCCGGCGCTGTGCCTCTGGCCTGATCCATCCCCCGGTCCTGATGAACTCCCTCCAACGGAGTGTCACTGTGGAGCGACCGCGGGGCGGGTGATCCCGCCCCGCGGTCTCCCCGCGTGCTTCTCCCGGAGAGAGTTTTTTGAACGTATTCCGGCTTTCCGCCGGATTTTGCAGAAAGGTGGAACCCATCCAAATGGACGAACATCTCACTCAAGCGCCCTGCACGGCCCAGGCCGTGCCCAAGCCGCAGCGTAAAAGCCCCATCCGCGTCATGGAGTGCGTGATGCAGCTCCTCTTCCTTCTATGCGGTCTCATCGCCATTGCTTTTGTGCTCTTTATCAGCTTCTATCTGATCGTCTCCGGGCTGCCCGCCATCCGCACGATCGGACTGACGGACTTTCTCTTCGGCCAGACTTGGGCCTCCACCGCCGCAGAGCCGCAGTTCGGCATCCTGCCTTTCATTCTGACCTCCATCTACGGCACCGCGGGGGCCATCCTACTGGGGGTCCCGGTTGGCTTTATGACCGCTGTGTTCCTGGCCAAGGTGGCCCCCCGGAAGGTGGCCGCCGTGGTGCGCCCCGCCATTGATCTGCTGGCGGGCATCCCCTCGGTGGTCTACGGCCTGATCGGTATGATGGTGCTGGTCCCCGCGGTGCGTGAGATCTTTGACCTGCCCGACGGAGCAAGCCTGTTCTGCGCCATCATCGTGCTGGCCATCATGATCCTGCCCTCCATTATCAGCGTCTCCGAAACCGCCCTTCACGCCGTTCCCAAGGAGTATGAGGAGGCCAGCCTGGCCCTTGGGGCCACCGAGATCGAGACCTATTTCCGGGTCTCGGTCCCCGCTGCCAAGAGCGGCATCGCCGCCTCCATCGTCATGGGCATCGGCCGCGCCATCGGCGAGGCCATGGCCGTCATCATGGTGGCCGGAAACGTAGCCAATATGCCCTCTCTCTTTTCCTCAGTCCGCTTCCTCACCACCGCCGTGGCCAGCGAGATGAGCTATGCCGCTGTTGGCTCCCTCCAGCAGCAGGCCCTTTTCTCCATTGCGCTGGTCCTCTTCCTCTTCATCATGCTGATCAACGTGATCCTCAACCTCCTGCTCAAGTGGAAGCGAGAAGCCTGACCCGGTCCTCCGGCTTGGATTTTACGGAAAGGAATGATATACTAAATGGAACTCCAGACTCTTTCCGGCGCCCGGAAGGCCTATGACCGTATCCTCCGCTCTCTGCTCTACTTCTGTGCCTTCCTCACCTGTGCGCTGCTGCTGTTCATCATCGGCTACATCTTCGTCAAGGGACTCCCCCATGTGACCTGGGAGCTGCTCTCCACCAAACCCAGCTACATCCGGGATACCATCGGAATCCTGCCCAACATCCTCAACACCATCTTTATTGTGGCCGTCACCCTCGTTATCACCCTCCCCCTGGGCGTGGGCGCGGCGGTCTACCTCACGGAATATGCCAAGAACCGCCGTCTGGTCTCGGCCATCGAGTTTGCCACCGAGACCCTGACCGGCATCCCCTCCATCATCTTCGGTCTGGTTGGCATGCTCTTCTTCTGCAACTTTCTCTCTCTGGGCAAGTCCCTGCTGGCCGGCTCCCTGACTCTGGTCATCGTGACCCTGCCCACCATTATCCGCACCACCCAGGAGTCCCTCAAAACCGTGCCCCAGAGCTATCGGGAGGGCGCCCTGGGCCTGGGCTCGGGCAAGTGGCACATGATCCGCACCATCGTGCTGCCCTCCTCTGTGGACGGCATCGTCACCGGATGCATCCTGGCGGTGGGCCGCATCGTGGGCGAGTCGGCCGCCCTGCTCTTTACGGCCGGCATGGGCATGACCCTGAACAATTTCTTCACCGCAGACGGTTTTCTCCACAGCTCCGGGGCCAGCCTGACCGTGGCCCTGTATGTCTACGCCAAGGAGCGGGCCGAGTTTGACGTGGCCTTTGGCATCGCCGCCATTCTGATGCTCCTGACCCTGCTGATCAATCTGTCCGCCAAACTGGTGGGCCGCAAGCTCCGCCACAACTAAGGAGGTCCCCCATGTACGAATCTACCATTCTCTCCTCGGAAAAGCTGAATCTCTACTACGGCGCCGCCCACGCCCTCAAGGATGTGGACATCGCCATTCCCGAGCGGCAGGTCACCGCCCTCATCGGCCCTTCCGGCTGCGGCAAGTCCACCTTTCTCAAGACCCTGGACCGGATGAATGATCTGGTCCCCGGCGTGCGCATCGAGGGGACTGTCTCCTACCGGGGGCAGGACATCTACGCCCCCTCCGTGGATGTGACCTGGCTGCGCAAGCAGATCGGCATGGTCTTCCAGAAGCCCAACCCCTTCCCCATGTCCATCTATGACAACATTGCCTACGGTCCCCGCACCCACGGAATCAAGAGCAAGAGCCAGCTGGATGACATCGTGGAGCAGTCTCTCCGGGGCGCGGCCATCTGGGACGAGGTGAAGGACCGCCTCAAGAAGTCCGCCCTGGGTCTCTCCGGGGGCCAGCAGCAGCGCATCTGCATCGCCCGGGCCCTGGCGGTGGAGCCCGATGTGCTCCTGATGGATGAGGCCACCTCCGCCCTGGACCCCATCTCCACCTCCAAGATCGAGGATCTGATCGCCGACCTGAAGGACAAGTATACCATCGTCATCGTGACCCATAACATGCAGCAGGCCACCCGCGTCTCGGACAAATGCGCCTTCTTCCTGCTGGGCGAGCTGATCGAATTCGGCGACACCACGGACCTCTTCTCTGTCCCCAAGGACAAGCGCACCGAGGACTACATCACCGGCCGTTTCGGATGATCCCGCCCGTTCCGCTCCCCAGTCCGGGGAGCGTTTTCCCATGCGGACGCGCCGCACCCCATCATTTTTACTTACAAGGAGGAACCACACCATGCGTAAAACCTTTGACGCCGAGCTTCAGGAGCTGGGCGCGGAAATGATCGATATGGCCGCCGCCGCCGAGGACGCCATCGACCTGGTCACCACCTCCCTGGCCGCCCCCGACGACCGGCAGGCCAAAGAGGCCGTCCACATGACCCAGAGCATGGACCGGATGGAGCGGGACATCGAGAACCGCTGTCTGCGGCTTCTGCTCCAGCAGCAGCCCGTAGCCCGGGACCTGCGCACCATCTCGGCCGCCCTCAAGATGGTCACCGATCTCCAGCGCATCGGCGACCAGTGCGCCAACATCGCCGAGATCTCCCTGCTGCTGGACAAGCAGCAGCCCGTCCCCAGCCACATCCGGGAGATGAGCAGCAAGGCCAGCGGCATGGTCAAGCGGGCTATTTTTGCCTACGTCAACCGGGAGGAGACCGCCGCCCGGGAGGTCATCGGCCTGGACGACGCGGTGGATGAGCTCTTCCAATCCGTGAAGGGCGATCTGGTGGCCCTCATCCGGGAGGACCGGGAGAACGCCGACCCGGCCATCGACCTCATCATCATCGCCAAATACCTGGAGCGCATCGCCGACCACGCCGTGAACATCGCCCAGTGGGCCATCTACTGCGTCACCGGCACCCTGGTCGAGCCCAATTAAACCAGAGGGAGGCTGCCACCCCATGTCCACCAATACCATCGTCGTCGTGGAGGACGACAGCAGCATCCGGGAGATGCTGCGCTACTATTTCCAATCCACCGGCAACGAGGTGCGCACCTACGAGAGCGGCGAGGAGTTCTTTGCCGCCGAGCAGGGCCGCCCCGCTCCCTCCATCTATCTGCTGGACATCATGCTGCCCGGCATGGACGGTCTGGAGATCCTGCGCCGCCTGCGCGCCAGCCTCACCACCGCCGACGTGCCCGTCATCATGCTCACCGCCCGCACCGCCGAGATGGACCGGGTGGCCGGGCTGGAGAGCGGCGCGGACGACTATGTGGTCAAGCCCTTTGGCCTGATGGAACTTCAGGCCCGCATCAAGGCGGTGCTCCGCCGCACCCAGCGGGAGTCCCCCGTCCTGCGCTGCGGAGATCTGGAGATCAACACCACCGCCCGCACCGTACTGCGCGCCGGCGTGCCCGTGGAACTGACCTATAAGGAATTTGAACTGCTGCGCCTGCTGGCCGTCCACCGCGGGGCGGTGCTCAGCCGGGACGAGATCCTGCGCACCGTCTGGGATTACGACTTTACCGGGGAGACGCGCACCGTGGATATGCACGTCAAGTCTCTGCGCCAGAAGCTGGGGGACGATGTGATCGCCACGGTCCGCGGCGTGGGCTACAAGCTGAACTAGAGGAGGGCGGACCATGAAAAAAAAGCTGATTTGCTCCACACTGCTGATCGTGCTGGCCGCTCTTCTGATCTCCAACGCAGCGGGGTGCTGGTTCCTCTATGAGCGGGAGCGGCGGGACTCCACTCAGTCTCTGCGAGAGCTGCTCATTCTGATGGACAGCCAGAGCCAGATCACCAATGCCAGCAGCGCCGCCGGGCAGTTCCACCAGGCCGCGCCCGACAAGCGGCTGACCATCATCACCCCCGACGGCACCGTGCTGGTGGACACCAAGGCGGACGCCGATCTGTTAGAGGACCACGCCAACCGTCCTGAGGTCATCACCGCGCTCTCCACCGGCTGGGGGGAGGATGTGCGCTCCTCCGATACAGTGGGAGTACCCATGCTCTATGTGGCCAAGAAATTTACCGACGGCATGATCGGCCGGGCCTCCATGCCGCTCTCCTCCATCAAAAGTCTGGTCTGGCAGACCATCACCGGCTTTCTCACCGCCTCTCTGGTCGCCCTTCTGCTCGCCTTTCTGCTCGCCAGCCGCATGGCTCAGCGGGTCCTGGAGCCCCTCAACGCCGTGGGCGGCGCATTGACCGGCGTGCTCTCAGGCGCATCCACGACCACATTGGACGCTTTCCGCGGGGATGATGAACTGCGCCCCATCCTGCGCTATATCGACAAACTGGTGGAGCGGCTGGGCGGCTCCATCCACAACCTCACTGCGGAGCGGGACAAAGTCAACCTCATTCTGGACTGCATGGACGAGGGTTTCCTCCTGCTGGACGAGGACGGCGGGCTCCTGGCCAGCAACCGGGCCGCCCGGAGCCTCTTCGGCGTTCCGGAGGACTCCTCCAGCGATGCCGCGGGACTCCTGGTGCTCACCCGCAGCCGCCGCCTGCGGGAGGCCACCGAGCAGTGCCACCAGCAGAAGAGCCCGGTCATGCTGGACGTGGACGACCTGCCCCTGCCCGGGCGCAGCCTGCGCTTCTTCCTCTCCCCCGTCTCCGGGCGGCAGTATGAGCGGGAGAATGTGGGCACCTCCATCCTCATCTCCGACGTGACCGAGATCAAGGCCGCCGAACGCATCCGGGCCGACTTCACCGCCAATGTCTCCCACGAGCTCAAGACTCCGCTCACCTCCATCAAGGGTTTCACCGATATGCTCTCCAGCGGAATGGTGACCTCGGCGGAGGATCAGAAGCGCTTCTCCTCCCTCATCGGCGTGGAGGTGGACCGTCTCATCGCCCTCATCAACGACATCCTCAAGCTCTCCGAGCTGGAGTCCCTCACCATGGAGCAGGGGGAGGAATCCGCCCCCGTCCTGGCCACCGCCCAGGAGGTGCGGGAGCTTCTGGACCTCAAGGCCGGGGAGGCCGACGTCACCTTTACGGTGGAGGGCGAGGAGTGCTCCGCCGCCATCTCCGCCCCGCGGCTCAAGGAGGTCATCCTCAACCTGGCGGAAAACGGTCTCAAGTATAACCGCCCCGGCGGACGCCTCACCGTCACCGTCACCCCCGGAACCAACCAGGTGACCCTTCAGGTGGCCGACACCGGACTGGGCATCCCCGCCGAGGATCAGGCCCGGGTCTTTGAGCGGTTCTACCGGGTGGACAAGGGCCGCTGCCGCAAGGACGGCGGCACCGGATTGGGTCTGGCCATCGTCAAGCACATCGTGGCCCTCTACCACGGCTCCATCGAGCTCAAGAGCCAGTTGGACGTTGGCTCCACCTTCTCCATCACCCTGCCGAAAGCGGTGTGAGCCCCTCTCTCCCGACGGCATAACAAATGCCCGGAATCCGATGGTGGTGCCCTTCTGATAGGCCGTAATGCTCCCCCGGTGCTTTTTGGCGATGGACTGGGCGATGGACAGCCCCACTCCAAAGCTGCCGGAAAAGGTCCGGGCCCTGTCCGCCCGGTAAAAGCGGTCAAAGAGCCGTTCCAGCTCCAGCGTTCCGACCTCGGCGTAGGTATTCTCCACCGTGAGGACCGGGTGCCTTCTCAGGCAGAGCGACACCTGGATCGTCCCGCCCGGGTCGCAGTATTTCAGGGCGTTATCCAGCAGGATGGCCGTCAGCCGCCGGATCAGCGCCTCGTCTCCGCAATAGGTCACACGGGGCTCCATGGCCGCTGTGAGGGTCTTGTTCCGTTCCGCCGCCAGGGTCTGGAATTCCGAGACGGTATCGGAAACCGCGCCGCTCAGATCAAAGGCTGTACACTCCAGCGGGGCCTCGCTCTCATCCATCCGGGACAGGGTGACCATCTGGTTGATAAGCAGGCCCATCCGCTCCCCTTCGCTGCGGATGTTGTCCAGCCACTCGTTCTTTCCCATCTCCGACTCCACGATATCCAGATTGGACAAGATCAGGGTCAGGGGCGTCTTCAATTCGTGGTTGGCATCCGTAATAAACTGCTTTTGCTTTTCATAACTCTCCGCGATGGGGCGCACCGCCCGCTTGGAGAGAATGACAGTCAGGCCCAGGATCAGGAGGGCGCTCCCCAGCAGGACCAGAAAAGCGGTAAAGAGCAGACGGTCGGTCATGTTCTGATTCATAGCCCCGTTGACGAACACTATGGTGGCGCCCGTGTCGGTCCGGACCACCTTGTAGCGGTAATCTGCGATCCAGCCCCGCTCCGCGCGCTCCTTCACGGCGCGCTTCACATAGTTTTCCACCTCCGACTCCGAGATGGAGGAGATGGAGTCAATGTTGACCCGGGCGACCTCCTGCCGTTCATCGAGCCAGACCGTAAAAAAGCGGGTGCTGAACTGGGTCTCGGCCGTAATGACGTCGGAGTAGGGGAACTGTGAGGGCGGGCGCTTTTCCAGCGGGTCAAACTTGGGAAAGACGCCGTTGTTTGAGGAAATGGCGTCGGTGAGTGTATCCATGGTGCGGTTCATCTGTACCCGGCTGAAGATCAAAATCAGCAGGAAGATCCCAAAAAACACCACAAAGATGGAGCTCGCGCTGATGAGAATAAACCTTCTGCGCAGATTCCGGATCATACCTTGACCTCCAGCACATAGCCCGCGCTGCGCACGAAGCGAATTTCCATGGGGCCCGGAGGGCGGCGATCTTCTTGCGCAGGTTGGAGATATGTACCCAGACCACTCTGGTATCCACATTGGTGTCCCACCCCCACAGATGGGTGATAAAGCGCTCCGTGGGCAGGATGGTATTGGGCGCCTGCATCATCATCTCCAGCAGCTGGAACTCCTTGCCGCTGAGGGACTGCACCCGCTCCTGATACCCCAGCTGATAGGTGGAGCGGTTGAGGGTCACCGGCCCCAGCGAGAGCAGGTCGGGCAGATAGGTGTCCTTTCTGCGCAGCATGGCCCGCACCCGGGCCAGCAGCTCCGCGGTGGAAAAGGGTTTTGGAAGGTAGTCGTCCGCCCCGGCGTCCAACCCCTCCACCCGCTGGGATACCTCGGTGCGCGCCGTCAAAAAGAGGGCGGGGGTGGTGACACCCTCCTTCCGCAGGGTCTGAAGCACCCTCAAGCCGTCCAGGCCCGGCATCATGATATCCAGGATCAGCCCGTCATACTCCCTGGACTGCCCGTGGGCCAGCGCGTCCTCTCCGTTGGAGACACCATCCACGCAGAACCTGTTGCTCTCAAATATATGGACCAGCGACTTGAGCAGCTTGGGGTCATCCTCCGCCACCAGCAATCTCATATGTGCACCTCCCCTTTTTCCTTTCCAGTATAGCACACCGTCCTTAAAACAGACTAAAGGAGTTTACGTTTGCTCCAGTGCAAAGGCGCCCGTACAGAGGCGATAATACACGCCCTTCTTCTGCCGGCGTCCTATGCGGTCCATGCGCTAGCTTCTATCGACCTTGCGCCGCTTCTTTTCCTGATACATTTTCTGGTCTGCCTCACGCATCAGCACATGAAAATCCGTGCTTTCCTGTGGATAGAAGGAAACCCCGAGAGAGAATTCCACTGTATGCGCCATATGGGCTTCATGGGCAGAGAAAAACTGCAATCCGCGCTGCGCTTTCAGGTCGGAGAGCCGGCGCTCCAGTTCCTCCGGCGATGAAGCGCCGTATGCAAAACAGATGAATTCATCGCCGCCCAGTCTGCCGCAGACCGCCCGCTGTCCCATGGCGGTAAGAAGGGCTTCTGCAATTTTTTCCAGATACTCGTCTCCCACCACATGGCCGCAGGTATCATTGATGGCTTTCAGGTTATCCGCATCCAGTATGATCACCATTGCATACCCGATCTGTTCGGGGGACTGGAAGAGTTCGGAGATCTTGTCCTGAAAGCCGCGGCGGTTGTAGAGATTGACCAGCGGGTCAAAGCTGCTTTGGGTACGGATCTGTTCGATCTCATCCCACATCCCAGACACATCGGTCACATAATAGAACTGACTTTGTGCCGTCTCTTCTTTTTCGATCCGAAGACAACGGGCAAAGCCGCAATCTTCATACAGATATATGAGCTCTTCGGGAAGCACCGGTTTTGACACTGCCTGATCCAGTTTTTTCCGCACCACTGCGAGCAGTTCTGTTTCGGAATATGTATGGTCTGCCGGGATGTTCAGCATATGGAGCATATAGTCGTTGATGAAGATCCTTTTATAGACCATATCCTGCTCAAAAATCCCGATCGGAATACTCCCCTTGCTGATGATGTGGGAAATTCGATCCCAGTTGGTGCGGATATTTTCCATCATATGGTTTAGATAGAACTGCAACTCATCAAATTCTGCAATTCCGGTATTCAGGGAGATGTCCTCCAACCGGCCGCCCTCGTTTTTCTTCAGCGCGCAGTTGAATCGGTGGAGATTTCTGACAACCTTCCGGTCCATAAAGCAACGCAGGCATTGAATAATACCTATAACAATCACAGTAGCGCAAATAAAGAATATCAGCGCCGATTCCAACGTCTCATAGATCGGATATGTGGCATGATAGGAGCGGATCAGAAGATATCCTTCGTATTCCTGTGTGTAAATGCAATATCGCTGCCCTTGATAGGATAGGTGTGAGTTTTCCTCCATCGTTTTCACCGGATCAAGCCCGCCCGCCTCTTCTTCCAGATCGAGACCGATGAGATCCTCTTCCGTGGAGGCCACGATTTTCAATGTATTCATATCCAGGATGTGCATTTGTCCACTGAGTTCAAAAGGCCTCATCTGCAGGACCTTTTCAAGGCTTTGCTCATCCATCAGCTCCAGCAGATGCCGGGGTTCCATACCCACCTGTACAATTCCGCTGCCATCCTTGAGCCAGACAGCGGCATAGATCATCTCCTTCCCCAGCGCAGTGTTGGGGGTGATCCCCTGAAACAGCTTCAGGGAATGGTCTGACAGCATGGGCAGGAAAAATTGCAGCTACTCCCCGGAGTAGAAGGTAAATCCATAGTATTCCGGATGTGTTCCTGCAAATATCTCCCCCTGTGGTGTGAAGTAATGGATCTCATCCACATCAATTTTATCTGCCAGGTCGCGGGTCTGCTGTAAATCCATGGCCGCCATTGGACAGTATTCCAAAAAATAAGCCACAACATCCGCTGAACGGATGCATTGCTGCGCAAAAAGCTCCTCCTCACGTTCCAGTGTCTCCTTATTTGTTTGGATCAACTGGGTTAATTGTGCAAAGCTCTGATACGCGCTTTTTTCCTGTGCCTGGTGTTGCAGATATAATTGCGCGAATATGCTGATCGGTATCAGCAAAAGCATCAGAACCAGAGTGACCAGCCATGTCAGACGCATCAGGCGTGTCTTAATGCTTCTGCTTTTCATGGACTTCCCTCCATTTTATAAAATCCTCGACGGAGAGCGGAGGAGAATACACATAACCCTGAATCAAGTCGCACCCGCTTTGGTACAGGGTCTCCGCCTGCTGCTGCTCTTCCACGCCTTCCGCCACCACGCAGATCTTGAACTGATGCGCGAACTGGATGATGCCTGTGACAATGGCTCTGGATTTTTCGTTTTCATCGACAAAGAAGCTGCGGTCCAGTTTGATGGTGTCAATGTCCAGTACCCGCAGCAGGAAAAGCGACGAGTAGCCAAATCCGAAGTCATCCAGCGATACGTACAGGCCGCAGGAGTGGAAGCCGTCCAGGATCCGGGAGATATATCCCATCTGACTCCCAGTGAACAAGATGGTTTCTGTCACTTCGATCTCGATAAAATGGTCTGGAATCTGATAGGCATCTTTTATTTTCTTGTATTCCTTCCAGACCTCTGTTCCAAATTTCAGGAGTGTAAATCTGGACATGTTTACAGAAATTTTTGTTGGTGTCTCGCCGTTTTTCAGCCAGTTGGACATCAGACGGCAGGTCTCTTCAAAAATGTAAAGATCCAACTGAACGATCTTTCCGCTGCGCTCCAGCATGGGAATGAACTGATTGGGATAGATCATCCCCTTTTCCGGATGGAGCCAGCGGACCAGCGCCTCAGCCTGACAGGGGCCTTCCAGGGCTACCTTCGGCTGTAAAAACACCTTGAACTCGCGATTTGCGATGGAGTCCCGGAACGAAGCGTCCAGTTCCGTCTCATACACAAGCGCCTGCATCATTGCATGATCGTAAACGTTACACAGGTTTTTTTCCGGAGCCTCTTTGGCCGCGCGGGCGGCATAGTTGATCGCGGACAGGAGATCCTGGGATTTATGGAGCTGATAGCAGCCTACTGAAAAATCCATGCCCTCGTTCTGATACCTTCGGTGGATGTGATTGTGGATCTGGGCGATGATCCGATGAATGCGAACCTGAATGTCATCCGACGGTTCCTCCCGCAGCAGAAAAAGAAAATGGTCAATGGAATCTCTACACAGGACCTCGTCTTTCTGGAGGATCTGCCGGAACATCTGATAGACATAGATCAAGGTGCGGTTCCCCTCTTCTTCACCCCACACTTCATTGATCTTCCGGAAATTGCAAATATTCAGGCAGACGACCGCATAGTCCTGTTCCGGGCTTGCCTTCAGCGCATGGGCGCCCGCTTTCAAAAATCCGTTCCGGTTCAGTCCGCCGGTGATCGGGTCGGTCAATAGCAGCTTCTCTTTTTGATGGATGTCCTGTTTCAATCTCCGCATACCGACCCCGAATAAAAGCAGCGCCAGCCCAAGCAGCAGCAGATAAATACTGACATGCAGCGACATCTGCGCAATGCGGTCATCCGTGTTCTGGATCATGATCTGAGCCCAACTCGTTCCATCCACCGGCTCTTTGGAGATGATGAACGTCCCCTGCCGGACGACCTGACCATCCCTTGAATTTTCTGCCAGATCCAGCAGTTCGGACAACTTCTGCTCCTCTATTATCGTGGCATGACTGCCTTGCCTCAGCCACAGCACAGCGCCGGTCTGCGTATCTTTTAAGACGAGCACCGCTTTTTCTCCGTAGTTTTCCAATTCATTTTGTTGAAACAGTGCGGACTGAGGCTCTGCGCCCGCAACGATCTGCACCACTTTCCCATCCTTCGTTACGGGGGCGGCGAAAACAGCCTGTTCCTCCCCGGACAGGACGCAGTCGTTTTCCAGGATCCTCTGAGCGTCCTCATGCAGGTCCTGTGCCAGTTCCTCTCCGTGCGGGCCATACGCCGCCTGCATACCAGCTCCGGGAGCGATCACCGCTATGCTCTCAAACCCCATCATCTTCCCTTTTTGCTTTAGCAGGTCCTCTGTCAGCAAGAACTCCGGCATTCGGCTGAGGGAGTCTGCAAAATCCTCCAACCGCTTATTGCACCCCGCGATCTCCACCACAATGTGGGAGACCAGATATTGATTGCTTTTTGCGAGCGATTCTTCTGCCGCTGCGTTGATTTTTCGCAAAAAGGAAATCGAGTTGAGAGAAAAGCCAAACATGATCGCCAGCATCGAGATGGCGATCACTTTGAAATATTTCTTATCGTTCATGTACATGTCACTTCAGATCACTCCAATAAAATAGATCGTTTTGCCCGCTGGGACAAGGGCACAGCTCACTTGTTCTTTTGCCGCTTATGTTGATATAGATCTTTATCGGCCCGTGCCAGAGCGTCCTCCAGCGATTCGTTCGCCAATACCTGTGTCATTCCGACCGAGATCCCAGACCATCCAAGCTGAGACCCCATCGCTTCTTCCAGGCGTCCTTCCAGCCTTCTGACAAAATGGTCCGCATCGCTCTTTGTGCGAAATCCGCTGCATAGTACGATAAACTCATCCCCGCCCAACCGGCAGATGAGATCAGAAGAACGCACCGTTTTTTCCAACACACGCGCCAGAATTTTCAACACTGTGTTTCCGACCAGATGTCCATGGGTATCATTGATCTTCTTAAATTTGTCAATGTCCAGCATAAACAGCCACGTGCAGCAGATCGTATAGTTGGCAAAATACGCCTGGAATGTGCGGTAGTTCATCAGGTTCGTCAAGCTGTCCCGCTCTGCCATCGCGCGAAAGGTTTCCAGCGTCTCCTGGGATTCTCTGACCTGCTCCGCCAGTGACTTCGAATAGCATTCGCCATCCGCCTGTTCTGCGTTTGGCATGGATTGATGCAGATGTACGATTTTCCAGACCTGGCCCTCTTTTTTATAGAGGATGGAAAAGCGGCTGTCCATATTGATATAAATAGGCCGTTCTTCGCTTTCCCACCAGATGTACAGCCCTCCATATACCTGAACCACATCCGGGGTCACGTACATTCCTTCACACCAAAAGTCCCGGAACTGAAAGTGAATATCGCCATGCTCTCTGGCCTCTCTGGCCGCGGCTTCTATAAACTGATCCAGATTCATGTAAACCTCATGACGCCCGGTGCCAATGACTACGCAGTCCGGAGAAAAGATTTCTCGGATCCCTTCTACGATCTCGGCGTCACTGCCAAATACATAATTTTTCCACAGCTGTTCCGTCTGCTTAAAAAGTGTTTCTAATTCCGTCATTTGCTTTGCTTCCTTGTATTGTAGAGTAGTAGTTATTAGGGCCCCTCTCCAAGGGCTTCCTGCTTGCACGGTAAAACGGGACTCGCATCTTGCCACAAGATGGTTCCCGATCGGCTACAAGAGCACCGCGTTTCGTGGATGCAGCACGACCTTTTTTACCAGTATGGAGCAGGCGGTATTTTAACGCGGCCTTTCACCGCTTCATTTTGAACTTCCAGGAGCCGCCTCACAGATCTGCTCCGCCATGCTGAACCAAAAAAGAAATCCCTTGAAACCATTGAGGCTCAAGGGATTTTTTGGCGGAAGCGGTGGGATTCGAACCCACGTGCCCTTGCGGACAACTTGATTTCGAGTCAAGCTCGTTACGACCACTTCGATACGCTTCCGTATAGAATAATATTCGATTTATTCAATCCTGTTACATGATTTCGAGGGGAATACATGCGACACACCGGCTACATATTACCACACAAAAAGATTTTATTATATGAAAATTCCAAAGAAAAGCACATTTTTTACATCAGTTTATCTACAAATATTTTTCACTATATGCCCTTTCAAAACTGGACGAGTGCCATTTGGGCACCACAAATTATGGTGCCCAAATGAAATATCTTTTCAGTCAAGAAGTGAAAAATCACATCAATGTAAGGAAGGAATACAAATATTCCAACAGGAGTAATGACCACACTGTCACACTTAGGAGGCCTCAACGAAAGTAGGACTCACAATGTATGAAAATGGCGGTGGTCTACTCTCTTCCAGAGATGTCTACCGATTGATGTTAAAGACTACACGGATGTGATAGATATAGGATCAAATGTGTGAGGCGTTTGGCATCAGCACAAAATACTTAAATGCAGAAAAATTAGGTGCCTAAAAATTGGATCGACTTACCGTATCTCCAAAGCCCACATTTTTCGCTATTTGAAAATCACCTGTTCCACTTTGGCGAAGTAGCAGGTTATATCGTCAATCTTCAACAGATAGACGCAAAAAGCTAACAATTCTGACCCAGATTTACCTGGTATTTTGCCATTTGCCATAATAAGATGTCATTGATAGGTAAATACCACCTCCCAACCCAGCTCCCGCTCTAACAGGTGTCCGGCGCTCTCGCAGCCCATGGAATCACCGCTAAATAAAAATATCTAAATTAATATTTCACCTTTAGTTAATACGCATTAAACTATCCATTTATCTTTACCAGCAATTCTGCTATACGTTTCTTTCTTCCCACATGCTCCAATTCCAGTTTGGCTAACAGCCACATTTGGTATATGTTGTCATACCAAAATTCTAATTCTTCATCGTTCATTTCATAAATTGCAGGAGTTTGTGCCTGATTATGCCTTACAAATTTATTTATGAGCTGATATAACTGCTTTTCTAATGTGGCATTAATCTCATGCAACGCGCTACGAATATTTTTGGCATCGATATCATCTGCCATTAATTTTAGAATCCCTAGTTTCTCCACTAAGTTACCCCTCATACGATAGTGATTATACTCTAAAACTTTATATGAAAGTGCATCATCAATGATTTCTGCTACTGCCAAGGATGCCGAGGATTCTTCAGCATAAATAAGTACCCCATTATATTCTAACTTACTATATCCAAGTGTACTCATACAATCATTTGTATTTCTTTCTACTACCATGATGTATTCTTTATCTATTTGCTTATCAGAAAATAATTGTTTGAGCTGATAACAGATATTAGATATAAATTCGCAAAAGGCTACCATGAATTCCATTGTAATAACTTTAGGAGAAAACGTAAATGTATAACCAAAGGCTTTTTGAATCTCTTTTAGTGAAATTGCACGGTTTGTAAAACTAAGGTCAAAATACCGAATGAATGATTCAGCTAAAGAATATATAGATGTAGTAATTGTCTGCTCTTCATATATCTCAAGCCTGTCATCATGAATCAGGGCATATAAACGACCATATTCTTTTTTTAGAGAGATCTCTCCAAGGTGCATTATTTCATAAATATTTTTTCTCTTCATCTTTATTGTTCCATTCTCTACTCATTAGCTTTGGCACAAGCTGTCATGAGCTTGTGTTGCCGCAAAAAATCTGTTTATTGAACGCAAATCCCATTTTAATTTTAAACATAGGTGATACCATCTGCTCAAAATCATGAGACAGTACCGTTGGTAGAAGCAAATACAAAAGTGCTCTTAGCCAGTCATCCTTTATACTCGCTGCTATCTATTGCTTCCGCTCACACTGTGATTACGGATTGTTAAAAGTCATTTTAGCGTGCTCTATAAAGGCGCTGTTGTTGAAGATGTAAACAACTCAGCCAGCAGTTCACCCAAGAACATGGTTTGTTGGGGAGAACGCCGAAGAGCTACTCACTCTGCCACCCTATCAACTCCATCCGTACTCTTCCCACTGTATCCCGAACATTCTTTTAAAAGCTATGATCTAACAGCTTGAAACGACTGTAGATATAGCACAGAAAAATTAGTCTCATAGCGAGCATACAAATATTAAGTTTGAGGTCAGCTCGCAGTCTGCCAGCAACAGATCAACGGATTCCCACAGTTTGGATTTCAGTTTGCGGATGTTAATCATGTTTCTTCTTCAGATTTTGTGACAGATTTTGTGACAGATTTCGATACAAAGTATCTATAATTAAAACTTTGACTATCAAGCATTGCCTTTATTATACTCACTCTTCTGCTTAAGCACAAGGAGATTTCAACCTAGATACAGCACACCTCAGAAAACAAAACCTTTTTGAAAATAGCAGTACATTGAAGATAAAAATCTCAATGTACTGCCTTTATTCATCTATTAGCTAAACAATAGCTCATCACTCTCCAAAGAAATCCGGGTAGTTTTGTCTGTTCTTCTCATATCCCGCTCCTGAATTTGGTTTCTTTAGCCCAGCCTTTGCAACACAAGTCAGAACGCCCACTTGTCCAGGAAATTCAGCTAAACATTGCTTATCGTTTGTTTTTTGGCTTTTAGCTTGGAGAAAAGATACCGGATCATTCTACATTCAGCAAAACAAGAGTCCGCAAGTGGAGTCATAACCACCGGCTAAGCTGGTGTCTTGAGTTGGCCCTATAAGGGCCTATTACCGGCATGCGTCTCAAGACGCACCGAATTTTATTTCGCTCGCATCACTTGCCCCACAGTCCGTAAACGGGCAATCTCTGTTCTAACGGCAGTCTTTTGCTCCTGATAACTTGCTATTAGCGGCTCGCTTCGCTCGATGCTTGAAGCTAAAACTTTTTTGCGGGGCACCTCCATCGGCAGAGCCGGTGGTTTCCCCACTCAATGAAAATTTATTTACATTTTACATTACACTGATCGATATATTTACAATCCTCTGGTACTCTTTATTTGTGCGAGAAATCCGCATTATAAAACGGGAGGAATATCTGTATGAGTACCCTGGAGAAAAACACTGTCAACCAATCTCAGAAACTGATGATCTTTGTGCTGACCATGTCCCTGTATGGACTGGCCACTCTGTTTACCGAACTGATCCCCAAGTTCCAGATTGGTCTTGTGGAGCTATCGGTGGAATTTTTCCTTTTCATCCCCCTGACTCTAGCCATGCTCTTTGATCCCCTGTCTGCCGCCCTTGGTGCTGCTACCGGCGAATTGGTGTTCAGCGAGATTATGTTGGGCCAGTTCGGCGGCCTGGGCGAGCTGGAGAAGTTCCTTACTGTGACCATCGGTGTTTACATTGCCGGCCGGATGGTACGTGACCCCAAGAACCGCGCCATGGTAGGTGTAGCTGCCATCACCGGCACCGCCGCCCAGCTGCTCATGGGTACCATCGTAGACATCGCCAAGGTTCAGTTTGCCGTGGAGGACTTCGAGTCCGTGGCCGGTCTTCCCGAGAGCGTCTTTGCCACCGAAGGCTTTGCCTTCCTCAACGACCTGCTCTTCTCCGGGATCTTCTTCTGCCTGCTGCCCACCATGTACCTGGTTCCCAAGCTGTACGGCAAGATTGAGCCCCTGCTGGGCATGGCTCCCCGCACCGCCGCCAGCACGACCTCGGGTCTGAGCCCCAAGGCCATTCTGATCTGCGTCATTGGCTTTGTCTGCGCCATCGCCGCCGAGCTGGCCGCCACCGCCGGCATGTCCCTGGTGGACTGGGAGGCCGAGTGGGCCGAGAGCGGTACCGCCCTGGCTTCCGGTATGGTTGTGGCCGCCGCCCTGGCTGTCATCATCCTGCTGGTGATGAGAAAGAACGGCGAAGGGAAAACGGCCTGCTGATATGAACGCGATTGAAATCAACGGCCTGACCTACACCTATCCGGGCGCGGCTCACCCCACTCTGTTCGACATTTCCCTCCAGATTGAAAAAGGGGACTTTCTCGCGGTCGTTGGCAACAACGGCTGCGGAAAATCCACCTTGTGCAAGGTCCTCAACGGGCTGATTCCCCACTTCATTACGGGTGAGTTTCAGGGCCAAGTCCGCGTGGAGGGACTGAACACCCTGGACAGCAACGTGGGCACCCTGGCCCAAAAGGTGGGCTATGTCTACCAGGATTTTGAAAATCAGATTGTCCGTCCCACTGTGCTGGACGACGCCTCCTACGCCTGTTTAAACTATGCCTTTCCGGACTATCTGGAGCGTGGAAAAACGGCGCTGTGCCAATGTGGGCTGGAGGGTCGGGAAGAGGAGTACATCTGGCAGCTGTCCGGCGGACAGACCCACCTGCTGGCACTGGCAGGTGCGGTATCCCTGAGCCCCGATGTGCTGATTCTGGATGAGCCCATTGCCCAGCTGGACCCCGTGCATGCCGACCGGATCTACGAGGTTCTGCGAGAACTCAACCAGAAGCACGGCAAGACCATCCTTGTCATCGAGCACCACACCGAGTATATTGCCGACTACTGCCGCCACGTCCTGCTGATGAAGGACGGGCAGGCGCAGTGGTTGCTGCCCACCAGGGAGGCCCTCCAGCATGTGGAGGAGCTGGAGGAGTGCAACATCTTCCCACCCCAGGTGACCCAGGCAGCCTACCGGCTGCGGAAGGAGGCAAAGCTCCCCTCCGGCGCGCCCCTTCCCACCACAGTGGAGGAGGGCCGGACCGCTTTCTCCGCCCTGTGCTTCCGCCCCGGAGTGGCCCCAATTCCCACCCCATGTCCCGCCGGGCAGCGGGCGGTCTCCTTCCAGGACGTCTCCCTCTCCTACCGCTCCGTGAAAGGGGCGCCTCGCTCCATCTTTGACGGACTGAATCTGGACATCCGGAAGGGGGAAAAGGTGGCCCTGATCGGCTCCAACGGGGCGGGCAAGTCCACCCTGATGAAGTTGATGGTGGGGCTGCTGCGGCCCCAAAGCGGAACAGTCTCCCTCTTTGATGAGCCCATCGGGGCAAAAAAGGCTGAGGATCTGTCCCGGCAGATCTCCCTGGTCTATCAGAACCCGGAGGAAATGTTCATCAAGGACTCCATCCGCGCTGATATCTCCTATGCCATGCAGGTACGTGGGCTGCCCGACTGGCAGGAGCGCACCGACGCCCTGCTGGCACGCTTCCGGCTCACGGAGCTTCAGGACCGGGACGGCCGCCTCATGTCGGGGGGCCAGATGCGCCGGGCCAGTCTGGCCATCGGCGTGGCCCTGGAGCCGGGCATCTTGCTGCTGGATGAACCCACAGCCAACCTGGATATCGCCACTCGCCGGGAAATTATGGGCGTGCTGGAAGATATGAAGGACATCATTCAGACTGCCGTTATCGCCACCCACGACATGCAGCTGGTGTGCCAGTGGGCAGAGCGGATCATCGTGCTGCAGGGCGGCCGGGTGGTAGCCGACGGAACCCGGGACGAAATCTTCGCCCAGCAGGATTTAGTGGACCTGGTGGGTATCCGCCCGCCGGAGATCTTCTCCATGGCCCAGGCGCTGAACCCGCAGGCCCTCTGTTACACCGTCGAGGAATTTACCAACCGTTTTCAGGAGGCATAAGCTATGGAACGCATAATGAGCAAACTGTCGGAGAGCGTCCTGGACAAATTCTCCATGGACTTTCTCCGCAGTCAGGTGCTGAAAAACGCCTACGGCAACGACGACACGGTGATCGCCGCTCTGGACCCCCGCATTCTTATCGCTTGGTACCTGTTTTTCGGCGTGGTGCCATGGTTTGTCAACGACCTGTCCTTTCTGCTGGGCTGCTTCCTGCTGGTGATGGTCACCACCCTGCTGGCCCATGTGGCAGGGCTGGTACTCTTTCTCTTCGCCCTGGGGGTGTTCTCCCAGACGGGCTACCTCTTTCTGGCCACCCTGCTCTTCGGCGGGGATGCCTCGGCCATCGCTCCCATGCTGGTGCTCACCCTGAAGGTGGCCACCATCTCCCTGGCCTCGGTTACCGTCTTTTCCGGTCTGGACCCCGACCGGCTCAGCAACGGACTTATGTGGTACGGCTGCCCTGAGCGGCTGAGCTTCTCCATCTCCTACGCCTACCGCATGCTCCCCATGCTCATGGAGGAGTTCCAGAACGTCCTCCTCTCCTACCGCCTGCGGTGTAATCCCCCCGCCCACGACACCCTGCGTGGCAAGGTGCGCTACCTCATCTATCAAGTGAAAATCATCATGGAGTCCTTCTACCCCCTGATGCTCAACACCGCTAAGCGCTCCCGCACCACGGTGGAGGCCCTGGAGCTACGGGGCTACCGCTATGCGGCCGTCAACAAAACCGTAAAAAAAATAAAGCTCTCCACCCTGAAAGTGTCGTATAATGATTTATTATTCCTGGCACTCTCCGCCCTGTGGGTAGCCCTGTGCATTCTCTGTTCCACTTTGCTCTGAAAGAAGGTTTTTCCCTTGCGACTTGATTTTCACACCCACGGAAAGCTGGCCAAAAAGCTGCCCTTTTCCACCGCCTATACCGACTGGCTCTTTGACGAGGCCCACCGGGCCGGGCTGGACGCCCTGTGCCTCACCGAGCACTTCAACACCCTGCAGTTCGACGACCTGTATGGCTACCTGTCCTCGATGAGCCGCCGGACAGAGGACGTGCTGGAGCTGCCCAACGGGCTGCGCATCTTTCCGGGCATGGAGACCGATGTGGCCGAGGGCGGCCACATCCTGTCCATCGGCCCCCTGGAGGCCATTTTAGAGCTGAACCACCGGCTGGAATCCCACAAGGAAAAGGGGAACTTCCTCCCCTTCGCCCAACTCATGGACCTGTTCGGAGAGTACCCAGTGCTGGTAGGCTGCGGCCACCCCTACCGCGCCCCGGGCCATGTGCCCGAGCTGCCGCAGGAGCTGCTGGAGCGGCTCCAGTTCCTGGACCTGAACGGGAAAGACCTGGCCCTGGACCGCTCCCGCACGGAGGAGCTGACCTACGCGCTGGGCCGGCATCTCCACATCCCCGTGGTCTCGGGCAGCGACACCCACCAGGCGGTACAGTACGGCTGCGTCACCACCGTATTTCAGCGGGAGGTCTGCTCCATCTCCGCCCTGAAGGCCGAGATGGATGCCGGACGGTATGAGATCCAGCTCTCTGACACCGCCGCAGCCCAGGTGCGCACCGCCTGTCTGCTCAAGCGCTCTCTGAAGGAGATTCACGCTCTGGGCGGCGACTATGTCTCCATTCTCACCAAGGAGGCCATTGCATGAGTATCCTCACCGACGCCCTAGCCGGGCAGGTGGTGGAGGCCGTCCGGCGGGCCGGCTCTCTGCTGACCACCCCCTCCGCCGTTCAGACTGTGGTGCCCAAAAGCCGGACGGACTTCGTCACCAATGTGGATCTCACCGTGCAGAATACCCTCCGGGGTCAGCTGGAACAGCTGGCCCCGGCTGTGCAGTTTCTGGGGGAGGAAGGGGAAAAAGCTGCCATTGACCTACGTCGTCCCTTCTGGATTCTTGACCCAGTGGACGGCACAACCAATCTAATCCATCAGTTTGGGCACAGTGCGGTGTCTCTGGCGCTGGCGGAGAACGGGCAGGTCTGCTTTGGTATTGTTTATCAGCCCTATACCGGGGAATGCTTTACCGCCCGCCGAGGAAAAGGGGCTTTCTTAAACGGCCGGCCCATCCGGGTAAGTGGGGCTGACCGGCTGGCAGACAGTCTGCTGTCCACCGGCACTGTGCCCGGCCGGCGGGATCTGTCCGATCAGGCTTTTTATCAGATGCGAGCCCTCTATGACCGCTGTCAGGACATTCGCCGGGCCGGATGCGCCTCCCTGGATCTCTGCTGGGTGGCCTGCGGCCGTCTGGAGGGGTACGTGGAGCTGGCCCTCCAGCCCTGGGACTATGCCGCCGGTCTGCTTCTGGTGGAGGAGGCAGGTGGTCGGGTCACCACCCCCAATGGCGCGCCCCTCTCCCTTCTGGAGGGCAGCGGCGTGCTGGCCTCCAATGGACTGCTTCACCCAGCCCTCATCGATGTACTGAATGAACAGGAGAAATACCAATGGAACTATGCCTTGCTATCTCACCCGGAGAGCTGACCCGGGCCGAGCAGAAAATTCTGGACTACATCAACACGAACACCGATGCCTTTCTGTTTTCCTCCATCGGACAACTAGCCCGGCGGCTTGGCCTCTCCGATGCCACCGTATCCCGCTTCGCCCGTCACGTAGGTTGTACCGACTTTAAGGAGCTGAAATCCCTTGTGGTGGAGCAGGCTGCCGGGCCTGCTGCCAAGATGGCAGGAACTCTGTCCCAGGACGGTGGTTTTTCTCCCGTCGCCTGGCTGGAGCGGCAGCAGCTCTATCTGCAAAAAACTGCCCAACAATTGGATCCGGTAGAATTTGACCGAGCAGCAGATGCGCTGGCCTCTGCCCGGCGAATCTTCCTGCACGGGAAAAATGCTTCCTCTTCCCTGGCCAACATGCTGGCCTTCCGCCTGCGTCGCCTGGGACTCCCTGTCTCCCTGCTTCCCTCAGGCGGCTCGGAGCTGCTGGAGGGCCTGCTCCAGGCTGAAGAGCAGGATCTGGTAGTCATGTTCAGCTTTTCCAAACTATCCCGGGAGGGCCGGGTCATTCTGGACCACAGCAAAACAGTAGGCTACCAGACATTGGCCTTTGTCAGCCGTACCTGCATCCCGCCAGAAGAGCAGGCAGACATCAGTCTGTTTGCCTATCGCGGCGAGGAGAAGGAATACCATTCCATGTCCGCCCCCACCGCCCTGCTGGATGTGCTGACCGTGGCCGTAACCGAACGGCTGGGCCAACGGGGAAGCGACAGTCTGGAGCGGCTCCACCAGCTGAAAACCAGCTACTTCCCCTTGGGATAAACACCACACCGCACAGGAGGGTATCTGATATAAAACCGCGGAACTGAGCCAAACAGCTGACCATCCGTCTCATCTCCCGCTCGTTCTGGGAGCTCAACTGAGCGCTCTGTTGATCAGGGCATCCCAAGGAAGCGGTCGGAAACATCACAGATCCCTCCTGCTGTTTACAACTTGCCCAACGATTGCTATATTGGATGCATCCGCAGCCACTAAGGGCAATGGACGTTTCCGGACTGTAGAAGCTGAACGCGAATTAGGAGGATATATGGAACACACGCTTGATTTCAATCAAAAACGCGGGTTCATTTGCGATATGGACGGTGTCATTTACCATGGCAACCGCATCCTTTCCGGCGTGCCGGAATTTATCCAGTGGTTACACGACGAGAAAAAGGAATATCTCTTTCTGACCAACAACAGCGGCTACACCCCCAAGGAACTACAGCAGAAGCTGGCCCGCATGGGGCTGGACGTCTCAGAGGAGCACTTCTATACCAGCGCCCTGGCCACCGCAGCCTTTCTGAAGGAACAGGCTCCTGGCTGTTCCGCTTTTGTGATTGGCGAGAGCGGCCTCTTTAACGCCCTTTACGATGCGGGTATTACCATGAATGATGTAAACCCAGATTATGTCGTGGTGGGCGAAGGCCGCTCCTATTCCCTGGACACCCTCACCAAGGCCACGAATCTAGTTCTCAACGGTGCCAAACTGATTGGAGCCAACTCCGATGTCTCCGGCCCAATCGAAAACGGAATTGCCCCTGCCTGCCGAGCTCTGGTGGCCCCCATCGAGATGGCCACCGGTATGCAGGCCTACTTCTGCGGAAAGCCCAACCCCCTTATGATGCGCACCGGCTTGCGGATGCTGAACTGCCACTCCGCAGATGCCGTCATGGTGGGCGACCGAATGGATACCGATGTCATCTCCGGCCTAGAGAGCGGCATGTCCACTGTCCTGGTGCTTTCCGGCGTGTCCACACCGGAGACACTGAAGACCTACGCCTATCGTCCCACCGTCGTTCTCAGCGGCGTGATGGAAATCGTTGAGCAGGCCCGTGCCGCCAAATAAGGCTTTCCTTCTCCCACTGCTGGTGGGGTGATACCTTGAAGATGATATTTCCAGAAGGGGTAGTAAGGTTGCGCTTATATTGTTCGCTGTGGCAGCCATAGCGTCGCTCGTTGCACTTGTACCGGGCATTCTGGGTCAGGTCCTCTGCCTCGGGGCCTCCGGCAGCTCGTTAAGAGGTTTTCTCCACGCTGCCTTGTACCAATTTCTTTAGCTGCTTCCTTGATGACTTCCTCGTTTAGCTGTACAATCTTCTCATTATTCCAAACGATATTATTTTAGGTTCTATCTAACGCTGGAACCTATCCATTTTACTAAAGTGCTTTTATTGACCCCCAGTTAAACTGGGGGATTTCATTATACCTATTCGACGCCATAAAAAATCCCTTGAAACCATCTGGCGTCAAGGGATTTTTGGCGCAGCGGGAGGGATTCGAACTCTCGTGCAGTTGCCCTCAAACTGATTCCGAGAGGAATAGCGCATAAAATATATTCTAAAAAGTCTGTATTTCTTGATGTTTTTCCCTTAAAAGTCACTCTCTTGGAGGAAAAATCTTATTTCTCTCTCCAAGAGAGTATTATGCTTTATAGGGCCCCAGATGTGACCGGGCACCATATACTAGCGTATAGATCTACCAAACCTAATGCAAGCAAATCAACTTTATGGATATCGGAGTTGTGATGCCATTACTGTAATCAAATAATTTAGGAAGATTCGTAGTTATTTATCCGGCTGGTTTTAATTAAGAAGTCTAGTCATACTGGCAATAAATTTAGAAATATCCTCATACTCACAAACATCGTCACAGAGATATGTTATAAAAGACTGCTCTGAAATTCCAGATTTATCCAAATTGGAGGTAATGACTTTATAAAATGACTTTCGATCATTATCAACTCCTCGCTTTGTTCGAGGATCGTTACTATAATCTTTGATAATGTCCTTTAGTGATCTAATTCTAAAATATTTGTCATTACTTCGAGCATAGTCATGCATTATCTCACTCGTCTGTTTAAGCACAAGGAGATTTCAGACTAGATGCAACATGCTTTGGGAACAAAATATCTTTGAAAATGGCAGTACATTGAAGATACGAGTCTCAATGTACTGCCGTCTGTTTATCCATTTGTGACGGGCCAGAAGAACTGGCTCTTTGCCAGCACCACTGCCGGTGCTCAGTCCAACGCTTTGATCTGAAGTCTGATTGAAACCGCACAAGAAAATAACCCAGTTCCCTACCGCTACCTGGTTTATCTCCTGCACAACGCACCTGGGCGGAGCCAGACGAATGAAGTCTGGGCGGAGAGTGTAGATAGAAGAGCGTTGTTCTCACTTGGGATGGTGAAAACGACGCTCCTCTATCCGGTCAACATATTTATTTGTCGCCCGGGCCTCCAGTAAAAGATACTGGAGCTCACATTTAGCTTTTTATGTCCGTACAATCGTCATTTCTTTCGCAGTACTACTTCGGTAAGGACACACGCTGGCATCCGGTTTGAGCGATGATGTGTTGATGCTGCATTCGCCACTCAAGACCTCCATCGTATGGAATACATCGTTATGGAGCATATGATGAATTCCAGCCTCATCTGGCTCGCCACTCGCTGAGTGATATCCTCTACCGACACATTCTTCCGGTCCAAGTTATCATTACCCCGAATACGTTCGAGCGATTATAGTATTGAAAATTCCATAATCATCATGTCATCAAGCCCATTCTCTGTTTTTAAATCAAATCCGCTCTTTTATAATGGTAATTCCACCTGTCTTCCGGAACATTTCCATTGTATTCTATTATGTCATAATAAAGGTCATAGGTTGAATAGTACAGGTCATCTTTCCCTGTTGAATAACGGCTATCCGAAATATCTAGTCTACCATCATAATAGAGTGTAATCTTACGCCGGGATGTATATGTATAACTCCTATTAGATGGAACCATTGTAAGTGTATCATGTGTAATTGTGAGCTGAATATAGCCCCGTAGTGGATATTCAATAATTTCTGTTACACAATATGGGTATCCATTCATTGCATCCTCAGTTAAATATAATTCATAAGCATTTTGAAGCGAAGAATCAGTAGCATCATCACCATAGAGTTGATACGTATGTTCAAACCAGTAATTTTTTTCTTCTTGTGACAGTGATGTGCGAAGATGTCCCCCACCTAAAACGCCGTCTGTACCAGATAATTCATAGTATCGAATATTGATATAGTAGCAAGGGAATACTTGTTCATCCACCTTATAAGAATCCGCTCCCCCTATTTCCCCATAGATTACTACCATATCTCCTTTTAGAATTGGGAGGTGCTCATATGAAAAGCAACTTACGTAATAATCCTCACTAAATGCGTCCCCCAACCAAGTTGCAAGTGTGTCCATCACGCTGACACGCACTAGTAGCTGCATTGGAGCATCTTCAATTCCAGAAGTCCATACAACTTGACCAGCAATACCAATGGGAGTCCCTATATAGCTGTCAATATCTCTTAGGACATCATCATTTTGGGGCAATTCACTCTGGTGAATCATCGCGATATATTCGAATTCTGACATATTTTCATAAGGATCAATATCGTCATATGTATCTGTCTCCATAAATAGTGAATCGGAGATTGCCGCTGAATAAAGGATTGCAGAGGGTTCTTCACCATCAGACTGCTTACAAAACAAATACATTCCATTGATATTTGCCTGTAAATATGTCTCTTCCAATTCTACTTCATAATTGTTTTCAGCACACCATGCAGCTATTTCTACTAACGCCATGTCAGCAATTAATCCGTTCCCTGTAATGTCAACGGCTCCATAAAATTGGATTTCTTGTGTGTATACCCCCGTATTTTGAGGAAGAGAAAGTAAGCTATATTCAGTCTCATCAGGTAGGGTTGATAAATTGAATTCAACATATGAACCGTTCTCAAGCTCGTATGTGAGCCAATAAGAGGAAAACATATCAACTTTGAGATCATAGTTATCCCCTAAACGTTCAATAATTGTAGGAATGTTAAGATCCATTAGTGAGGTATAATCTATTTCATTCGGGAACGACGGTGATGGAGGAATTGTTGCTGTAGCAACAGGTTTTTGCAACGATGACGTTTCTGTAGACTCCGAAATAGAGTTTTGAGTACATCCAGACAAAAACAGCATAAGAGAAATAATTCCGATAAAGAAAAACTTTTTCATAAATATCAGTCTCTCCAATGTTTGCTAAATCAGCATTGCCTACACTTGCTATTAAGTTAATAACTATAATTGTTTAACTCGATGATCTAGAATAGATATAAGAGATTGATGATTTAGGACGGTACAATGATGCCCTGAGTAAAATCCAGGAAAGCAAAGATCAAAAGAATCCATCCCCAGATGGTATAGCCGAAGAAGTGGTAGTTGTTCCACTGGGCATCCTTCTTGTACTCCTTATCGCCGGAGACGAAGTACTTGGTACTGTCTTCCCGGCTTTTTGCAGCATGTCTCTTCTTGGCGGTGAAACACCAGAGGATCAGAACGGCATAGATGAGAAACTTAATAATGTAAAACATGATTCATTCTCCTTTTATATAAGTTAATCAGGATAGATGACCAGCTGGAATATATCATGCTCCTTGGTAGCTTTCCAGGCAGCTTTGCCACTCTCGAATCGGCCCATCTGGGAGCTATAGTATGCAGCGGCATCAACTTTCGACGCAATGATAGGAATGGTAGCCAGGCCAATACCGGCGATGATAAACAAGGCCAGAATCACGGTCCAGATTCTGGAAAATTTGATGAGGTAGAATCCCATGGGATCTGATACCTTGGTGATCTGATACTTCTTCCAGAATCGGGAGAATGCATAGAAGATGAGAGACCCAATCAGGGCAATGGTGACTGCACATACGCCGACAAGGGCGATATCTGTCCCAGCATCGATCATGGCATTTTGCGTTGTGCGAGATGCTTGGAGGTAGAGGTCGATATTGGTCACCTCGGTGCCATAGGCATTGTAGGTAGGATCGAAATTGGGATTTGGTGTTCCACTATAATAGGCATCACGATCCATCCTAGGGGTCCGGATCTCTTCAAACTCTTCTACCGGTCCATCATAGGTAAAGGGATCGACATCGGTTACAAACCAAATTCTTGCATCATCCATAAGTATATTTCCTTTCTCAATATTTCAAGATAGTCTAAAATTGCGCTACTAATTGCGTTTATATTAGTAGCGCCAACTGTAATCACATAACACTCACTTCCTCACGGTAGTATCATAAATTAAATGGTCACATATTATCTTTCAAAACTGCGTAAATAAATAACGCAAGCAAAGTATACCCTAAAAGTTATTCTTTGTAAACGCTATAAGTTCATTTATTCCACTCTGCTCTATGGTTAGACTATAAGAAACATAGCAGGAGGAATGACATGGACTGGGGTGTAATTGGGAAGCGGATTCGGACACAGAGAGAACTTTTGGGCTATACCAGGGAACAATTTGCAGAATTTTTGGATGTGACACCCAAATTCTGCTCAGATATTGAGTTGGGCGTCAAGGGAATGTCCGTGCCCACGCTCTGCCGGATCGCGGGCTGTCTGCGCCTATCCACAGACTATATCCTTTTCGGGGAGAAGGAAGAGCGGGACGCGGGGCGTCTGACCCATCTGCTACAGCAGTGCACCCCCACGGAGCTCCAGTACGCGGAAGAACTGCTGAGGACCTTTTTCCGCGCCATGGATGCAAAAACAGAAGAGAAATAATACAGGACGGGTGTCTGCACTTTGGAATAGTGCAGACACCCGTTTCCTGTCTGGTCAATACTTCTGTTGCCCGACCTTCCGGTAAAAGGTGCTGGAGCTCATATTCAGATTTTTCATGGCTGCCCGGGCGGTCATCTCTCCCGCACGCCACCGGGAGAGTACCGCCCTGAGCTCCGGCGGCTCCTTCGGCTTGCGGCCTCGGTATTTCCCCTGGGCCTTCGCCAGGTCGATCCCCTCCCGCTGACGCTGCAGGAGATAGGACCGCTCCAGCTCGGCCACGGCGCCGAATACAGTAAGCATAAACTTTCCAGTGGGCGTGCTAGTGTCGATGGCCTCCTTCTGGGACACAAATTCCACGCCCTTGGCGGTCAGTTGCTCCACCAGCTCCAGCAGGTCGCGGGTGTTGCGGGCAAAGCGGCTGATGGACTCTACAATAACAGTGTCACCCTGGCGCACATAGTCCATCATCTTTTTCAGCTCGGGCCGGTGGGTGTCCTTACCGCTCATGCGGTCAATATAGATCTCATCCACGCCCAGAGCTTCCATCAGCACTTCTTGGCGCAGGGTGTTCTGCTCCTGGGTGCTGACCCGGATATAACCAATATTCACTTTATTCCTCCATAAAATAATAGGTTGTATTCATCCTAGAAAGAGCATATAATAGAGACAGAAGGGATGTGATCGTATGATGATCAACTCAAATACCATGGTATCCATCACGGATGCAAACCAAAATTTCTCAAAGGTTGCCAGAATGGTGGATGAATGTGGCTCTGCTGTAATTCTGAAAAACAATGTCCCCCGTTATCTGATCATAGAGTTCAGTCAGGCGGAACAGATGCAAGCCGCCGCAGATGAGGACATCATGCAGCTCTCTGCCCGTTTGATCCAGCAGAACCGATCCGCCTATGAGGAACTGGCAAAATGAAAATCCTAAACAAGCGGCAGGTACTTTTGCTGCACCAGCATTTGGTGGAGGAAACGGGCGGCAGCCCCGGTATTCGGGACGAGAGCCTTCTGGAGTCAGCCCTGAACGCACCATTTCAGAGCTTTGGTGATACCAGCGCCTACCCCTCACTGCAGCAAAAGGCGGCCCGACTCTGCTATGGCCTGGTCAAGAACCATCCTTTTATAGATGGGAACAAGCGGATCGGCGCACACACCATGTTGGTCTTTCTGGCTTTGAACGGCATAGAGCTGTCTTACACACAGAGAGAATTGGCGGATATCATTTTGCAGGTGGCCGCCGGTGAAAAAAGTTATGAAGAACTGCTGGCCTGGGTGCTTACCCATCAGCTGTGACACAGACATTCCCATTAGGGTCGACCCCAGAGCCGGCATATGCCAAAAGCCTGGATTCGACCCTAATGGGATATTTTTTAGCTGTGCCGATAGGGTATACCCTATTGGCACAGCTGCGCTTCTACCTGCCCGCTCAGCCAGAGGAGAGCGTGGCGTCTGTGTGCAAAGGTCTCCGTCCAGGCCTGCCCCGTGGTATTGTCCACCGCCGTCCATCGCCTGCCCTCGCGTGCCAGGAAGAGCCCCAGCGGACGGTACTGGCGTATCACCTGCCTCAACTCCTCCAGGCAGACACACTGCACCACATTTCTGACAGTCCCTCCCACGCTAGGGCTCCATGGGCAGGCAGAGCAGGCTTCCGCCTATATTTATAAAGTACTCCGGGCTGTGGAAACGCCGTGCAAAGCGCTCTATCTGTTCCTCTGTCAGACTCCCCAGCAGGTCACTGTCCGGAGGCGTTCCGCAGAGGAAGAACGTGCCGCACACGATGTCGTACAGCGTTCCCCTATTATCCCGCAGCTCCCGGTTCAGAGGAAGGTTCAGCAGCTTTCCTTCGTCGTTGCAGATAAGGGCCACAGGCT
This sequence comes from Clostridiales bacterium, assembly GCA_018374635.1. GTDB lineage: Bacteria > Bacillota > Clostridia > Oscillospirales > Oscillospiraceae > Pseudoflavonifractor_A. The sequence continues at coordinate 77,540 of JAHAEW010000003.1, forward strand.
CGTCAAAGGGATAGAGGAGCTGAATGGTCCCGCCCACCAGCTCTTGCATAGCTGCCAGAGTATCTGGAATTTCCTGAATCCGGGGACGGGCACCGGGCTCCACCACCAGAACACGGAGACGGGCTGTCTCATGCTTCTCCATAATAAAACATCTCCTCAATTTCCTCCGGAGAGAATCCTTCCATCAACAGCGTGTCGATCTCATCCGAGGTATAACCGTAGGCTCCTGCCACGCTCTTGAGATCACGGATATAGGGGTCCGAGTCCAGTGCTTTGACGGAGCAAGGGGCAAAGCCGGAGCAGCTACGCCAGAAAAACGGCGCTGTGCTTCTCCAGGCAAAGGAGTGCCGGAAGAGCCTGCCCGCAGCGTCCAGATGGAGGAGCTCCCCTTCGTCCACCGGGATATGTTCTGCCGCCTCCCCGCTCAGCCAGGTGGCCTGCAGGCCGCGCTCCAGGATTTCCCGGGTGGAGGCATAGAGATAGAGGCCCAGACGGGGATAGTGGAAGAGACACAGGGGATTTTCTCCTCTGACCAGATACAGGTCGTTGTGCTGGCTGAGCACTGTAAAGACAAAATAGCCCTCCACCGACTCCGCCATCTCGCGGAGGCTGTCCGGTGTGAGGGCATTTTGCGCCTCCAGGAGCTGGACGGCCACATAGCTGTCCGTCTCGATCCTGGTGCGGGGAAGCTTCTGTGTTTTCCTCAGCTTCCTGTCGTTGTACAGCACGCCGTTATGGGCCAGTGCGAACTGGGTACCGGCGGTAAAGCCGCGAAAGGGATGGTTGTTCCGGTTCCGTCTGGCGCTGCCCTGGGTGGTCATCCGGGTGTGTCCCATGATAACGCTGGCATTGTCGGGCAGATGAAAGCGGAGACGGTGCGCGGGCCAAGGGCGCTTATAGATATGCAGGGAACCGCCCGCATTATAGGCGATGCCCGTGGCGTCGGTGCCCCGGGCTTCACAGGCGGCAGAGAGCGGCTCCAGAATCTGCAGGCGCTGGCCGCTGGTGAGCCGTTGCTGGTAGTCCACAAGTCCAAACAGGCAGCACATCAGGCCTCCACCTCCCCGTCCTCCACCGGCTCATTGACATAGAGGCGGCGCTCCTTCAGGTAGCGCACCAGTTCGGGATACCGGTCCGCTTGTGTACCTGAAATGAAAGTAGTCCAGGCCATGGCTTTCAGCTCCTCATCAGAAAGAAAAATGGCCGCGTCGCAGATGCGGTCGATCATCTGCAGCGTGGCCAGAATGGTATTGGTTTTCAGGGTCCCCCGGAACATCCGGAACTCGACGGTGCTGGTGTTCTGGAGATTGACACAGGCATAGCGCCCGCTGTGATATCCCTTCTTGGCGTAGTCCAGGATCTCCATGGGGCGTTCCTTATAGCCGTAACGGGCTGCCCAGCGCTCCAGTTGCCGGGGTGTGCGGCGGGAGAATTTCAGCAGTTCCTCCCAGTGCTTCTCAAAGAAGTAGAGGACGCGGGCAATGGCGGCGTCCTGCTCAGCCTCATCCGCCCCAAAGGCGGCTCTGCTCACATGGACATGGAGGCCGCAGGTACGGGCCTGATGGCTGGAATAGCCCTGGGCCACCGCCCGTCTGCACAGCGCCTCCCAGGGCATTTGCCGGAGCTGGAAGTCTAGGCTCATGGGATGGGTCACAAGCTCCAGGCCGTCATCCAGAGAGCCGTCATGCTTGATGTAGAGATATTCTCCCTCGCGGTTGGCCAGCTCCAGCAGCGAGCGGGCGTTCTCGCGGTCCTCTCCCGCTCCGTCGATCTCCAGCTCCACGCCGTAATAGCGGGGGCCTGTCCCGTAGAAAACCGGCTCCGGCTTATAGTAGTAGTCGTGGATGAGCTTCTCGTCATTGCTCAGGCGGTGGAAGCAGTCGCAGCAATAGGGGGATTCGTCGTACTCGTCCGAGTCCTGGTAGTAGGCGGCGGACTCACGGATCAATGCCCCGCAGCGGCAGCAACTGGTGTAGTTCTCGTCGTAGCAGTCCTGACACAGCGGCACTTCATTGGTACCGGCATTGTCCGAGCGCCGGATACGCTGGCCGCACTCGTGGCAGAGCACGGAGCGCTCCTCCAGACAATCGGCGCAGAGTTCCTCACCGTCAAAGGAGAAGCACTGTTCTTTGGGCAGTTCTTCTCCGCAGAGGTCGCAGATAAAAGTGGTTCTCATGGCTTTTTCTCCTCCTGAATGAAATAGTCGATGGCTGCGCAGATAAGAGCGGCCATTGCGGCCAATGCAATGCCCAGCAGGTCTTTCCCCGGGATTTTGTCAAAGTGTTTGTTGTTCTTGATGATCTTCTCCCTTCTTGGATGATTTTGTAACTCAGGTGCAGCAGAACTGGCGGAAGAAATGAGCCACAAGCTCGCAGAGGACGGCGTGTACGGCACGCAGGATACGGTTCAGCACAAGATTCGCTCCCTTCTGAAAAATCGTTTTTTGGCCGGTGTGGGCTTGGGTATGACGGTATGACGCGCTCTTATCGAAAACAGCAGAAGAGGCGCAGGCGTCCGCTACCTGTCGGTAAATACGGACACCTGCGCCTCTTCATCAAAATAATATATCATTTTCAAGGGAAGAAACAACGGCAAACAAACCGGTAAGACCTGAAGTAAACCAAAAAGGAGAGAACGATATGATGTATCAGTATGCAGATCCCGAAGAACTCACCCAGGAGAACGGCGTCAGCGAATACCTGACCCCCAGGGAGGTCATGGACCTTCTGTACATCGGGAAGAACACACTTTACAAGCTGCTTCAGTCCGGAGAGCTGAAGGGCTTCCGGGTGGGAAAGCAGTGGAGGGTAGAAAGAACGTCTCTTTGTAATTTTATTTCAAAACAAACATTGGATGCAATGGATAAGTAGCCGTCAGCTAATTTCAGATCCCATGACAGCTCCCTCTACGCCTTTTCCTCCTACAATACGTATAGTAGCATTTATAATAGATGGGATAAGTGAATCGGCCCACGAGACTCCTTGGGTATGACTCACTGGATAGCCGTAATCACGAAGCAAGACAATCAGTTTTTTCAAATTTTTAAAATCGTCTTCGCTAATCTTAATCGGACGAAGTGGACTGCGGTTTGCTAAAAATGGCAAATTATAGACATTTTTGTCTAATATATTCCAAGAATGTGACAATAACCCTGCATATATCAAATTTGTAATTTCATTGAATAATAAAATGTTTAATGCATGGTTAAATTGGATTGGAGCGCTTTCTTTTTCACGAAAAATTTTGCATGAGGAAATGATGCAATTGAATAAAACTAGGGATGGAAATTTATCTCTAAATGTCTCTCGATACTCAAACGTTCCATCCTCTCTCGTCTTATACCGGAACTCCAGTGTTTGAAAACGAAGGCACTCGGGACTGCAAGGCCAAATGAAGTTTTCCCCCATTATCAAGACTTCGTTAGGCACCGGACAGTCACTAATTTGACCGTTCTCTTTTTCAAAGTGCTCTGTCCCAGGGTCTCTTTTGCTCAATGTGGCCGTTGAACTTTGCGCGATTTCATTTCTCAGAAAATCATCCTGCACCTTGTGAAGATAATACTCATCGTAGTATTTGCCTTCACGTGATTCCGAAAATAGGTTTAAAAAAGCGGTCATGATACATTTGAGTATCTTTTGATAATTCCCAGGCGTTTTCCTAGCCTGCGATGGACGCTCATTTTTTGCCATATTGATAGCCAAAAAAATCCAACATGGGATCGTTTCTCGGAGCAGTGTCTCCTCCACAGATGATAGATCCTTTCTCATCTTTTGAAATTTGCTCTCAGTTCGGCGTGCGTCTAAATATATACAAATTCCATCTAATATGTCTGTGAGTTCATCTTGAGAAATATTTTTGCTTTTCTCAACCATATTTTCCGCTTTTTTGTATAAAGAAATAGTATACTCACATTTCTCAGGTGCGTTACCGACAAAACTTGAATGTTCAATATTATCAATGGAATTTGAACAAATAACAGATTCCAATATACCGCTTTGGATCTGCAAAATATCTTCCACCACTTCATTGCGAGGATAGTATTTCAAAAATCCCCTAGCAGTTAATTTCTCAATATCAAATTTTTCATTTGAATCGATCCTCAATCTTCGTACTATATCTTGCTTTTTAGAGACAAACAGAAAGTAAAGGGCAAATCCGTTCAACGACTCTTGCAATTTCTCCGGACAAAAATGAAAAAAATTTTTTTCATTTTTGTCCGGACTTTCTCTTTTTTCATGGACACATTCAGTTTCAAATTGAGCAGACTGGATATCCATTTCTTTACAAAAATCTTTATATATTAGTACAATTTGCCTTCTTCCTACTTTTGATAACCATTTTGAAAGACGTTTTTCGCTTTCCTTATCATCCATATTTACATATACACCCTTTTATGGAATATAGTACCATTTTCATCAAAAAACAGTAGAAGATATTGAAATTATTTCTCTTTTTAAAAAGTAAACTCATTTTTAGATAGGTTTACATGCTTTTTCTGCAAAATTTCTGCAAAATCAAAACTTAAATGTTTTCAAAAGGAAATCAAATCCCTTGTATGCTATACTCTGCTTGCCGTTCAGGACAAGTTCGGTATACAAAAAAGGAGGACTTAACATGCACAAGAATGGAAATTTTGCAGAAAATCACATGGACGAGGGGACCTTTCCCTATTCCTATAGTTTTAGCAGTAGCTTCGATGATGGCAATGATGGTGACTTCAATGCCATCCCTGATGACGATGATGACCTCTTCGACATGGACTTCGATGATGGCGACAGTTACGACACTGACTTCGATGATGATGGTGCCGATGATGGAGATGCCCTCACTTCTTACCTTGAAGCAGATTTTAAGGCCGTACAAGAATATGCCCAGGTATCTGAATTCAATGTCCGTCCTAGTGATCTAGGTGGTAAAAAGATTGCCGCCATCAATGATCTAGCCTACAACATCATACAGACAGTGGACTTACTTTCCACTGCTGGAGATCGGCTCTTTTCATATGATGCAGAATTTGGATGCTATCGCCCTCTCCATAACCCAGAGCGTTTTATCGCCAAGGTATTAAAACGAACTGGTCATCTCAACCGGTTGACGGTTCATGAAATCAAAGACCTTTGCACACGTATCAGTTGGGATCCCCAGTGCTACTGCGATGCCGATACCTTTAACCAGATGCCGAATTGTATCAATGCTACCAACGGTACTGTCAACTATATGGATGGAATCCTAATGGAACACTCAGCATCTCACCGTTTTACCTATGCGGTTCAGGCCAAGTATCTCGAAGATTCAAGTACCATCTCATGCCCTGTTTTTGAAGCCTTTTGCCAGAGCTCACTGTCACCGCTAAGTCCGGAAAACGAAGATATGGCATTAAGCGTGATCCAAGAAAAGCGTCAGCTATTATTGGAAATAATTGGATACATTTGTTCGGACAGCAACGCAGGAAAGTGTGCGCTCTTTCTAAAAGGAGAGCCAGATTCCGGGAAGAGTGTTGTGGCTAACTTTATTACCCGGCTCTTTTTTCCTGAGTTGATTTCCAATATTCCTTTGCACAAACTCTCCGACCGTTTCAATAAAGCGGAGCTTTTCGGCAGAAAACTCAATGTGGCAGGCGAGATTCAAGGTAAACGCTTGACAGAAATCTCCACCTTTAAGTCTGTTACGGGAAATGACTCTATTTCCGCTGAGTTCAAAGGTAAAGATCCCTTCTCTTTTACACCTCGCTGTAAGCTGCTGTTCGCTGGTAATGCCCTACCCGGCACCCTTGAGTCGGATGCAACAAGGGCTTTCACAAACCGACTAGTGGTACTCCTATTCAATCATAGCATCCCCAAAGAGCGGCAGGATAAGGAACTCTTAAACAAATTATGGAATGAGCGAGACTCTATTTTTACATTAGCTGTCAATGCACTAAGGGATCTGGCCCAACGTAATTTCTGCTTCACATTGCCAGAAGAAAGTCTTCGCTTTTTAGAAAGTTTTGCCGAGCGGGGCAATTCTCTTCAGGCATTTTTACGAGACTGCTGTATTCTGAAACCACATGCAAAGGTTCATAACACGGAGCTGCTGTCCGCTTATGAGCAGTACTGTCTGGAAAATGGCCTAGAGCAGTTCAGCAAGCAACGTCTCTACGATATGCTTTCCGGCATTCCAGGTGTCTCTACGCAGCGCATCCGCATCGGAAGAGAAAATCGTTGGGGACACATTGGGATATCTTTGAGGAATAGCACTCAAAATGGAACTTTGGAACAATCTTCTTGAAACCATTGTGGCACAACCGTTTGAGCTGTTCCAATAGACTATAACACCAATACTTCCCATTTTCAATGATATATTATTCCTAAAACACATATAAGGAGGTCGATCTCTTATGAACCCTTCCAAGAAAGTACCTACAATGAGTCACCCCATGCTCATGACCGCCAAAGAGATGAGCAAAGTCTGCGGCATCGGCGAAAACCGGCTCCGTCGACTGATGGAAGAAGGCCATTTGGAGTATCTCCAGGTTGGGAGCCACCGACTGATTTGTGAACAGGCTATTTGGGCGTACTACGAACGAGCTAAGACACCTGCCCAAATACTGTCCCAAAGCAGTTCAACACTGTCACAGACAATAGGTGCCTAAAACATTAAGAGGGAAGGCTTGGGTTCTCCCTCTTACATTTTGACAATGTTCTACCATAGATAAGGAGCAATAACAATGGCAATCACTGAACGAAAAGTACACAATAAACGAAATAGTGCAGGAGAGCTTACCGGAAAAGCCGGTACAGTGTACGATGTCAACGTCAAATATAAATCTGCGGGGAAAAGCAAAACCTATGCTCGTAAAGGCTTTCTTACAAAGAAAGAGGCCTTGCAGCACGAAGCCGAGATGAAAATCAAACTCACCAATCCAGCCTATGTACCGCCTACTGCTGCCCAGCGCAAACTGACAGTACAAGAGTACATGACAGAGTGGCTAGAGCGACACGGATCAGCAAACCTTCGCCCCAGCACTCAGGCAAGTTATCGGAGCCATATGAACAACCATATCTTTCCTTATATCGGAGCTGTCTTTCTCAACCAGTTATCCCCTGCTATGTTGGATGATATGTACCGTCAGCTGGCAGAAAAAGGACTTTCTCCATCCTCAGTCAAATATGCCCATCGGATCATGGGAGTAGCCCTTGAGCACGCAAGGCGGTATCATTACATCAGCAATAATCCGGCCAGAGATATTCTCACCAAGTTTGGTAAGCAGGGCAAGACCCCTGATCCTTATACGGTCGAGCAGATGCGGCAGCTTTTGTCTGTGGTGACTGGCACTGAATGGGAATTGATCATAATTCTCGGCGGCCTTTATGGACTTCGTTTAGGTGAAATTGCAGGCCTGCGTTGGAGAAATGTACATTTAGAGGAAAACTATTTTGAAGTGTTAGAACAGCTTCCATTTGATGTGCCGCCGGATACCACTACGATCACGGAAATGGCTCCTGTAAAATCCAGTGAACGTACCCTGCCGATTACGGCTCTTACCAAACCGTATTTCGAGCGGCATTTGGATCTACAAAATGAGCAGAGACGATTGGTTCGGAGTTCAGGAAGCTCCTACTATGACAATGATTTAGTATTTTCTAAGTCAGATGGATCACCTAAGCGTAAGGAGAGGATCTCCTCCAATTTTGGACAACTGCTCCGTCGAGTGGGTCTGCCGCATATTCGTTTTCATGATTTGAGACATACCGCGGCTACCAATATGCATGAATTGACAGGTGACTTTTATACCGTAGGACAGGTCCTGGGGCACAGTTTAAAAGGAATCGGAATCCAACTCCAGTTATCCAACAATCTGGAGGCTGTTACTGCCCAGTATGTAGATGTTCGACTAGAGCGTAAACTAATTGTATTGGATCGCTATCATAAGGAAGTTTTGGGTGAGGCAAAGGAATAAAAGCCCCAAAATTGGGAGACGCCATCTATGCGGCGTCTCCCAATTTTGGGGCTTCCGCAGCGTCGCAACGCTGCGAATCTTTTTTATGAAGGCAGTTCTAATATGCTGTATTTTGATGTAATCTGTTATCTCCCTATTTTATGGTGCCGGGCACCATTTGGGCACCACAAAAATTTGTTCAAAGAAAAATTGCGTTATTTTCTTAGGTAATTGCCCTTTCCCCTTCAGAAATTATAAAAAAATCCCTTGAAACCATCTGGCTTCAAGGGATTTTTGGCGCAGCGGGTGGGATTCGAACCCACGTGCGGTTGCCCGCAAACTGATTTCGAGTCAGCCCCGTTATGACCACTTCGATACCGCTGCATATTCGATTTCCCTGCCTGCGCAGGTATACCTTCCCAGGCAGACCCGCCCGGAATCTTTAATAGAATACCCTATTTTTATTTACTTGTCAATATTGCAGAGGAAAGTAAAATAGTCTATAATCAATTCAACAAGTGTTTTGAGGTGTACGATGGAATGTCATATTCTGATCTCTGCCTCCTCCTCCGGCGCGGAGAACTACGAGGCCGCGGTCCTTGCCGCCGGAGGAATTCCCCATGCCGCCTACTGTCCCGTCAACAGCACCGGGTATGACGGCCTCCTGCTGTGCGGCGGCGGAGATATCGATCCCTGCCGCTTCGGGCAGAAAAACTGGGCCAGCAGCGGCATCGATCCCCAACGGGACGCGTCGGAGCTGGCGCTGGCCGCCTCCTATCTGGCCGCCGGAAAACCGGTGCTGGGCGTCTGCCGCGGACTCCAGATCCTGAATGTGGCTCTGGGGGGCACCCTCCTGCAGGACATCGGTTCCGCCCAGGTGTGCTTCCACACCCATTTCCCGGGGAGCACACTGGATAAGGTCCACGCCGTCCACGCGGAGGACGGCTCCCTCCTCTTCCAGTGGTATGGCCCGGTGTTTTCCGTCAACAGCGCCCATCACCAGGCGCTGGACCGCATTGGGGAGGGGCTTATTGTCACCGCCCGCTCAGAGTCCGGGCTGGTGGAGGCGGTGGAGCACTCCGCTCTGCCCGTTCTCGCCCTGCAATATCACCCTGAGCGCATGACCGGCGCCCACCGCCGGATGGACGCCGTGGACGGCGCGCCGGTCTTTCACTGGCTGATCGAACAGTGCCGCAATCGTTTGGAAGGACGTTGAGAGAGGAATATCATGAAGGAATTAAGACAGCGTATTCTGGAAGAAGCCCAGGTGGGCGAGGGAGACATCATCCATGTGGATATGTTTCTCAATCACTGCATCGATGTAGAGCTCATGGAACAGGCCGGGACCGAGCTGGCCCGCCGCTTCAAGGGCGACAAGATCACCAAGGTCCTGACCGTGGAGAGCTCCGGCATTGCCCTGGCCTGCTTTGTGGGCCGGGCACTGCGGGTCCCGGCTATCTACGCCAAGAAATTTCAGACCGGCTACATCGATCCCAACGTCTACACTGCGGAGACCCATTCGTTTTCCCTGGAAAAATCCTACACCATCCGGGTATCCAAAAAATATCTGGAGGAGGATGATGTTGTCCTTGTGGTGGACGATATCCTCTCCAACGGGCACTCTACCCTGGCCCTGCTGGAGCTGGTCTCCAAGGCCGGGGGCGAGGTGGCCGGCGTGGCCGTGGCCATCGAAAAGGCCATGCGCGAGGGCGGAAAGGTCCTGCGCCGCATGGACGTCCGGGTGGAGGCCCTGGAGACGGTGGAACGTGTGGAGGACGGCCGCATCATCCTGGCCTGATCCCCTCTCCGGTGACCCCAGATACGCTACGATCCCTCTTCCCGCTTCTGTGGGGAAGAGGGATCTTTTTTTATCCCGTCCTCCCTCTCCCGGTGATTTCCGGCTCCCCACAGGCTGCCCAGCCAGAACAGCAGCGGGGGCAGTCCCCCGGCCAGGAACGCCATGAGGTAAAACGCTTTTACGCCTTCTCCCCACCAGATGCCGCTCAGCATCCCGATGAACACAAACAGGAAAGAGGGAAAGGCCAGCGGCACCGCCAGCATGAGAGCGTAGGCGGAGACCATTCCCCATTCCACCAGGACCAGCACCTCCCAGGCCCAGGCCACCAGCATGGGGGCCGCCAGCGACCAGAGGCCCGCCCGGATGGAGCGGGGCGGCTCCCACCGCTGTTCCCGGGCCACCCAGGCCCCCGCCAGCCCATAGGCGAGCAGCAGGCAGGCGTCAAAGCCGATCGCGATCCACCAGGCCGCCTCTGTTGTCAGAAGCTCTACCCATCCGAAAAAGAGCAGCACCCCCAGAGGCGCGCTCACCACCGAGATGAAAAAATGGCTTATGGCAAAAGCGCAAAAGCGCCGGACCTGTGTGGTCCCCGGTTTCCCTTCGCCCATATTCCCTTCCTCCTGTTTCACCGTTTTACTCCTCGGGCACGTATTCCAGAATATCCCCCGGCTGGCAGTCCAGGGCCTTGCAGATGGCCTCCAGGGTGGTAAAGCGCACCGCCTTGGCGTGGTTGTTTTTCAGGATGGAGAGATTGGCCAGCGTCAGATCCACCCGGGCGGCCAGCTCGCTCAGGCTCATTTTGCGCCGGGCCATCATCACATCCAGATTGACTACGATGGGCACGCGATCCCCTCCTCATATGGTCAGATCGTTCTCTTCCTTCAGCTCGGCCGCCTGCCGGACCAGGGCCGACAGGATCAGGCAGAGCAGTCCCGCCATGAAAAACACGGGGATGAAGAGGGTGTTGTAGGTGAACAGCGGCCCGATGCTCCCATCGTGGAAGAGTCCCCACACCGTCCGCAGAAGGGCCGCGCCCGAGATGAGAAAGCAGCACACCGCCGCCCGCCCCATGTTGGCCGCGTTGCCCCGGGTGAAGGTCTCCCCCCGCAGGACGGTGTCCAGCACCCGCCGCCCCTGCCACAGGATGACGGCGGTACACACGCCGCAGAAGAAGAGAAACAGGGCCAGGACTTGGGCATACCGCTCTTCAAAGAGCCAGATCTCTCCCCAGGAGGTCAGAAAATAGCCCACCAGGCGCAGGAGAATCTGGCCCACGCCCTCGCCTTGTTCGAAAAAGCAGGAGATCCCTCCGGTCAGTTCCCCCATTCCCTTCAGCCGGGCCAGTCCTGCCAGCAGAGGAAGGACCAGAAGATTACACACAAAGGTGATGCTCACCAATCGTTTCAGTATCCGGGCCAGTTTTTCCGCGTCCATCTCCATACCTCCCCGTTCGCTTTTTTCTGATTATAGCCCCCCGGTTATTGAAAATCAATCTATTTTTATTGTTTTTCAATAAATCGAAACATAAAAAACGTCCCCGGGAGCACTCCCGGGGACGTTGCGCCGTCAGGGACGGACCTGGATCTGTTCCAGCAGCGCGCCGATGGGGGCATGGATCACCAGATCGGCCTGCCGGTCGCAGGGGGTGGCGCTCTTGTTGATGAGGACCAGACGGCTCCCCCGGTAGTACTGGATCAGTCCCGCCGCGGGATAGACCGCCAGAGAAGTCCCGCCGATGATGAGAAGGTCCGCCTTCCGGATGGCCTCCACCGCGCCTTCGATGGTGCGCTGGTCCAGGCTCTCCTCATAGAGCACCACATCGGGCTTGATGATGCCGCCGCACACCTTGCAGCGGGGGACGCCCGTGCCCTGGACCATCTCCTCCAGCCCATAGAACTGGTGGCACTTCATGCAGTAGTTGCGGTGGACCGATCCGTGGAGCTCATAGACCTTCCGGCTCCCCGCCGCCTGGTGCAGGCCGTCGATGTTCTGGGTCACCACCGCGTCCAGCTTCCCGGCCTGCTCCAGCTCGGCCAGCTTCCGGTGGGCCGGGTTGGGCTTGGCCTGGGGCCAGAGCATCTTCTCCCGGTAGAAGCGGAAAAACTCCTCCGGGTCCTGCTCAAAAAAGCTGTGGCTGATGATGGTCTCGGGCGGATAGCGGTAGCTCTGGTTGTAGAGCCCGTCCACACTGCGAAAGTCCGGGATGCCCGACTCGGTGGAGACCCCCGCGCCGCCGAAAAAGACGATGCGGCTGCTCCCGTCGATCCAGTCCTGAAGTGTTTCCAGCTTGCTTGTTTCCATGTGCACGCCTCCCTGTTCCATGAATCGTGGATCTGGTTCCTTCCTCCTCATTGTACCCCCCCTGTCCCAAACCCGCAAGACCCAGCGCAAAAGGGCGCGCACCGGAACAAAACCTCCGGTACGCGCCCTTTTCTCATTCTTTCCGCTGGGAGCAGTCCTTCCCACAGGCGGAGCAGCCACAACCGCAGCCGCCCTTTCCCCGGATCTGACGGCCAATTTGTCGGACCACATACCAGACCGCCCACACCGCCAGGGCCGCTACCGCCCCATAGATGATGTATTTCATAGCATTCCTTTCTCAGAACAGGAGGGAACCCACCTGATAGACCACCAGCGCCCCCAGATAGGCCGCGCCGATCTGCCACAGAATGGAGCGGAGGGTCCACTTCAGGCTGTTCATCTCCCGGTAGATGGTGGATACCGCCGCCACACAGGGGACATAGAGCAGCACAAAGACCAGGAAGGCATAGGCGGCCACCGGTGTCTGGAAGGTCCCGGAGAGGGCCGCCGCCACGGTGGCGCCGCTGGCGCTGGCCGAGAAGCCGTAGAAGAGGCTCATAGAGGAGACCACCGCCTCCTTGGCCACCAGGCCGGTGAGCAGGGCCACGGCGGCCTGCCAGGTGCCGAAGCCCAGGGGGCGCAGCGCTGGGGCGATGGCCCCGCCGATGGCGCCCAGGAAAGAGTGGGAGGCGTCCTCCACCATGACAAAGCCGCCCGACCAGCCAAAGGACTGGAGGAACCAGAGCACCACGCTCATGGCCAGGATCAGGGTACCGGCTTTGACCAGGAAGCCCCGCACCTTCTCCCACACGTGCATGGCCATGTTCTTGAGGGTGGGCAGACGGTAGGGGGGCAGCTCCAGCACGAAGGCGGCGGGCTCTCCCTGGAACATGGTCTTGCGCAGCAGGATGCCGGACAGGATGGCGAAGCACAGTCCGATCACATACAGGGAAAAGACCACCAGGCCGCTGTACTGGGCAAAGAAGGCCCCCGCCAGCAGGCCGTACACCGGCAGCCGGGCCGAGCAGGACATGAAGGGCACCAGCATGATGGTCATGCGGCGGTCCTTCTCATTCTCCATGGTGCGGGCTCCCATAACGGCGGGAACGGTGCAGCCAAAGCCCATCAGCATGGGGATAAAGGCCTTGCCGGACAGGCCGAACCGCCGCAGCAGGCGGTCCATGATGAAGGCGGCCCGGGCCATATAGCCCGAGTCCTCCAGGAAGGAGAGCACCAGAAAGAGCAGGGCGATCTGGGGCAGGAAGACCAGCACGCCGCCCACGCCGGAGACCACGCCGTCCACCAGCAGGGACTCCACCCAGGGGGCCACCTGCGCGGCCTCCAGCCCCGCCCGGATGCCGTCGGAGACCGGGCCGCTGATGAAGCTCTCCACCAGATCGGACAGGGCCTGCCCCGGCCCGAAGGTCAGGGCGAACATCCCCAGCATCATCAGGAGGAACATGGGCACGGCCAGCCACTTGTGGGTCACGATGGAGTCGATCCGGTCGGACAGGGTCAGGCTTCCCTGCTTCTGTCCCTTCCGCACGGAGGCGTGGACCACCGACTGGATGAACTGATAGCGGCTGTCGGCCACCAGGGTCTCCCGGTCGCCCAGGACATAGGCCCCCTCATACTCCGAGCAGATGGACTCCACCCGCGCCTTTTCCGCCTCGTCCAGTCCCAGGGCCTGCTCCACCAGCCGGTCCCCCTCGATGAGCTTGATGGAGGCCCAGTGGGCGGGAATTTCGGCCGCATAGGCCTTGTCGTGAATGAGCTCACCCATCTTGTGGTGGATCTGATGGGTAAAATCGTCATAGAGATCGTCGGGCTCCACCGTGACGCCCACGTGCATCTGCCGGTGGGCCACCTCCAGCAGGGTCTGGATATTCTTCCCGGTGCGGGCGGTAATGGGGATCACCGGCACGCCCAGAGAACGGGAGAGGGCCTCCACGTCGATCTTGTCCCCGTGCTTCTCCACCTCGTCCATGAAGTTCAGGGCGATGACCATGGGGCGCTCCAGCTCCAGCAGCTGGACGGTCAGGTAGAGGTTGCGCTCCATATTGGTGGCGTCCACGATGTTGATGATGGCGTCGGGATGCTCCCCCACGATAAAGTCCCGGGCCACGATCTCCTCCATGGAGTAGGGCGAGAGGGAGTAAATGCCCGGCAGATCCACCACCGTCACCGGCTTTCCGTCCACCTGGGCCCGTCCTTCCTTCTTCTCCACTGTCACGCCGGGCCAGTTGCCCACATACTGGTTGGAACCGGTGAGCGCGTTGAAGAGCGTGGTCTTTCCGCAGTTGGGATTGCCCACCAGGGCCAGCTTCATCTCCCGGGTGTCGTGGCTGGCGTAGTCCGGCACCCCGCTGTGCTCCCGCTTCTCATGGTCGTGGTCGTCGCTCATGCGGCGCAGGGTCTCCTCATCCGGGATGCGCTGCACCATGCCCACCCGCTTTTTGCGGATCAGGCTGGCCGCCTGGGCCTCCTCCCCGATGGCCATGGTGATCTGCCGGGCGTCCTCCCGGCGCAGGGAGAGCTCATATCCCCGGAGGTTGACCTCAATGGGGTCACCGAAGGGGGCGATCTTGCGCACCAGGATCTCCGTCCCGGGCGTCAGTCCCATATCCACCAGCCGGCGTTTGACCGGCCCTCGTTCATTTCCTACCCGCAGGATCACGCCGTGCTCCCCCGGAGCCAGCGCCTCCAGCGTGCCCTGTACGCGTTTTGTCTCGGTTTTCATCTGTCATTCATCCTATACCGGCTGATTTGTTAGTCGTAACTAACACGCCTGCCTATTATATATCGCCCTGTGGGGCCTGTCAAGCGGCCCGCACCTCTGCGCAGCGTACGGACCGGCTCCGCACGCAAAAACAGCCGGCGGCCTATGGCCGCCGGCTGTTTCCATGTTCGGTTTACTCGTGGTCGTGGTGGCAGCCGCAGCCGCACTCGTCCTCGTCGTCCTCACAGCAGCAGTCGTCGGAGAGATCCAGAGCGAACTTCTCCTTGCAGCTGGGGCACTGGATCACGCCGGACTCCAGCACGTCCTCGTCGATGACCAGGGTCTCCTTGCAGTTGGGGCACTCGACCTCGAAGAAGTCGTCGTCCTCGTCGCAGCAGCACTCGTCATCCTCATCCTCGTCGTCCTCGTCGAACACGACCTTCTCCACGTCGGACAGGTCGTCGGAGATGGCGTCGATCTCCTCACCCAGGGCCACGGTGTTCTCCTCCAGGTCCTCGATGGACATGCCGATCTCCTCCAGGATGCCGATCATCACGGAGATGAGCTTGCCCTCCTTGGACTTCTCGGTGTCGATGTTCAGGCCCTCGGCCAGACCCTTCAGGTACGCGACCTTCTCAGAAATAGTCATAATAATCTCCTTTTTACAGGCGGCCACGAAGGGCCTTGTGGTAGGGACGGCGCTTGGCGTATCACGCTTTGCGCGGTTCGCTGTGCGCGGTTCGCTGTGCGCGGTTCGCTGTGCGCCTGCTCCCGGGCGCTCAGCGCTTAGCACCTCACGCTTGTGCGCCCGCTCTCGGGCACTCAGCGCTTAGCCCTTGCAGCGCTCCAGGTACTCGCCGGTACGGGTGTCGATCTTGATCTTGTCGCCGGGGTTGATGAACAGGGGCACCTTGATCTCAGCGCCGGTCTCCAGGGTGGCGGGCTTGGTCACGTTGGTGGCC
>JAHAEW010000194.1 GCA_018374635.1 Clostridiales bacterium
GGGATCAGCAGGATGGGAGGGACGTACCAGGCCAGGACATAGAGCAGATTTGTTTTCTTCATGTCCGCCGCTTCCTGATTCGTTTGGCTGCCGGGACAAACAGCGGACGGGGCCTCCTCCACGCTTTTCCGCACATCCTGAACGCTGTTTTGAAAATCAGCGGTCGCATCATACCACCCGTTAAAATCCTGGTACAGGCACCCTTGCTTATAACAGGCGAGAAACATAGACACGCCCAGCTCTGTGGGGAATGCTTTTGTCAGTGCCTTCCACTGCCCATGGTGCTTCAGAATAATCGTGACCGTGCAGTTTCCTTCCGGTGCATACAAGGTGCGAATGCTGATCCTGCATTGCTCTGTTTCGAGCAGTAAAAACGGCCAGTCACCGGCCCGAAACCGGTCGATCATCCGCTGGAGGTCGGCATCACTTGCCGCCTCGTTGACAAAAGCGGTCTTTTGGTCTGGTCCCGTTGCCCCGACCTTCCGTATCTGCTGGTTTGTTTTCTTCATCACATTCATCTCCTGTTGAAAACGGTTATTTTGAAAGCCCCAGACTGTCCGCGGCGTTTTGCGGGACCGGGCGCAGCTGTCCGTCCTGAAACAGCAGATAGGGGGTCCCGGTCCGGGGGTGGCAGAAGCCGCGCAGCAGCCGGCTCGGCCAGCTGGCATCCTCCGGACGATAGATATCAATGCGAAACTCCAACGCTTCCGGAGACTGGTCCGCGGCAAACGCGCGCTGGAACTCGGCCCAGGAGAGCCCATCCGTCTGAGACATGGGGGACAGCGCATCCAGCAGAGGCCTGAGCCGTGGGTCATCCTCCGTCACGGAGAGGATCTGCGGCAGGGACGGCGAGAGGTGCAGGGCGTCGGTCAGCTCCGCGGGACAGGGCCGGAGCTCCCCGTCCAAACAGATCAGGTAAGGAGCTCCCGTCCGGGCGCTGAAATAGAAGCCGATATGGGCGCTCAGCCCCGGGATCTCCCGGTGGGGCAGTTCCAGCCAGCGCCGCAGCCGGTGGCTTTCCAGTTCCAGCGCCTGGGCCTCCGCCTGGGCGTCCTCATAGGTGAGGGAGCCCTCCCGCTCCGTACTCTCATACAGCGCCAGCAGCTGGGTGAGCTGCGCGTCCGTGAGGGCCTCGCAGGAGACCTTTTCCTCCGTCAGGGGGCCGGACAGCTCGTCCAGCAGATCCTCCCGGAACCAGACCTCATAGGACAGCGGGCCGAAGGAAAAGCCGTCCCCGCGCCCATAGAGAAGCCGCCGCTCCGTCCCGTTGGCAAAGACCAGATAGGTCTCCTGGCCGCCGCGCTCCCCGGCGCTGGCGATCTGCTCTGCGGTAGACTGCTCATATCTCCACCGCTGGAGCCCATCTCCAATGGACACCAGCGCCTCGTCCTTTCGGTAGCGCACGCCGTCCACGGTCAGGATACCGGCCTCCCGGTCCCATTCGGCCCGGGGCTCCTGCCCGCCGTCCCGGCAGCCAACCAACAGGAGCAGAAAGACCAGAAGGATGGGAAAAACATGGATCGTTCGTTTTTTCATAAAATTCTTTTTATATTTCGTACTTATGTAGCATGAAATCTTCTTTTCCAAATTTTCTAAAGGAGGATCTGCTGTTCAAAAAGTCTCGTTGCTGTTTAACTCTGTCCAAAACCATTTGCTGTGCGTTCTCTCTTGAAGTTATATTGGGGACTATGGAGCCCAAACAATATTGGTACAATTTTTCATGCCAATCAATATAACAGCCGTCAATATAGAATGAATTTTTTAAGGCAGTCAAAAATGATCCAAATGAGGTTTTTCCATCTTCGTAATCACCTTTCAAAAAGCACAGCATTGCTAAATGATAATTTTCCCAAAAGCGGCGGCTTTCTGGCGTGTTGAATACCTGCTGTGTAAGACATCGTTTTGCATAGCCCATATCTCTGAAATTACGATATTCTATTACTTTCTGTAAACCAATTTCTGAATATCGTTCCATTTCCGTTTGAAAAACCGCATCGTTTCCATCATATTCAAAGAAATCTTCTATACTGCTGTTTCCATAGGAATAGGAAAAGCTTGTACTGGGACCTCCGCTGTCATATTTCCACAAAAAATCAATTCCGACACCTAAGCGGGCACTTTGACTCCAGTTACTTGATCCAAATGAAACAAAAACAACAAAATATCCATTATCGTCTACCCATGTTCTTGAAGTCCCTTTCCGAAAAAGACCATGGGGAGATAATACTTTCTTTGCGGCTGCGTTTATAAGCTTATCATGCTGCCTCAATGTTTATTGGCC
>JAHAEW010000195.1 GCA_018374635.1 Clostridiales bacterium
CGACGTGGCCGACGAGATGATGGCCTACACCAAGAACAACATCCTGATCCAGTCCGCCCAGGCCATGCTGGCCCAGGCCAATCAGGTGCCCCAGGGCGTGCTGCAGCTGCTCCAGTAAGCTCTGGTGTTGGCTGAGCAGCTGCACGATCCCCAACCCTCCTGCGCTGCCCCGCCCTGGGGCACGGGTAGCCCCCGCCGAAGCCCAGCGAAGCGGGTTCGTTGGGGAGAGGAGGCGCGACGGAGAGAGCAAGCTTTGCCGCCTGCGGCGAAGCGAGGGATTCGAAGTCCGCGCCGACGAAGGGCGTGCTGCAGCTCCTGCAGTAATCCGGATGGATTGTTCTTCAATAGCGACCGCAGGGGGGCTGGGCTTAGTGCCCGGCCCCCCATTTTCCTATGATGAGATCGGGAGGAATGAACATGAAGGAACGATCAGCCCTGGCTATCGCCCGCCGCATGGCGGAGCTGGGGGAACAGGGCCACGCCGTTACCGCCTATACCCTGGCTCTGGCCGACGCCCGGGACCGCCAGCCGGAGACAGAGCTGGAGGCCGCCCTTTACCTGTTTGAAAACGGCGGGAACTACAAGGTGGCCTATGACGCCTTCCGCTCCCTCTACCGCCGGGGCTTCCAGCGGGAAACTCTGCTGGAGCTGATGACCCAGGCTTTTTACCAGCCCAACATCAAACTCCTGAAGAGCCGATACGAGAAGAACTGCCGCCTGCTGCGCAAATATCCCTACTGCTTCCAGCAGGACTTTCCCGCCTTTGAGGAGCTGCCCCTCCGCTTTTACCCCTACGACGACCAGCGCTACATCCCCTTTACCGTAGAGACGGAGACCTTCGGGGAGCCTTTGGACCTCCGGCACCCGGTGGTCAGCCGAAACTTCTTCCAAAACCTGGACAAGCCCGTACTGGCGGCGGATGTGTACTCCCAGTATGAGCTGGAGTACCTCCGGGACAACGTGCGGAAAAGCGAGTGGGTGGGCCGGGAGAACCACGTCTATCTCCATTACACGGACTGGGGGATCTTCTGCGCCTATCTCCAGATTCTGAGCCTCCGGCCCCTGCTGGAGGAGGAGAAGCTGGTCTTCCTGATCGAAGATGAGATCAGCCAGTATCCCATCGATTTCAAGTCCCGGTTCGGCATTGATTACAGCCAGTGTCTCGTCAAGCCCATCGGCATCCGGGAGATCCACCGGCTGATCTGGCACACCCAGCTCTCCAGCCACAACGGAGGCGACTTTTTCAACGAGATTTTTGACAACCACCCCAATTTGATCGCGGTCGAGTCCGTGATGCTGTATCACCTTCGGAACCAGGTGGAGCAGTTCCGCAAGCTCCTCAGCGGCGGCGGGCCAATTACCTTTGGCAGCATCATTGGTGACGGGGACCGGGAAAAGCCCCAGCGGCTGGCGGACCAACTCAGCCGCCTGCACAATCGGACGGACAAGGACATCTTCGTGGCCCTGTATCTGGCCATGGCGGACCTGCGGAACCTGGACCCCGCTGCCCGAATCGTTCCATCTATTTTTTTCCAACCCCACTTCCACAACTACCACTGCACTCTGGGCGCGAACGACCAGAACCGGGCGGTGCTGGACTCCCCGGAGTATCAGGAGCTGCGGGACTTCTCCCCCCTCAAGGGCTTCAAGTATATCAAAACGTTTACACCCCTGCGCCGTCCCACCACCTCCACCGGGGCGTGTGTGCGATTCATGCAACGCCAGATTGACGAGTGGAAACCGGGCCAGGAGCCGCTGACAATCCCCGACGAGCTCACCGAACGGGTCCTGAACCGGAACTACATGGTGGACTGGCAGGACCGACTGTTTCAGGATTCGGTGCTGGTCCGCTTTGAGGACGGCAAGCTGAATCCGAAAGCCACCTTCACCGCCCTGGCAGCCTTTTTGGACCTACCCTATACGAAGAGCATGACCTACTGTTCCCGCAACGGCGAGCGGGACCCGGAGTCTTTGAAGGGAAATGACCGGGGCTTTGACCCGGCGGCCATCTACCGGACCTATGAGGAGTATCTGGGCCGGGAGGAGCGGGTGTATCTGGAGTATCTGATGGGAGACGTATACCGGCGCTACGGCTATGATTTTCAGTATTACGACGGCGCGCCCATGGACGAAGAGGCGATGAACGCGCTGGTCGGCAGGCTGCACGGCTGCACGGACCTGATCCTGGCCTCCTATAAAAAGGCGATGGAGCACAAGGTGTTTTTCGAGGGGGAGGACCCGGAACAGCGGCGGCAGGAGATC
>JAHAEW010000196.1 GCA_018374635.1 Clostridiales bacterium
CTTGTGGTAGGAGAACCCAACCAATCCACAGCATCCCTTACAGTGTAGCACAGCCCTTGGAGAGGGGCTCTAATAACTACTACTCTATAATACAAGGAGTTTCCAGCGTTTCATCAGTGATACCTCCTTTTCTCCAGGGACTGGACCGACAGAAACAGGAAAAAGGCGATGACCGACAGGTAATAGACGATGGCGGTCAGGTCAAAGACGCCGCTGACAAAGGTATTGAACCGCTCAAAGAGGGACAGCTGCCGCATGATGCCGGGCAGGAGCCCTTCAAAGGCCTCCGGGTCCACAAAGCCCGTGATGCAGATGGCGGCCAGCAGCACAAAGGTGACGGCGTAGGCCAGATACTCGTTGCGGGTCAGATACCGGATCAGCGCGCCCAGCGCCAGCGCCAGGACGCCCAGGGCGATCACCGTGCCGGCGGCGGTGGCGGAGACATACTCCGAGAGGCTCACACTGTAATAGTTGAACAGGATGACCGCGATCCCGATCCCCGCCGCCAGGCCCTGGTTATCGGTCAGGGAGGAGATGAACACCCCCAGGGCCACCAGGGCCGCGCCCATGATGAAGATGGCCGCCAGGGACCCATAGGAGGTGGGCAGGTACACATCGCCAAACTGGGCGAAGATGACCGGGTAAGCGGAAATAAGAGCCAGCGGGATCAGATAGACCGCCAGCAGGGCCAGATACTTCCCCAAAATCACCTGGGTGGTGGTGATGGGGAGGGAGTAGAGGAGCTGATCGGTCTTTTGCTTGCGCTCCTCGGCAATGACCCGCATGGTCAGGATGGGAACGATGACCACAAAGACGATGCTGCCGAAGCTGAGTACATATTCAAAATTGCTCACCGCTGCCTGCAAATTGTACAGCATGGCCCCAAACCCGACGACGGCCAGCAGAAACGCCCCGAACACATAGGTGGTGAAGGAGTGGAAATAGCTTCTCAGTTCATGCTTCAAAACGGCTGTCATGCGCGCGCTCCCTCCGGTTCCTCTGTTGTCTCTCCGGCCGGCGCCTGGCCGGCCGCTTCCCCGTTCTCGGTCAGCTCCAGGAAGATGTCCTCCAGGCTGGCCCGTTTCAGCGTCAGCTCCAGCAGGGCCTGCCCCGCAGCAGCGAAGGCGAAGAAGAGGGCCTGGGAGACCTCATAGATGTCCCGGGCAGAGGTCTTCATCCGCACCGAGAGACGCCCGCCCTCCTTCTCCTCCCAGGTGACCTCCCCGATCTGGTCCACCCCCGCGAGGATCTCCTGCACCCGGCCGGCGCTGGCGTCGGTGGTGAAGAGGATCTCGCTGCCGGAGAGGAGGCTCTGCTCCAGCTTGTCCGGCTCGTCAAAGGCCACCAGCCTCCCGTGGGCGATGATGAGGATCTTGTCGCAGATGGCCTGGACCTCCGAGAGGATGTGGGAACTGAGAATGACCGTGTGGTCCTGCCCCAGCTGCTTGATGAGATCCCGGATCTCGATGATCTGAATGGGGTCCAGCCCCACCGTTGGCTCGTCCAGGATGATGACTTTTGGATTGCCCAGCAGGGCCTGGGCGATCCCCACCCGCTGCTTGTAGCCCTTGGACAGGTCGGAGATCCGCCGGTTCCTGACCTCGGCGATCCGGACCTGTTCAATCACCGCCTGGATCTGGCGCTCCAGCTCGGCGCCCCGGAGCCCCTTGGCCTCTCCCACGAAGCGCAGATACTCTACCGGCATCTCGTTCATGTAGAGGGGGGGCTGTTCCGGCAGGTAGCCGATCCGTTTCTTCGCCTGACCGGCGTCCTCGAACAGATCGAATCCGTCCACTTCCACACGGCCGGAAGTGGCCGACAGGCAGCCCGTCATCATATTCATCGTGGTACTCTTTCCCGCGCCGTTGGGCCCCAGGAATCCATAGACATGGCCTTCGTCGATCTCAAAAGACAGATCGTCCACCGCCAGAAAATCGCCGTAGTACTTTGTCAAGTGCTCGACCTTGATCATGGAGGAACCTCCTCGCTTGTTATTCTCGGCCTGCGGACGGCCGCCGCCCGCGCCCTGCTCAGTATAATCCGCCGCCCTAAAGCGGACCTAAAGAAACGGGGCGGCCGAAAAAAATATGTCCCCCTTCCCAGATTGGACACGGAAAGGGGGCAAAGCACAAAAAAGCGGACCAGCAAAAAGCTGGTCCGCTCAGACTGTCGATAAAGTATATTTCTTCGATTTATGCTGCAAGAGCCTCGCAGAGTTCCGCCGGGCGCAGACGGCGGAAGAGGGTCAAATCGTGTTT
>JAHAEW010000057.1 GCA_018374635.1 Clostridiales bacterium
CCCGCTGCACCGGTGCAATCGCTGAGACTTCCGAATCAGCCCGTCGGGGCGTACTTTGAGGGGGCGCCGGGGGATGCATCCCCCGGCCCGTTCTTTCCCGCCGGGTAGGCGGTTCCCGCCGAACAGGCGCACTCCCCGCCGGGCAGGCGCAGTTATGACTCTTCCTTCAGCTCAAAGAGGTTTTTATGAAAGTCTAAGATCCCCTCCCGGCGCATCTTCCCCAGTTCGGCGGACAGGGCGCTGCGGTCCACAGCCAGGTAGTCCGCCAGCCCCTGCCGGTCAAAGGGGATGGGGAAGCGGGCCGTCCCCGCCCGCCGGGCCTGCCAGGACAGGTAGGAGAGCACCTTGCTGCGTGTGGTACGCTGGGAGACGTGGTCGATCTTGCTGCTGAGCAGACGGTTTTTCTGGGCCAGAACCCCCACCAGATTGTGGATCAGCCGGGCGTGGAACGGGCAGGAGGAGGGGCACACCGTCAGGATCCGCTCCACATCCAGAAAGACGATCTCACTCTCCTCCACCGCCTGGACACTGACCCCCAGGGGCTCCTCTCCGCAGGCATAGGCCTCCCCGAAGAGGTCGCCGGGGCCGGCCTGGCCCTGAATGCTCCGGTTGCCCCAGAAGTCGTCCCGCAGGATGTGCACCGCCCCCGAGCACACCACGCCCACCTCCCGCACGGCACGGCCCTCCTCCCAGATCATGCGCCCCTTTTCATAGCGCGCCGGCCGGGCCTGGAGACAGTTCCACATGGATGAGAGCTCCCCGGCCGACACCCCCTGGAAGAGGGGACAGGGGAGAAGAGACGCTGCCAATGTTTCCATCGTTACCTCCGTTGGATTTCCAACCGCTTTTTTTCTCTTACCATAGTATACTCAGAGCACAAAGTCAAGAGAAAGACGGCGAAGCCGTCCACTACTGAGGGAGGAAATCACTATGGTCCGCAAGATCATCCACATCGACGAAGAGACCTGCAACGGCTGCGGCGCCTGCGCCAAGGCCTGCCACGAGGGGGCCATCGGCATGGTAAACGGCAAGGCCCGCCTGCTGCGGGATGACTACTGCGACGGCCTGGGGGACTGCCTGCCCGCCTGCCCCGTCAACGCCATCACTTTTGTAGAGCGGGAGGCCGCCCCCTATGACCAGGCCGCTGTGCTGGCCCGTCAGGCGGCCGCCAAGGCCCCTCAGGCCGCGCCCCTGCCCTGCGGCTGTCCCGGCAGCGCCGCCCGGTCCCTCTCCCGTCCGGTCCGGACGGCCGCGTCCGCTCCCGCCGACCAGGAGAGCGAGCTCATGCAGTGGCCGGTCCAGATCAAGCTGGTCCCCACCCGGGCCCCCTGGCTGGACGGCGCAAAGCTCCTGGTGGCCGCCGACTGCACCGCCTACGCCTACGCCAACTTTCACCGGGACTTCATCCGGGGAAAGATCACCCTGGTGGGCTGTCCCAAGCTGGACAGCGTGGATTACAGCGAAAAGCTCACTGAAATTCTGGCCAACAACGACATCCAGAGCGTCACCGTGGTGCGCATGGAGGTCCCCTGCTGCGGCGGGATCGAGCTGGCGGTCAAACAGGCCCTCCAGCGCAGCGGCAAGTTCCTCCCCTGGCAGGTGGTGACCATCTCCACCCGGGGCGAGATCCTGTCCTGATTACCGTCCTTTGACCCAAAAACGCTTCCCTTTTTCCACATACTTCCGCGCCCTGCCACATATAGTTAGCTGTGCATCTGCAAGCGCAGGGGAGTTGTTGCTATGTGAAGGGAAACATGGAAGAGCGGGCCGTACAGCTGGCCTTGTACATCATCGAGCATAAGGCTACCGTCCGTGCCGCCGCCCAGAAGTTTGGCATCAGCAAATCCACCGTACACAAGGACCTGAGCGAACGTCTGCCCGGGTTTAACCGGCCGCTTTACCACCAGGTCAAGCGCGTGCTGGACGAGAACAAGGCCCAGCGGCACATCCGGGGTGGCATCGCCACCCGGGAAAAGTACCGTCACGCCCACGGAGCATGAACACCAGAAAGAACGCCGCCGGCAGATGCCGGCGGCGTTCTCTTGTTCCATATTTCGGGGCTCTTACAGGCAGCACAGCAGCACACCCACCGTCAGACACAGAATGGCCCCGGTGGCGCACAGGTCCAGCACAAGTCCCACCCGCTCGCTCCACGGGCGCTTCCGGGCAGGCGCCTCCTCCCGGGCGGAGCCGGACAGGGAAGGGGGCCCCTTCGGTTCCGCCCGGCTGTCCAACTGACGGCGGTAGGCCTCCAGGTCCACCACTTTTCCGGCAGCGGGCGCCGCACAGGACGCGGTTTGGGACCGCCTGGTAACGCATACCCGGTCCCCGCCGCTGGCCTGCTCCTCCACTCGGCGAAAGACCGTCACATAGCGGGCATCCATATTTAGATAGGTCGTCTCCATACCGATCCCTCCTGCGTGGCCCTTACACGCTGCCCCGGGCCTTCATCTGTCCCGGGCGGGGGGCCTTTTTCTTTTGGACGCGGTGGGGAAATACTTTGTTCCCCCCTGTCGGAAATGAACTTTTGTTCGAATAAGATTATACAACGTACGTTCGATTCTTGCAAGGGGAATTTTCCGGATCTTGTCCACTTTTTTATGCCCGGATGTGGAAGAGGCGGGACCCGTTTTGGGTCCCGCCTCTTGAGGCTTCTGCTTACCGGTGCTCGCCCCGGCTGTATGCTACCACCGTGCGGCGGTTAGGCTCCGTGCCCACCGAGTAGGTGGCGATGTCGGGATACTCCTGAAGGGCAGTGTGGATCACATGGCGCTCATAGGCATTCATGGGCTCCAGGGTGACGTTGCGGCGGTACTTGACCACCTTGGCGGCCACCTTGTTGGCCAAACGCTCCAGGGATTCCTCCCGCTTGGCGCGGTAGTGTTCGGCATCCAGATGGATGCGCACCCGCTTGTTCAGGCCGCGGTTGACGGCGTAGACAGTGAGCTGCTGAATGGCGTCCAGGGTCTCGCCCCGGCGGCCGATGAGGGTCCCCAGATTTTGGCCCACCAGCTCCACCTGGTAATTGCCGCGCTCATCCAGTTCGATGCGGGGCGCGGCCTCCGCACCCATATGGGCCAGCAGCCCGGTGAGGAAGCTGTATATCCGTTCGGCCGCCTCGTCGCCGCTCAGATCGGCGGCGGACTCTGCCGCGGGGACAGGCTGGGCGGGGACGGAAGCCCGGACCGCCTCTTCCACGGGAGGAGCCAAGACCACAGGGTCCTCCTCCGCCTCGTCCGGGGCCTCATAGGTCACTTTCACCTTGGCAGGGCAGCTGCCGATGCCCAGAAAACCAGACTTGGCCCGCTCCAGGACCTCCACCGAGACATCGTCCCGGTCCAGGCCCAGCTTGGCCAGGGCCGCCTCCACGGCGGCCTCCTCCGTCTTGCCGGTGCTCTCAATCCATTTCAGCACGGCTTATCCCTCCTTGCTGTCGTCTTCCGGGGAAGTCTCCTCCTCGGACTCCGGGGCATAGGGCGCCTCGGCCAGATCGTCTGCGGAGCCGTTTTCCACCACAGGAGTATCCGGTGTGGAAATCTTCTGCTCCTCCACAGGCGTCACAGGTTTTTCCTCTTCCACCACGGAAGTCTGCGCCGGCTCCCCGGCCTGCTTTTTCCGGCCGAAGAGGGGCTTCTTTTCCGCCTGGGCATCCTGGGCCTGCTTGGCGTTATCCCAGTCCCGGTCCGGATCGTGGTAGGGGGTGGGGCCGTCGGGGCTGAAGCGGTTGGGGTCATAGGCCCGGCCACGGGCATAGGAGCGCAGTCCGATGCCGCTGACCGAGATGACGGCGGTATCCTTGTTGTCCTTTTCCATGGACTCCAGGATCTCCTTCTTCCTCTTGCCCTTGGCGTGCTTGGCCTCCTCGATGCGGCGGGCCCGCTCTTCCGCGGCCAGGCGCTTGCGCTCCTTTTCCTCTTCCTTCTCCAGGCGCTCCCGCTCGGCTGCCTTGGCGGCGGCCTCCTCGTAGTCCTTCTTGAGCATCTTGCCGCAGATGAACTCCTGCACCATGGAGAGCAGGTTCTGGATGATCCAGTAGAGACACAGGGCCGCGGGCATGGAGAAGCCGATCCACAGGGAGATCAGGGGCATGGTGATGAGCATGGTCTTCATCGTAGGGTTGTTCTGGGCCTCGGCCGACTGCTTGTTCACCGCGTTGGTCTTCTGGGAGATCAGGGAGAAGATGAAGCCGGACACCGCGGAGATCACGGGCAGCAGGAAGAGGGCAAAGCCCCCGCTGACGGTCCAGAACTTGAGCTGAGGCACCAGCGCCAGGTTGAAGATGCCCAGGAAATCAAAGTTGATGGGGAAGATGTTGGCCCCCTCCCCGGCCGCGGCCTGAACGGCCGCCATATTCTCGGGGGTGATGAGGGAGGAGAGATAGAGCTGGTGATAGCCGCCGTTGTTGAAGGCCTCGCCGGCAGTCTTGATCCAGTTCTGGTCAAAGGCCACCTGGCCCCAGTTGAGCACATCGGCGATGGCGGTCAGGTTGTTCACATCCACGTTCATCAGGTAGACCAGAGGTTCGCGGATGATGGAGTAGAGGGGCAGCAGGATGAACAGGGGAATGAAGGACCACAGGCAGCCGCCCATGGGGTTGACCTTTTCCCGCTCATAGAGCTTCTGTATCTCTGCGTTGTAGCGTTCCCGGTCCTTGCCGTACTGCTTTTGCAGCTTCTGCATCTGGCCGGAGAGCATATTCATCTGGATCATGCTCTTCTTGCCCTTGAGCTGGAAGGGGAAGAGGATGATCTTCACCACCAGCGCAAAGAGGATGAGGGCCAGGCCGTAGCTGCCCGTCATCTGGTAAAATGTGTTAAGCACCCATACAAAGGGGGAGAGGAGAATTTTCATATGTCAGCCTCCAAAGTGATAGTCACGCGCGGGATGGGGGCGCGGGGATGCATTTGGAAGACAAACGGCTCAGGGAACGGGGTCATACTGGATGCTCTTCTGCCGGTGAAAGGGATGACATTTCAAGATCCGGCGCAGGGCAAGCCAGCCCCCCCTGCGTGCGCCGTACTTCTCCACCGCCTCCAGGGCATAGGCCGAGCAGGTGGGGATAAACCGGCAGCAGGGGGGACGCAGCGGGGAGATGCTGGCGCGGTAAAAGCGGATCAGGGCCAAGAGAAGCCCCTTCACACCGTCTCCCTCCGGACCAATCCCAGCTTGTCCATGGTCTTGAGGAGCTGCCGCTCGATCTCCCGGTAACGGGCGAAGGAGGCGCGCACCCGCGCTACCACCACGATGTCGTAGCCCACCTGGAACTGCCCCTCATGGAGCCGGTAGGCCTCCCGGATGCGGCGGCGGGTCCGGTTCCGGATGACCGCCTTGCCCACCTTGGTCCCCACGGTCAGTCCCAGCCGGTTCTTTCCCAGCTTGTTCCGTCGGCAGTATACCGCCACGCAGGGCGAGACCGCCGACTTTCCCCTGCTGTACAGCCGGCGGAATTCGTGGTTCAATTTGAGCGAGACGGTATCTTTCACGGCGCTTCCCCTTTTCCTTCCCGGGGAAGGGCGGCGAGCCGCATTTCCCCATGATGCTACGCAGGGGCGGTGGGATGAAACTCCCCCGCCCCTTCTTATGACGCTATGCCGTTTGTTTCCCGGAGCGCGAGCTGTTCCAGCTTAGTGGGACAGACGGGCGCGGCCCTTGGCGCGGCGGCGAGCCAGCACCTTGCGGCCATTCGCGGTGGCCATGCGCTTACGGAAGCCATGCACTTTGGAGCGCTGGCGCTTCTTGGGCTGATAGGTACGAACCATTTCCGGTACACCTCCTGTACTTATTCTGGCAGGTTTTCCACCTGCCCGCCACAACGGCCGGAATCCGGCCGCGGTCGTCAAAAGGAAAAATGCTTTACACCAGATAAGGACATGGTGTAATCTGTATTATAGCGTATGAAGAAATGCCCTGTCAACACCATTTTTCTGTCTTTTTTGTCTTCATTTTTTCCACTTTTCCACATCCACGCTATATCTTGTATTCCCTGATCCGGTTTTCCACAACCGTATTTATTATTTTAAAGGTATATGTGGAAAACTCGTTGCCTTGCCGCCGTTTGTCTGGTATAATAAAATGTCAACATATAGAATTGGGGAAATGGACCCTTCCGGCCTCCCGGCCCTCCCATTTCTCCCCCAAGGGGTGGTCTTACTCATGAATTCTCCAGCGGATGTCTGGGCTAAAATACTCTCCCTCATGGAGGCGGACATGACCGCCACCACCATCAACACCTGGTTTGACGACGCCAAGGCCGTCTCCCTGGACGCCAACCGCTTTGTCCTCCACACACCCTCCAACTTCAAGCGGGATATTATCCTCTCCCGCTATCTTCCCTCCATCAAAAAGGCCCTCCACGAGCTCTTTTCCTCCGAATTTGACGTGGTGGTCCTGGGCGAGGGGGAGCTGCAGGAGTTCACCGAGACGGTTAAGCCCGTGGACGACGGCTCCTTTATGCCCGGCACTGAGGACTATACCTTCGAGCGCTTCGTGGTGGGCTCCTCCAACAAATTTGCCCACGCCGCCGCCCTGGCCGTGGCCGAAAATCCAGCCCACAGCTACAATCCCCTCTTTATCTACGGGGAATCCGGCCTGGGCAAGACTCATCTGCTCTACGCCATTGCCCACCGGATCCACCAGAACCACCCGGACTTCCGGGTCATCTATCTGAAGGGGGACACCTTCACCAACGAGCTGGTCCAGGCCATCCGGGAGGGCCGCAACGAGGAATTCCGAGAGAAATACCGCTCGGCCGACGTCTTTCTCATGGACGATGTGCAGTTCATCGCCGGACGGGAGTCCACCCAGGAGGAGATGTTCCACACCTTCAACACCCTCTACGAGGCTGGGCGGCAGATCGTCTTCACCGCAGACCGCCCTCCCAAGGAGATGCTCCGCCTGGACGACCGGCTGCGCACCCGGTTTGAGTGGGGCCTGCCTGTGGACATCCAGCCCCCCGACTACGAGACCCGGGTCGCCATCATCAAAAACAAGGCCATCCGGCGGGGTATGAACCTGCCCGAGCCCGTCCTCCAGTACATTGCGGACAACATCACCTCCAATGTGCGCCAGATCGAGGGCACCGTCAACAAGATCCTGGCCTTCCAGGAGCTGATGGGGGAGAGCGTGGATGTGGACACTGTCATCCGCGCCGTCCGGGACATGTGCAAGGACAAGGCTGATTTCCTCCCCTCTCCCGACGTCATCATCGAAGAGGTCTGCAAGTTTTATAACATCGAAAACGACGCCCTCCGGGGCCAGGGCCGCACCAAGGACACCGCCCTCGCCCGGCAGATCGCCATGTACCAGATCCGCCGCATGACCAACCTCTCCCTCAAGGAGATCGGCAAGGAATTTGAGGGCCGGGACCACACCACCGTCATGCACTCCATCGACCGGGTGGAAAAACTCATGAAAACCAACCCCGAGGTGGCCGAGATCATCAAAGACCTCAACTCCAACATCAACGCCCGGTACGACAACTAACGCCCCCTTTTCCACCCCCCAGACCGGCACTGTGGAGGGAGCAGCGGAGCACCGCGGCGGCAGTTCTCCACTTTTCCACATCTCCACCGGAGATTGTGGGCTTGTGGACAATCCCCTGTGGAAAACCGGCGGCCACCCGGAAGGGATGTGGAAAGCACCCTTTTTTATCCACATGGCCTGTGGACGGGCAAATCTTAGCGCCGCAGGCAAAACATCCACTTTTCCACATAATTTTCCCCTACTGCTATTACTACGAACTTATTACCCTCTCCTCTTCTCCCCACCGGAGGCCAGGAGCACCGAAACGGAGGTCCCATCTCAATGAAATTTTCCTGCGAAAAAGCCCTTCTTCAGGCAGCCATCAGCACAACATCACGGGCTGTGTCTCCAAAGAGCTCCATTCCAGCCCTGGAAGGTATCCTGCTGGAAGCGGATGAGGAACTCAGACTCACCGGCTACAATCTGGAAACCGGCATCCGCACCACCGTTCCCGCCGAGATCCGCACCAAAGGCACCCTGGTCCTGGGGGCGCGTCTTTTTGGGGAGATCATCCGTAAGCTCCCCGACGACATCGTGGAATTTACCGCCGAACACTACATGGTGAACATCAAGTGCGGCATGAGCGAATTCAACATTCTGGGCACCGACCCGGAGGAATTTCCAGAACTTCCCACGGTTGAGTACCAGAACTCCCTGGAAATTGGGCAGAATAAGCTGAAATCCATGATCTCCCAGACCCTTTTCGCCGTCAGCGACAACGAAAGCCGCCCCATCCACACCGGCTCCCTCTTTGAAGTAGACCAAAAGGGGCTTACCATCGTCTCCGTGGACGGCTACCGGCTGGCCCTGCGGCACGAAACCATAGAACGCAAGGAAGGCGCGGAGGAATTTTCCTTCGTTGTCCCCGGCGCCGCCCTCTCCGAGGTGGAAAAAATCTGTTCCGATGTGGAAGAAACTGCCTCCATTACCCAGGGCACCCGCCATATCATGTTCAAAGTGGGGGAGACCATGCTGGTCTCCCGCCGGCTGGAGGGTGAATTCCTCGCCTACCGTCAGGCCATCCCCCGCAACAATTCCATCCGGATCGAGGGGGAAACCCGCGCCCTCCTCTCCTCCATCGACCGCGTCTCCCTCATCATCAGCGACAAACTGAAAAGCCCCCTGAAATGTATTTTTGAGCAAAATGTGCTAAAAATCAGCACAAAAACAGCCATTGGAGACGCCGCCGACCAGTGTCCCACCGATGGGGACGGCGGCGGACTGGAGATCGGCTTCAACAACCGCTACCTGATGGACGCCCTGAAGGCCGCTCCCGCCGACCGGGTGCGGCTGGAGCTGACCACCAGCGTATCCCCCTGCGTCATCCTGCCTGCCGAAGGGGAGGAAAACTTTCTGTATATGGTCCTGCCCGTCCGCCTGAAGGCCGGAGAGTGAGAAAAAACCGCGGGAGTGCATAATTATGCGCAGCCGTGCAGGAGAAAGGAAGCATACATGCAAGAAAAAGAAGTAGCCATTACCACGGAATTCATCAAACTGGAGGCCTTTCTCAAATTTGCCGGGGCGGTGTCCACCGGGGGAGAGGCCAAGAACCTGATCCAGGACAGCCTGGTGCGGGTCAACGGCGAGGTCTGCACCATGCGCGGCAGGAAGCTGCGCCCCGGCGACACCGTGGAGCTGCGGAACGACCGGCTGACCGTGCGATGATGGTCCGCGCCCTGGAGCTGGAGGGGTTTCGCAACTACCGCTCCTTTTCCGCCAGCTTCGCCCCGGGCGTTAATGTGATCTACGGGGAGAACGCCCAGGGCAAAACCAATCTGCTGGAGGCGGTGCGCTACCTCTCCGGCACGCCCTCCCACCGGGCCAGAAGCGAGGGGGAGCTCATCGGCTTCGACGCCTCCTCGGCCCGCATCTGTGCCCAGCTGGAGAGCCGGGGGCGGGACTTCCGGGTGGAGGTGCAGCTGACCCGGGGCCGCCGCCGCCGGATGACCTCCAACGGCGTGCGCCTGAAAACGGCGGGGGAGCTGTCCGAGCGGCTGCACACGGTGCTGTTCTGTCCGGAGGACCTGATGCTCATCCGGGCCGGGAGCGCCGAGCGCAGGCGTTTTCTGGACCAGTCTCTCTGCCAGCTGCGCCCCCGCTACGCCGCCGCCCTGGCCGAGTATCACCGCCTGCACGAGCACAAGCGGCGCATCCTCCGGGACTGGGAGGAGAAGCCCTCCCTCCTGGAGCTGCTGCCCGAGTTCAACGACCGCCTGGCGCGCTGCGGGGCTGTTTTGATCCACTACCGGGCCCACTTTATCCGCAAGCTGGCCCAGTTTGCCGCCCCCATCCACGCGGAATTCTCGGGGGAGCGGGAGAAGATGACCCTTGCCTATGAGACGGTCAAGACCGTGGAGGACCCCCTGATCCCCACCCGGGAGATCTACCCCAGGCTGCTGGAGCACCAGGAGAGCCACCGCCGGGCCGAGCTGGAGAGCCGCACCTGCCTCTCCGGCCCCCACAAGGATGACCTGACCGTCTCCATCGACAGGCGCAGCGCCAAGCAGTTTGCCTCCCAGGGGCAGACCCGCACCGCGGCCCTCTCCCTCAAGCTGGCCGAGCGGGAGCTCCACCAGGAGGACCTGGGGGAGTGGCCGGTACTGCTGCTGGACGACGTGCTCTCCGAGCTGGACCAGCGCCGGCGGGATTTCGTGCTCCGCCGCATCCGGGGCGGACAGGTCTTTATCACCTGCTGCGAGGAGGAGGCCCTGGACGGCCTGGGGGAGGGGAGGACCTTCCACATTCACGCCGGCCGGCTAGCCGCGCCGGAAGAGAGGAACGCGATATGATCCCAGTGCTCTTTACGCTGCTGCCCCTGCTGGTGGGGGCGGCGCTGGAATATACCGTCTGCCGTCTCACCATGCGGGAGACGGGGCGGGGATGGCGGCTGCTGCGGCTTCTGCGCCTTCTTCCGCCCCTGGCCCTGCTGGGGGCGGCCGTTGGCATCGGGGCGGGGCGCTGGCGCCTCTGGCAGAGCCAGCAGGTCTCCCCCCTGACCCAGATCCTTTTGTTTCCCGGCGTGCCCGCCCTCTTTGCCCTGCTGGGCATGGCGCTGGGCTGGCGGATCTTCCGCCGGCGCTGGAGACCCCGCGTGGTAGAGGAGGAATAGCGCCGTGTACCTGCACCTGGGCCAGTCCGTAGTGGTCCCCTTCCGGGACGTGGTGGGGATTTTCGATCTGGACAATACCACCGCCTCCCACCGCACCCGCAGCTTTCTCACCCGGGCCGAGAAGGAGGGGCGGGTGGTCAACGTGTCCGAGGACCTGCCCAAGTCCTTCGTGCTCTGCGTGGGGCGGGACGGCAGGCGGACGGTCTACATCTCCCAGCTCTCTCCGGCCACACTGCTGCGCCGGGCCGAGAGCAATACCTTTGATACCTGAGCTCCGCCCTGCCCGGAAGGGGGGGCGCGCCTGTTTCATCCGGAAGCGCGGCTGCCGGGGATCCCGCCCGAAAGCGCTTCCCTTGTTTTGTTATTTCCCATCCCAAACTGGAGGTTTTACATTATGTCTGAAGAACTGGAACTGAATTCGACCCAGGTGGACCACGAGTACACCGGCTCCGAGATCCAGGTCCTGGAGGGTCTGGAGGCGGTGCGCAAGCGCCCGGGCATGTATATCGGCTCCACCTCCTCCTCCGGCCTGCACCATCTGGTGTACGAGATCGTGGACAACGCCATCGACGAGGCTCTGGCCGGCTACTGTGACGAGATCTCGGTCACCATCCAGGAGGGGGACGTGATCCGCGTCACCGACAACGGCCGCGGCATCCCCGTGGATATCCAGCCCCAGACCGGCAAGCCCGCCCTGGAGGTGGTATTCACCATCCTGCACGCCGGCGGCAAGTTCGGCGGCGGCGGCTACAAGGTCTCCGGCGGCCTGCACGGCGTGGGCGCCAGCGTGGTCAACGCCCTGTCCGAGTGGCTGGAGGTCCAGGTCCACAAGGACGGCAAGATCTATGAGATGAAGTTCTCCCGGGGCCATGTGACCCAGGACATGACCGTGGTGGGGGAGACCGACCGCCACGGCACGGTGGTCACCTTCAAGCCCGACCCCGAGATGTTCGAGGACACGGTGTACGACTATGACATCCTCCACACCCGCATGCGGGAGGAGGCCTTCCTCAACGCCGGCGTGCGCATCCGCACCGCGGACGAGCGCACCGGGCAGGCCCAGGAGGACACCATGCACTACGCCGGCGGCATCCGGGAGTTTGTGACCTACATCAACCGGAACAAGACCCCCCTCCACGGCGACGTGATCTACATTTCCGGCCAGAAGGACGACGCCATGGCCGAGGTGGCCTTCCAGTACAACGACGGCTACAACGAGAACATCGTCTCCTTCGCCAACAATGTCCACACCCCAGAGGGCGGCATGCACGAGACCGGCTTCAAGACCGCCCTGACCCGGGTGCTCAACAACTACGGGCTGCAGAAGGGCATTCTGAAAAACGACGACAAGGTCTCCGGCGAGGACTGCCGGGAGGGCATCACCTGCGTCATCTCGGTCAAGCTCACCAACGCCCAGTTTGAGGGCCAGACCAAGGCCAAGCTGGGCAACAGCGAGATCCGCACCCTGGTGGACTCCATCGTCTCGGACCGCCTGGCCGAGTACCTGGAGGAGAACCCGGCAGTGGGCAGGACCATCCTGGAAAAGGCCATGACCGCCAACCGGGCCCGGGAGGCCGCCCGCCGTGCCCGGGAGAACATCCGCCGGAAAAACGCCCTGGACGGGGCTACCCTCCCCGGCAAGCTGGCCGACTGCTATGAGCGGGACGCCGCCCTCACCGAGATCTACATCGTCGAGGGCGACTCGGCCGGCGGCAGCGCCAAGCAGGGCCGGGACTCCCGCTTTCAGGCCATCCTTCCCCTGTGGGGCAAGATGCTCAACGTAGAGAAGGCCCGGGCCGACAAGGTCTACGGAAACGACAAGCTCACCCCCGTCATCACCGCCCTGGGCGCCGGCATCGGGGAGGATTTTGACGCCGAGAAGCTCCGCTACCACAAGGTGGTCATCATGGCCGATGCCGACGTGGACGGCGCCCATATCCGCACGCTGCTGCTGACCTTCTTCTTCCGTTTCATGCGCCCCCTCATCGACAAGGGCTATGTCTACGCCGCCGTGCCGCCCCTGTACAAGCTGGTGCGGGGCAAGACCACCCGCGTGGCCTTCTCCGACGAGGAGCGGGACGCCATCTCCGCCGAGATGCGGGGGGGCAATCCCAACGTGAAGGTGGAGATCAGCCGCTTCAAGGGCCTGGGCGAAATGGACCCCCATGAGCTGTGGGAGACCACCATGAACCCCCAGACCCGCACCCTCAAGCGCATCACCATGGCAGACGCCGTCAAGGCCGACGAGATCTTCACCCTTCTCATGGGCGAGAAGGTGGAGCCCCGCCGGGAGTATATCGAGCGCAATGCCAGCAAGGCCATGAATCTGGACTACTGATGCCCAGTCCGGCGGGGGATGGCCCCGCCGGAACCATCTATCTCTTGAACGGAGTTGAGCTTTTTGGCGAGCAATAACGACTATCAGACCAAAGATATCACCTTTCCCGATCAGAAGATCGTGGAGATCAATCTGGAGCATGAGATGCAGGACGCGTACATCGAGTACGCCATGTCGGTCATCGTGGGCCGGGCCCTGCCCGACGTGCGGGACGGGCTCAAGCCCGTCCACCGGCGCATTCTCTACTCCATGTATGAGAGTGGCCTGACCAGCGACAAGGCCTTCAAAAAGTCGGCCACCTGCGTGGGCGACGTGCTGGGTAAATACCACCCCCACGGCGACCAGAGCGTCTATGACGCGCTGGTCCGTCTGGCCCAGGATTTCTCCATGCGCTATCCGCTGGTGGACGGCCACGGAAACTTCGGCTCGGTGGACGGCGATCCCCCGGCCGCCTACCGTTACACCGAGGCCCGCATGGCCAAGATCGCAAATGAGATGCTGCGGGACATCGAGAAGGAGACCGTGGACTGGGACCCCAACTTTGACGAGTCCCTGAAGGAGCCCCGGGTCATCCCCTCCCGCTTCCCCAACCTCCTGGTGAACGGCTCCTCCGGCATCGCCGTGGGCATGACCACCAACATCCCGCCCCATAACCTGCGGGAGGTCATCGACGCCGCCATCTGCGTGCTGGATAACCCCGAGGCCGAGCTGGACGACCTCATGGAGCACATCAAGGGCCCTGATTTTCCCACCAGGGGGATCATCATGGGCCGCAGCGGCATCCGGGCGGCCTACGCCACCGGCAAGGGTCACATCCGGGTCCGCGCCCGCACCGAGATGGAGGAGTTCGGCAACAACCGCACCCGCATCATCGTGACCGAGCTGCCCTATCAGGTGAACAAATCGCGCCTGGTGGAGAATATCGCCGACCAGGTCCACGACAAGCGCCTGGAGGGGATCTCCGGCCTACGGGACGAGTCGGACGGCAAAAAGGGCATGCGCATCGTCATCGAACTCAAGAAGGACGCCAATCCCCAGGTGGTGCTCAACCGGCTCTTTGCCCAGACCCAGATGCAGACCACCTTTGCCATCGTCATGCTGGCTCTCGTCAACAACCAGAAGCAGCCCAAGATCCTCACCCTGCGCCAGATCCTGGACGAGTACATTGCCTTCCAGGAGGAGGTCATCACCCGGCGCACCATCTTCGACCGCCGCAAGGCGGAGGAGCGGGCGCATCTCCTGAAAGGACTCCTCATTGCCCAGGACAACATCGACGAGGTCATCCGCATCATCCGGGAGAGCTATGACAACGCCAGAGAGCGCCTGATGGAGCGCTTCGGCCTGGACGAGGTCCAGGCCCAGGCCATCCTGGACATGCAGCTCAAGCGGCTCCAGGGCCTGGAGAAGGAGAAGCTGGAGGCCGAGTACGCCGAGCTCATGAAGAAGATCGCCTACTACAATGAACTGCTCTCCAACGGGCAGATGCTCCGGGGCGTCCTCAAGGAGGAGCTCACCGAGATCCGCAACAAGTACGGCGACGAGCGCAAGACCGAGATCGGCTTCGTGGAGGACGACATCGACATCGAGGACCTGATCGAGGAGGAGGAGTGCGTCTTTACCCTCACCTCCGCCGGGTACATCAAGCGCCTGCCCGCCTCCACCTACCGGGCCCAGCGCCGGGGCGGCAAGGGCATTTCGGCCCAGACCCTCAAGGAGGAGGACATGGTGGAGACCGTGTTCACCGCCTCCACCCACGATTTCATCCTCTTCTTCACCAACAAGGGACGGGTCCACCGGAAGAAGGGCTATCAGATCCCGGAGGCGGGCCGCACCGCCAAGGGGACCAACATCGTCAACGTCCTGCCCGTGGAGAGCGACGAGAAGGTCACCGCCATGATCCACCTGCGGGAGTTCCCGGAGGACCGCTATCTGGTCATGGTGACCCGCAACGGCACCGTCAAGCGGCTTCAGCTCTCCTCCATCAACACCGCCCGCAGGGCGGGCATCCGCTGCATCACCCTGGACGAGGGGGACGAGCTTATCGCCGTGCGGGAGACCGACGGGGAGCAGGCGGTGCTCATTGTCACCCATGAGGGCATGGCCATCTGCTTCAAGGAGACCGACGTGCGCTGCATGGGCCGGGACGCCTACGGCGTGCGCGGCATCAAGCTGCGGGACGGAGACTATGTGGTGGCGGCCGCCCGGGCCAAGCGGGACCACCAGGTGCTCATGATCACCGAGAACGGCTTTGGCAAGCGCACCGGGATGGACGAGTATATCCGCGCCGACGGGCCTCAGAACCGCGGCGGTTACGGCCTGAAGGGCTATCAGGTCACCGATAAGACCGGACCCGTCGCGGCCATGAAGGTGGTCAACGAGAGTGACGACATCCTCATCATCTCGGACGACGGCACCATCATCCGCACCCATGCCGTGGGCATCAACGTCTATTCCCGCACCGCCCAGGGCGTGAAGGTCATGAATCTGAGCGAGGGCGTGAAGGTCATCTCCATCGCCCGTACCGAGCGGGAAGAGGAAGAGGAGGAAACGGGGCTTCCGCCCGCCGGTGAGGAGGGGGAGCGCGTCCCGGAAGCCCCCCAGGAGACGGAGGAATAATCGGATATGCGTGAGAAAAAGACCATGAGCCGGGGAGCGAAGCAGGCCCTGGTGGAAGGACTCATCATGGCGGTGCTGGCGGTGCTGGGCGCCGTCTACGGCGTGCCCAAGCTGGGGATGTTCGGCGTGGTGTGGGTGGTGGCCGCCGGGGCCATCGCCCTGGTGGACCTCTACCGGGCCCTCATCAAGAGCCGCCGGATGGGACGCAATGCGCCCGCCGCCCCGGCGGAGCCGCCGGCCCCGCCCGCTTCAGAGCCGTGCGAAGAAGGACCGGCAGAGGAGCGCCTGCGCAAGCTCCAGTCCCTCCGGGACGAGGGACTCATCACCCCGGAGGAGTATGAGCAGAAGCGGCATGAGATCCTCCGGGATCTGTAAGAGGAGTTTTCATGAAGCAAGTGACCATCTATACGGACGGGGCCTGTTCCGGGAATCCCGGACCGGGCGGGTGGGGAGCCATTCTCCAGTATGGTCCCCACAGGAAAGAGCTCTCCGGCGGCGAGGCCCAGACCACCAACAACCGCATGGAGCTCACCGGGGTCATCGCGGCCCTCCAGACGCTGAAAGAGCCCTGTGAGGTGGATCTCTATTCCGACTCCAAATATGTCCTGGACGCCCTGGGAAAGGGCTGGGCCAAGGGCTGGCGTGCCCGGGGCTGGGTGAAGTCCGACAAGAAGCCCGCCCTCAATTCCGACCTGTGGGCGGTGCTGCTGGACCTGTGCGACTATCATAAAGTCCATCTCCACTGGGTGAAGGGCCACGCGGAGAATCCCTTCAACAACCGCTGCGACGAGCTGGCGGTGGCCGAGAGCCGGAAGTTCCGGTAGGGAAGCGCGCCTGTTCGGCGGGAACCCCTCTTTCTTTTCGAAAAGAAAGAGGAGGGAAAGAAAACGCCGGAGGGGGAACGGGGATGATTCCCCCTCCGGACCACCCCCTCAGTGCGCCCCCAGCTTCGATTTTCGTCGGGAGAGAGCGCTCCGGCCCACGGCCAGGCTCACCAGGTGCCTCATAGGCGGAAAGCCATTGCCTTTGGCCCGCCGAACTTTTGCAATCGCTGAGACTTCCGAATCAGCCCATCGGGGCGTACTTGAGGGGGCGCCGGGGGACATTTCCCCCGGCCCGTTCTTTCCCGCCGCTTTCTTACGGAAAAGAAAGCGGCGCCCCCGCCGGGCAGGTGCGCGCTCCAAAGTGAAGAAAAAGAGAGAGGATCGTCCGAAAAGACGATCCTCTCTCTGCTGTTATGGGTATCTCACAGCTCCACCGGCTTGATGGGGCGGCATGGGTTGCCCACGGCCACCACGCCCTCCGGGATGTCATGGACCACCACGCTTCCCGCGCCGATGACGCTGTTGCTGCCGATGGTGACGCCGGGGAGCACGGTGACCCCTCCGCCGATCCACACATTATCCCCCACGGTGATGGGCCGGGCCCACTCCAGACCGGTGTTTCGGGTGGCGGGGTCCATGGGATGTCCGGCGGTATAAAAGCCGCAGTTGGGAGCAATGAATACGTTATCTCCAAAGGTCACCGGGGCGCAGTCCAGAATGACCAGATTGTGGTTGGCATAGAAATGCTCCCCCAGGGTGATGTGATAGCCGTAGTCACACCAGAAGGAGGGTTCGATGGTAAAGTCTGCGCCGGTCCGTCCCAGAATGGCGCGCAGAAGCGCGTTTCTGGCCTGGCGCTGGAGCGGGGGGATCTGGTTTGCCTGGTGGCACAGCTCCTTGCAGCGGCTGCGCTCCGCTTCCAGCGTGGGGTCCGCAGCGTTATAGAGCAGGCCGGAGGCCATTTTTTCCGGTTCCGTCATTGGGAGCGCCTCCTCCGTTCTATCGAAAAAAACGCTGCGCTCCACCGGGAGGACAGAGCGCAGCGGGAAGGGATCATTCGGCTTTGGGAGCGCCGCCCTCGCCCTTGGGGCGGTTTCCACGGGGACGGCGGTACCGGCGGCGGGGTTTCCTGGCGCTCTCCTGTCCCTCGCCCCCCTCCTGGGCGGGTGCGGACGCAGCGTGCTCCTTAACCGGTGCGGGCCGCTCGCTCTTTGGCTTTGGGGGCCGGGGCGGACACTCGGTCCGGGGCTTGTCCCCGCGGGACTCCCTGGGGGGAACCTCCTCCCCCTGGGGCTTGGCCGCCTGGGCGGGCTTTTTGCTCCGGGCGCGGCGTCGGCGGGAACGCTTCTCAGCCTCGGCGCCCTCTTCCGGAGCCGGGGCAGCGGGTTTGGACTCCTTCGCCAGAGTCAGATTGGCCAGGGCGGCGGAGAGACGGTCCTCCTCGCTCTCGGGTGGAGCGGTCACCTTGCGCAGCTTGGCCAGCTCCTCGGGGGGCGGGGCCACATAGCCCTCGGGCCGCTTGCCCTTGCCGTTGCGGACCACGCAGACCTCACAGTTGTGATAGCAGCGGGGATTTTCCGGCTCGTCGTCCAGGCGGACTTTCACGGTCTCCCGCAGGAGGTTGACCTGGGATACCGTCCCCACGCCGTCGGGGGTCTCCACAAAGGATTCGTTCTTGGGCATGCGCTTGACGGCGTCCT
Organism: Clostridiales bacterium; assembly: GCA_018374635.1. GTDB lineage: Bacteria > Bacillota > Clostridia > Oscillospirales > Oscillospiraceae > Pseudoflavonifractor_A. The sequence goes on from JAHAEW010000057.1 coordinate 18,109, forward strand.
CATAGGCGTCCTGCTCGTACTTCAGACAGCACATGAGACGCCCGCAGGTGCCCGAGATCTTGGTGGGGTTGAGGGAGAGGCTCTGGGTCTTGGCCATCTTGATGGAGACGGGCTGAAAGTCGTCCAGGAAGCCGCAGCAGCAGAAGGGCCGCCCGCAGATCCCCAGTCCGCCCAGCATCTTGGCCTCGTCCCGCACACCGATCTGGCGCAGCTCGATGCGGGTGTGGAACACGCCGGCCAGATCCTTCACCAGGGCCCGGAAATCCACCCGGCACTCGCTGGTAAAGAAAAAGAGGATCTTATTGCCGTCAAAGTTGTACTCCACATCCACCAGCTTCATGTCAAGCCCGTGGTCGGCGATCTTCTCCTGGCAGATGCGGAAGGCCCGCTCCTCCTTTTCATGGTTGCGCCGTACGGTCTCTAGATCCTTGGGGGTGGCGATGCGGACCAGGGGACGCAGGGGCTGCACCACGGCGGAGTCCTCCACCATGGTGTTGGCCTGGACGCACTCGCCGTACTCCACGCCGCGGGAGGTCTCGATGATGACCCCCTGTCCGGCCTGGACCTGGACGCCTTTTGGATCGAAATAGTATTGTTTGCCCCCGCTTTTGAAGCGGACGCCAATGATTTCCGTCATAGTTGGAACCTCATCTATCTGGTAATTTGCGCCGTTTGGATGGCGGCCAGGCGGGCGCAGAGCCACCCGGCCAGATGGCCCGCGCCGACATAGAAGCCGCAGGCGGTGCGCAGCTCTTCCAAGACCCGGATGGCCTCCAGCATGGCCCGGGGGGAGAGTGCGGCGGCCAGGGCCGCCGCGGCAGCGCGGCGCTGGGGATCGTTTTCCTGTCCTGCGCCTGCGCTCTGGACCAGCGCGTCCCGCAGGAGGAGCACGGTCTCACCCATAAGGGCGGCCAGATCGTCCCGCTCCCACTTTTCCAGGGAGATGCACAGCTCGGCCAGGGCCAGCTCGTCCCCGGCGGAGAGGCGCTGCGCCAGCAGCAGGGCGGTGTCCCGCAGGCGGGAGTCTCCGGCGGCCGTTCCCTCCAGCTCGGCCACGGCCCGCCCCAGCAGTCCCTCACACCGCCGGGCGGCGGCCGAGAGCTCCTCCCGGCTGCGCTGGGGATAGCGGGCATAGAGAAAAGCCTCCGCCTCCGGCAGCGGGACGGGGGAGAGGGTCAGCGTCTCGCACCGGGAGCGCACGGTGGGGAGCAGGGCGGCCGCGTTCTCGGTGAGCAGCAGAAACGCCGCGTAGGGCGGGCCCTCCTCCAGCAGCTTGAGCATGGCGTTCTGGGCGCTGGGATTCATGGTGTGGGCCCGCTCCAGAAGATAGACCTTGCGGCCGGCCTCATTGGGCCGGATATAGGCGTCAGCGCGCAGGGCGCGGATCTGGGCCACATTGATATCGCCCTCCGCCCCGGCGCGCACCACGTCGGGATGGATGCCGCCCATAGCCTTGCGGCAGCCGGAACAGCGCAGGCAGGGGGCCTGCTCCGCGGGACCGGAGCACACCAGCGCCGCCGAGAGCAGGGCGGCCAGAGTGCGCTTGCCCGACCCCGCCGGGCCGCTGAGAATGTAGGCGTGGGAGAGGCCCCGCCGGGCGGTCTGGAGATCCAGCTGCCGCTTGAGGGGGCCGTTGCCCGCCAGCGCGTGGAGCTCCATCCTTACACGCGCTCGAACCGCTCGATGTCCACCACAAAGATGGTGGCGCCGCCCACCACGACCTCCACCGGCATGCTGGGGTAGTAGCCGTAGCTCATCTCGGAGGTGGTGGGGATCATCTGCTTGCGGCTATGGGACTGCTCCTTGATGATGTCAATGACGGACTGGACCTTTTCCTCATCCACGCCAACCAGAATGGTCACGTTGCCCGCCATCAGGAAGCCGCCGGTGGTGGCCAGCTTGGTGGAAGAGAATCCGTGCTTGGTCAGAGACTGGGTGACCGCATTGGCGTCGTCATGGTTGATGATTGCAAGGATCAGTTTCATAAGTAA
>JAHAEW010000058.1 GCA_018374635.1 Clostridiales bacterium
GTGTGCGAGCGAAAGCGAGTGCGCGCAGAGGCCTGCATCCCCTCGAAAAAATGCTTGCATTTTTGAGAAGCGTGTCGAAGTTTTTCGACACGCTGAAGAGCCGGGACCCAGACGGGTCCCGGCTCTCCTCACAAATTGATTTTTACATCAGCTTTACGGTGTAATAGACCGCCATAGCCAGGAGCCAAACAATGAGCACGCCGTACAGGAGCATCATCGGCCCCATCACCAGGGCGATCACCTGGATGAGCGCCACCACCAGGCAGGTGGCGTAAAGCATGGTGTAGTTCGCGTCCTTGGGCAGGAGCACCATGCGCTTCTCCCCCCGCTGGAACACGCCGCCGCGCTCCTGAAGCAGATGGGAACACACGGCCACCGCCACCAGGAAGGCGATCTCCACCGCCAGGTATCCGTAGACCTCCAGCGGATGGGCGGCCCGGCGGTTGAGCAGCCACAGGCCCAGCAGCCCCGCCCCGCCCATCAGGGACATGATGAAAAATTCCCGCTGATAGAGGTAGTAGATCAGGGCCAGCACCGCCAGACAGGGCACCCCAACGTACAGGGCCTTGATCCCGGTCTTGTCATAAAAACGCACGATCAGGGCGCACGCAGCCAAAACGCCTGTAATGGTGGTCAGCACCTGGGGCATTACCCGGCGTGGCCCCCTCTTCCAGGAAACCATCCACCAGGCCAGACAGCCCAGGAAACAAACCGGAAGGACCACCGCCAGCACGCCGAACACATTCCGCAGCGCCATGGCGATCTCGATATCTTTCACCTGATAGTTGATATAATAACGATTGAGGAGCAAAAGCAGAGCCTCCAGCACGACCGAACCGCCGATCCAGATGAGGACCCGGTTCATGGCCGCTTCCTCCTGCTTGGCCCGCTCCGCTCGTTCTCTCTTATCCATGTATTCATCTCCTGTGCTATGCAGCATTCGTCTCGCATTCGTATATTTTAGCAGATTACAGCCCCTTTTGCAACAAGAAAAACCCTTTGATTCGCAAGCGCGCTCTTTACCCATCCGGTTTTTCTGTGCTAAAATAGAGCCGGTTCATTTCTTCTGTTTTCCGGAATCCATCACTTAGGAGTTTATTTTATGTCAATTCGTTCCATTCCCACCTTCCTGCTGCTCTCCGCGCTCCTGCTCTCTTCCTGTGCCCTCCCCAGCGGTGAGCCCCCTGCCGCAGAGCCGTCTCAGCGGCAGTTTTTTGCCATGAACACCCTCATGACCCTTCAGGTCACCGGAGCGGAGTCGGAGGACGCCCTTTCCGCCGCGGTGGAGGAGGTCAACCGGCTGGACCGGCTCTTCTCCCGCCGCCAGGCGGAGAGCGACATCGCCCGCCTCAACGCCCATGCCGGGGACGGTACCGACGTCCCCCTCTCCCCCGAGACCACGGAGCTGCTCTCCATCGCGCTGGAGGAGACGGCGGCCACGGACGGCGCCTTTGACGTGACCGTGGCTCCGGTGATCGACGCCTGGGGCTTCGGCACCGGGGACGCCGGGCAGTACCGCCTTCCCCCGGAGGGGGAGCTGGAGGCCCTCCTTCCCCTGGTGGACCGCGCCGCCCTCCACGTGGACGCCGCGCAAAACACCGCCCGGCTGGACCGCTCCGGCATGGAGGTGGATCTGGGCGGCATCGCCAAGGGGTATACCGCCGACCGGCTGGTGGAGCTGCTGGGGGAGTACGACGTCTCCTCCGCCCTGCTGAATCTGGGCTCCAGCACCATCACCCTGGTGGGGAACAACCCCTCGGGCCAGCCCTGGCGGGTGGCCCTCAAGGACCCCCGGGACGAGGAGCAGCAGACCCTGCTCCTCTCCCTGTCCGACCAGGCCCTGTCCACCTCGGGGGCCTATGAGCAGCACTTTGAGGAGAACGGCGTCACCTACCACCACATTCTGGACCCCCGGACCGGCTATCCCGCCCAGACCGGCATCCTCTCGGTCACGGTGGTCTCCGACAACGGCGCCCGGGCCGATGCCCTCTCCACCGCTCTGTTCGTGGCCGGGCCGGAGCAGGCGCTGAAGCTCTGGCGGGCGGACAGTTCCTTCGAGTGTGTGCTCTGCCTGGAGGACGGACGCATCCTGATCACCCAGGGACTGGAGAACCAGTTCCTGTACAATGAGGAGGACTCCCATGGCTACACCTGCGAGATCGTCCGCCGCTGACCGGCTCCGGCCCGCTCCCGGAGACGCTCTGGTGGCCCTGCTGGTCCTGTGCGCCGCTCTGGCGCTGCTCTGGCTGCTCCGCCCCGCCCCGGCCGGGGAGCTGACGGTGGAGGTCCGGCTGGACGGCGCCCTGACCGGCTCCTATCCCCTGGCGGAGAACGGCGGCGCCCCCGTCTATGTGGACGTGGACGCCCCCTGGCCCCTCACGCTGGAGCTGGACGGCCGCCGGGTGCGCATTTCCCACAGCGACTGTCCCGGCCAGGACTGTGTCCACACCGGCTGGATCGACGAGGCCGGGGAACAGATCATCTGCCTTCCCAACAAGCTCATTATCTCCCTGGTGGGAGAACAAGATACGCAGTCAACCGACTTTGACGTGATCCTTGGGTAAAAAGTTCCATTGCCGCGCGCTTTTTCCCCGCTTTCCCACGCACAACCATATGCACTCAGGAGGGAATCGTATGCCGACCTATCTGCTGGCCCTGGATCAGGGCACTACCAGCTCCCGGGCCATCCTCTTTGACCGGGAGCAGCGCATCGTGGGCACCGCCCAGAAGGAGTTCACCCAGCACTATCCCCGGGAGGGCTGGGTGGAGCACGACGCCATGGAGATCTGGTCCTCCCAGTACAGCGTCATGATGGAGGTGCTGGCCCAGTCCGGCGTGGACCCGGCCGACATTGCCGCCATCGGCATCACCAACCAGCGGGAGACCACCATCCTCTGGGACAAGGAGACCGGACGCCCCATCCACAACGCCATCGTCTGGCAGTGCCGCCGCACCGCCCCCATGGTGGACGCCCTGCTGGAGCAGGGCCTGGGGGAGCACATCCGGTGGACCACCGGACTGGTCCCCGACGCCTACTTCTCGGCCACCAAGATCAAGTGGCTCCTGGACCATGTGGAGGGGGCCCGGACCCTGGCCGACCAGGGCCGCCTCCTCTTCGGCACGGTGGACACCTGGCTGCTCTGGAAGCTCACCGGCGGCGCCGTCCACGTCACCGACTACACCAACGCCTCCCGCACCATGCTCTATGACATCCGCCGCCTGTGCTGGGATGAGACCCTCCTTCAGGCCCTGGACATCCCCCGCTCCATCCTTCCGGAGGTGCGGGACTCCAGCGCTGTCTACGGCTATACCGACCTCCAGGGGGTGCGGGTGCCCATCGCCGGGATCGCCGGGGATCAGCAGGCCGCCCTCTTCGGCCAGGGCTGCTTCTCCCCGGGCGAGGCGAAAAACACCTACGGCACCGGCTGCTTCCTCCTCATGAACACCGGCGAGACCCCCTGCGAGAGCCGCAACGGGCTCATCACCACCATCGCCGTTGGCCTGGACGGGGCGGTCCAGTACGCCCTGGAGGGGTCGGTCTTTGTGGGCGGCGCCGTCATCCAGTGGCTGCGGGACGAGCTGCGCCTGCTCACCGAGAGCCGGGATGCCGAGTACTATGCCCAGAAAGTCCCCGACACCGGGGGCGTCTATCTGGTCCCCGCCTTCACCGGTCTGGGTGCCCCCTACTGGGACATGTACGCCCGGGGTTGTCTGGTGGGCCTCACCCGGGGCACCCGGCGGGAGCACATCATCCGGGCCGCCCAGGAGTCCATCGCCTATCAGGTGGCCGACCTGGTGGCGGCCATGGAGAAGGACACCGGCCTTCCCCTCTCGGCTCTGCGGGCCGACGGCGGGGCCAGCCGGGACGCCTTCCTCCTTCAGTTCCAGGCCGACATACTGGACCGGCCCGTCCTGCGCCCCGTCATCCGGGAGACCACCGCCCTGGGCGCGGCCTGCCTGGCCGGACTGGCCGTGGGCGTGTGGAAAGACCGGGAGGAGATCCGCGCCCTGTGGAAGGAGGACGCCCGCTTCTCCCCCGCCCTCCCCGCACCCCGCCGGGAGGAGCTCCTCCGGGGCTGGCACAAGGCAGTGGGCCGCAGCCTGGACTGGGCCGAGCACTGATTCTCCTGCTCCCGTTCCTGTTTCTTCCTTTTTCTCTTGCAGGGCCCGGTCAAACGCAGTACAATAGACTTGTATGTCAGACAGGAGGCCCCTAATCATGGAACAACGTGATTCCTTTTCCTATCAGTGCGGCGTGGTGGACGCCTTCAACGAGATGGTGGCAGCCGAGGTCAAGGCCCTGGCCCTGAGCCACCCCATGGATACCCCGGAGGAGATGGAGACGCTCATCGCCTATGCCCACGAGAGCTGCCGCCGGCACGGCACCAAGCTCTATCCCGAGTGCGATCCCCTGATCACCGATCTCTTTCCCGCCTCCCTCAACCGCGGGAAGTACCATATTCTCTTCTACAAGGCCGATCACGTGATCGAAGAGTACATCCGTCTCAAGGACCGCAAAGCCGCCACGGTGGGGGCCGGCGCCTATTTCGGCGGCAACCGCAGCCGCATCGCCCGGGACTACGGCCGCCTCCTCTCCTATCCGGAAGAGACCATCCGCCGTCTGCTCTCTGAAAACACCGACCGGGAGTGACTTTGCCCCGGGGTTGACAAACCGGCACGTCCACGCTATAATGTGGCAAAGCGATGAAGGGAAAAAAGACAGGTCTCCTCCGTTCAGAGAGCCGGTGGCTGGTGTGAACCGGTACGTGCAGGGCCTGTGTATTCTGGTCCCCGAGCGGTCCGCCTGAACCTCAGTAGGGCGGGACGGCTGGCCCCGTTAGCGGCCGTGGCCTTGTTGGAGGCCGTGAGCGTCCGCCGGCGACGGCGGACGGAACCAGGGTGGTACCGCGTATGAAATGACGCCCCTGACCTTAACCGGTCAGGGGCTTTTTGTTTTCTCTTCTGACCAATCGCTCAAGTTCGGAGGTATGCATCATGAGCAAGTCGTTTGAGAAGTATATTCCCTTTGTCCCCCTCAAGATGGAGCACCGCTCCTGGCCCGACAAGCAGATCACCAAGGCCCCCATCTGGTGCTCTGTGGACCTGCGGGACGGCAATCAGGCCCTGGTGGACCCCATGAATCTCCAGGAAAAGCTGGAGTATTTCCACACCCTGCTGGACATCGGCATCAAGGAGATCGAGATCGGCTTCCCCTCCGCCTCGGAGACCGAGTTTGAGATCTGCCGGGAGCTCATCGAGGGCGGCCACATCCCCGATGACGTGACCATCCAGGTGCTGGTCCAGGCCCGGCCCCATCTGATCCAGCGGACCTTTGAGGCCATCCGGGGCGCCAGGCACGTGATCCTGCACTTCTATAACTCCACCTCCACCCTCCAGCGCAAGGTGGTCTTCCACATGGATATGCCCGGCATCACCAAGATCGCCACCGACGCGGCCAAGCTCATCTACGAGCTCTCCCAGAGCGTCATCGCCGAGGGCATGGACCTGCGGTATGAGTACTCCCCCGAGTCCTTCATGGGCACCGAGATGGACTACGCGGTGGAGATCTGCCAGGCCGTGCTGGAGGAGCTCCATGCCACCCCGGAGAAGCGTGTCATCCTCAATCTCCCCACCACGGTGGAAAACTGCATGCCCAACTACTTTGCCGACGAGCTGGAGTACTTTATCTCCAAGCTGCCCAGCCGGGACTGCGCCATCATCTCCCTCCATCCCCACAACGACCGGGGCTGCGGCGTGGCCACCGCCGAGATGGGCCTGCTGGCCGGAGCCGAGCGCATCGAGGCCACCCTCTTCGGCAACGGCGAGCGCACCGGCAACGTGGACATCGTCACCCTGGCCCTCAACATGCACACCCAGGGCGTGGACCCGGAGCTGGACTTCTCCCACATCAACCGCATCAAGGAGATGTACGAGCGCTGCACCAAGATGAAGGTGGGCGAGCGGCAGCCCTACGCCGGCGAGCTGGTCTTTACCGCCTTCTCCGGCTCCCATCAGGACGCCATCAACAAGGGCACCCAGTACATGCGCGAGAGCGGCAGCGGCAAGTGGGAGATCCCCTATCTCCCCATCGACCCGGCCGATGTGGGCCGGGAGTACGAGCCCATCATCCGCATCAACTCCCAGTCGGGCAAGGGCGGCGCGGCCTTCGTCATGCAGCACTCCTTCGGCTTCGACCTGCCCAAGGCCATGCACCCGGAGTTCGGCCACATCGTCCAGGTGGAGACCGACCGGGTGGGCACCGAGCTCAAGCCCGAGCGCATCTATGAGCTCTTCCGGGAGAACTACATCGACGCCGTCAAGCCCTATGAGCTGGTGCGCCACTCCTTCGCCGAGTTCACCGACGAGGAGGGCCACTCCCACGTCACCTTCGCCGGCACCCTCCGCCATGCCGACACCACCTTCCAGGTCCAGGGCTCGGGCAACGGCCCCATCGACGCCTTCTTCAACGCCATCCACGGCCAGAAGATGGACCACTTCACCTTTGTGGACTACAAGGAGCACGCCATCAAGCAGGGCTCTGACTCCCAGGCCGTGGCCTATATCCACCTCCGGGACGAGAACGGAGCGGACTGGTTCGGCGTGGGCATGAGCCACAACATCAACCTGGCTCCCCTCAAGGGCATCCTCTCGGCCATCAACCGGGCGGCCCTTCACCGGGACTGATTTGTCTCTTCCGACGAAATTCGCCAGGCATCGGGCACTCGCCCGGCGCCCGGCTTGCTTTTTGTATGGGATTCGGGTATTCTGTTAATCGTAATCATTGAAATCTGAACCATGAATGAGGCGAATCACCATGAAATATCTCCTGGACAGCCATACTCATACCATCGCCAGCGGACATGCCTACTGCACCGTGCTGGAGATGGCCCGCGCCGCCGCCGACCGGGGGCTGGAGCTGCTGTGCATCACCGACCATGCCCCCGCCATGGAGGGCACCACCTGCCGGGACTACTTTGCCAATCTGGGGGTCATCGACCGGGAGCTCTTCGGCGTGCAGATCTTGATGGGCGTGGAGCTCAATCTGCTGGACACCGAGGGCACCGTGGACCTGGACGAGCCCCTCCTGCGCCGCACCGATATGGCCATCGTCAGCCTGCACACCAAGTGCATCCCCACCGGCGGCGCCGCTGAGGGCTATACCAACGGCCTCTTGCAGGCCATGAAGAACCCCTATGTGAACATCATCGGCCATCCTGACGACGGCCGCTATCCCCTGGACTATCCCACCCTGGTCCGCGCCGCCGCCGACGCGGGCGTGCTGCTGGAGGTCAACAACAGCTCCCTCACCCCCGGCGGCTTCCGGGTCAACGGCCCGCTCCACTGCGCCGAGATGCTTCGGGAGTGCAAAAAGCAAGGGGTCCCCGTGGTGGTGGGGAGCGACGCCCACTTTGTCTCCTACGTGGGCAACCACCAGTACGCCGACGCCCTCTTCCAGGATCTGGACTTCCCCGAGGAGCTGGTCATGAACCGGGACAGCGCCGCTTTCCTCGCCTTCTTGAAGGCCCGCCGCGCCCGCTGAGATGGAGGCCTATTATTTCCGCCAGCTGGACAAGTACGGCCAGAGCGTCTACCACGCCATCCAGGAGGGGCTCACCGACCTGAGTCCCTCCTTTCCGGTCCCCCGGATGGAGGGAAAGGAGCTCAGTGAGGTCCTCTTCCGCCTGCGGCTGGACCGCCCGGAGCTCTTCTATGTCACCGGCTTTTCCTACCGGGCACACCCCCAGGCCGCCAGTGTGGAGTTCATTCCCCAGTACCTCTTTGACAAGGGGAAGATCCAGGAGCACCAGCGGGCCCTGTCCGCCCGGGTGACCAAGCTGGCCCGTCCGGCCCAGTCCATGACCGACTGGGAGAAGGAGCGCTATGTCCACGACTTCATCTGCCAGAACGTGCGCTATGACAAGCTGAAAAAGCCCTATTCCCATGAGATCCTGGGCCCCCTGGGCCAGGGGGTGGGGGTGTGCGAGGGAATGGCCAAGTCGGTCAAGGCCCTGTGCGACGCCCTGGGGCTCTGGTGCATCGTGGTGATCTCCCACGCCGCCCCCGAGCAGGGAATCCGCTACCGCCACGCCTGGAACATCCTGCGTCTGGGGGGAAGCTATTACCACCTGGACGCCACCTTTGACCGCACCCTGAGCGGGGAGGGGCCCATCCGCTACGACTATTTCAATCTGGATGACCGGCGCATCTTCCGGGACCACCAGCCCCTGGTCTACCCCGCGCCCGCCTGCACCGACGGGGACGCCTTCTACTACCGGGTGCAGAAGCGCTCCTTCACCCGCGTGGAGGAGGTGGTCCGGCGGGGGGAGCAGGCCCTGCGCAAGAAGCAGCCCCTCCTCTTCCACTGGCGGGGCGGGGCACTCACCCGCGGCGTGCTGGAGGAGCTCCTCCCCACGCTGGAGGAGGCCGCCCGGGCCCGTGGCCGCTATGTCCAGGTCCGGGTCAACTGGCCCCAGGCCGTGCTCCACATCACCTTTCCCGACCAGCCCCCCGAGCAGACCTGTACCACCGAGGAGGCCAACGAGGGGGAGGCCCTTTCCGCATCCGAGCCTTCTGAGGCGTAACGCGGGGGGACCTCCCCCCCTGCGTTCTATTCCAAAAAATAACACTTGCATCTGGGATTTGGCTATGCTATAATGGCGCAGAAATGAGCAGAGGAGGAATTTCTTCCCTACCCATTCTTTTTTACGCCATTAGTTAGCATCTACTAACCGCTTCGTGATGGCACGATACCCACCCGGCCTTCTGTCCGGTGGATACCGTGCTTTTTCATGCCAGGTTGTTAGTCGTTGCTAACCATCAGGAGGAATGTACCATCAAAGCAAAGCACATCACCCTTTTTCTGGCCCTCGCCCTGGCGCTGCTCTCCGTCGTGTCCCTCTTCGTGGGGGTTATCGACCTGGACGCCGCCGCCCTGCTGCGGGGCGACCTGGAACATCTCCAGCTCTTTCTCATCTCCCGCCTTCCCCGGCTCATGGCCATCCTGTGCACCGGCGTGGGGATGAGCGTGGCGGGACTCATCATGCAGAATCTCTGCCGGAACAAATTTGTCTCCCCCACCACCGGGGCCACCATCTCTTCCGCCCAGTTCGGCATCCTGCTGGCCCTGCTCTTCCTGCCCAACTCCACCCTCTGGAGCCGGGCCCTCTTCGCCTTCTGCACCGCCACCCTGGGCACCTGGATCTTCGTGTGGTTCATCCAGCGGGTCCAGTTCAAGGACGTGGTCATGGTCCCGCTGGTGGGCATCATGTTCGGCAACATCATCGGCGGCGTCACCAGCTATCTGGCCTACCAGTATGAGCTGACCCAGGCCCTCTCCTCCTGGCTGGTGGGGCACTTCTCCCTGGTGCTCCGGGGGAGGTATGAGCTGGTCTACCTGACCCTCCCCCTGGTGGCCCTGGCCTTTCTCTTCGCCAACCACTTCAACATCGTGGGAATGGGCCGGGACATGTCCCACAACCTGGGGGTCCCCTACCGCCTGGTGCTCTTTCTGGGGCTGACTCTGTCCGCCCTCATCACGGCCAGCGTGGTGGTGGTCGTGGGGTCCATCTCCTACATCGGTCTCATCGTCCCCAACGTGGTGGCCATGTTCAAGGGGGACAAGATCCAGGGCACCCTGGTGGACACCGCCCTGTTCGGCGCCCTCTTCGTGCTGGTCTGCGACCTCATCGGACGGGTGGTCCTCTTCCCCTATGAGCTCCCCATCGAGCTGATCTCGGGTATCCTGGGCAGCCTCCTCTTTGTGCTTCTGCTCTTCTACCGCCTGCGCCACGGGCAGAAGGCCATCCGCCTGGGCGGGAATCCCGGCAGCGGATGCTGCTCTCCCCTCCCGGAAGGAGGTGAGGGCTGATGCACACCGCCGCCTACCGCGCCAATGTGCGCAAGCTGGTCCTGCTGGCCGGCCTGGCCGCTCTGGCGGCCCTGGCCTACCTGCTGGTGGAGGTCTCCCTGGAGCACACCCGTCTCTTCCAGTACGCCATGAAGCTCCGCCTCCCCAAGCTGGCGGCCATGGTGGTCACCGCCTTTGCCATCGGCGGAGCCTCCATCGTCTTTCAGTCCATCATCCAGAATACCATCGTCACCCCCTGCCTGCTGGGCATGAACGCCCTGTATACCCTCATCCACACCGCGGTGGTCTTTTTTGCCGGTTCGGGCAGCCTGCTGGCCCGGAGCGCCAATCTGGCCTTCGCCGCCGATCTTCTCATCATGGGGGTCGTGGCCACCCTGATATACAGCGTGCTCTTCCAGAAGACCCGGTACAATATCCTCTATGTCCTGCTCATCGGCACCGTGCTCAACTCCTTTTTCTCCAGCATCCAGACCACCCTCACCCGTATGATGGACCCCAATGAGTACGACAGCCTCCTCACCACCCTGGTGGCCAGCTTCAGCAACATCAATGGGAGCATCCTGGCCTTCTCGGTGCTCCTGCTGGCCCTGCTGATCTTCGCCCTGCGCCGGGAGCTGGCCCTGCTGGACGTCCTGACCCTGGGAAAGGACCAGGCCGTCAACCTGGGGGTGGACTACGACAAGTGCGTCCGGCGGCTGCTGCTGGGCGTGACCCTCTCCATCGCCGTGGCCACCGCCCTGGTGGGTCCCATCTCCTTCCTGGGCCTCATCATCGCCAACCTCTCCCGCCAGCTTCTCAAGACCTACCGCCATGCCCACCTGATCCTGGGCGCCGCCCTTCTGGGCACGGCGGTGCTGGTGGGAGGACAGCTCCTGGTGGAGCATGTCTACACCTACGCCATCCCCGTCAGCGTGTTCATCACCGTGGGGGGCGGCGTGTACTTCCTCTATCTTCTGCTGACCGACAGGAGGGTCTGAAACCATGTTGATCAAAGAACTGACCAAGCGATACGGGGAGAAGACCGTGGTGGATTCCATCAGCTTCTCCCTGCCCAAGGGGGCGGTCATCTCCCTCATCGGCCCCAACGGCGCGGGAAAATCCACCGTGCTCAATATGCTCTCCCGCCTCATCGCCCGGGACAGCGGCCTGGTGGAGCTGGGCGGCCGGGACATCACCAGCTGGAAAAACAAGGAGCTGGCCAAGCACCTGGCCATCCTGACCCAGAGCAACAACGTGCAGATGAAGCTCACCGTGCGGGAGCTGGTCTCCTTCGGCCGCTTCCCCTACTCGGGCAGCCGCCTCACCGGGGAGGACCAGGCCATCGTGGACCGGGCCATCGCCTACATGGAGCTGGAGGAGTTCCAGGACCGCTTCATTGACGAGCTCTCGGGCGGCCAGCGCCAGCGGGCCTACATCGCCATGGTGATCGCCCAGGACACCGAGTACATCCTCCTGGATGAGCCCACCAACAACCTGGACATCTACCACGCCACTAACCTCATGAAGATCGTCCGCCGCCTGTGCGACGAGCTGGGCAAGACCGTGATCCTCGTGCTCCACGAGATCAACTATGCCGCCTTCTACTCCGACTACATCTGCGCCTTCAAGGACGGCAAAATCGCCAAGTTCGGCACCGTCGCCGAGGTCATGACCAAGGAGACCCTCTCCGACATCTACCGGGTCCAATTTGAGATCATGGAGGTGGAGGGGCGTCCCCTGTCCATCTACTACTAAATTTCCATATTGAAACACTGCAAAGGAGCGTATATCCCATGAAGATTCTTCCCACCCTCGCCCTCACCCTTCTCCTCGGCCTGGGCCTCACCGCCTGCGGCACCGCCGCCGCCCCCACCTCCACGCCCTCCGCCCAGCCCGAGGGTGAGCCCTCCACCGTGACCATCCAGACACTGAACGGCGACAAGGAGACCGTGGAGCTGGAGGTCCCCTACGATCCCCAGCGCCTGGCCGTGCTGGACATGGCCTCCCTGGACATTCTGGACGCCCTGGGCGTGGGCGACCGGGTGGTGGGCAGCACTGACACCACCCTAGAATACCTCCAGTCCTACATCAACAGCGACTCCGTGGCCCCTCTGGGCACCATCAAGGAGGCCGATCTGGAGGCGGTCATGGCCTGTGAGCCCGACCTCATCTTCATCGGCGGCCGTCTGGCCAGCAGCTACCAGGCTCTGAGTGAGATCGCCCCCGTGGTCTATCTCTCCACCGATTCCCAGCTGGGCGTGGTGGAGAGCGTGCGCCGCAACGCCGCCACCGTGGCCTCTCTCTTCGGCCTGGAGGAGCGGGCCGGGGAGCTCATGTCCGGCTTTGACGGGCGCATCCAGGCCCTGTCCGAGTTCTCCGCCGGGAAGAGCGCCATCATCGGCATGTGCACCAGCGGCAGCTTCAACGTGCTGGGAGACGACGGACGCTGCTCCCTCATCGGCCGGGAGGCCGGCTTCACCAACATCGGCGTAGAGGAGGCCGCCTCCACCTCCACCCACGGCAATGAGGCCTCCTTTGAGTTCGTGCTCCAGCAGAATCCCCAGTACCTCTTCGTTCTGGACCGGGACGCCGCCATCGGCACCGACGGCGCCAAGCTGGCCCAGGACATTGTGGAGAACGAGCTGGTCATGGGCACCCAGGCCTATCAGGACGGCCACATCGTCTACCTGGCCCACCCCGCCGTGTGGTACACCGCCGAGGGCGGCATCACCGCGCTGGACTGGATGCTTCAGGACCTGGAGTCCCTCCTGCCCGCGCAGACCGCCGCGTAATTTTCCCCTTCCCCATATGCTCCGGCCCGGCCGCGCAATGCGCCGGGCCGGAGTTTCATTTTCAACTGGAAAAATGACTCTTGTATATGTTATAATATGAAAATATCCATTTATACAGGAGGACCCCATGCGATATTGTGTAGCGCCGCTGGAGGGATTGACAGGCGTGATCTTCCGCCGCATCCACCACCGCTTTTTCCCCGGCGCGGACAAATACTACACCCCCTTTCTCTCCCCCAGCCGCGACCATGTCTTCACCAGGCGGGAAAAGCGGGAGATCCTGCCGGAATATAATGAGGGCCTGCCCGTGGTGCCCCAGCTTCTGACCCGCCGGGCGGAGGACTTTCTCTGGGCCGCCAACCGCCTTTTCGAGATGGGCTATCCGGAGGTCAACCTCAACCTGGGCTGTCCCTCGGGCACCGTCACCGCCAAGGGGAAGGGTTCGGGCTTTCTGGCCTTTCCCGAGGAGCTGGACGCCTTTCTGGCAGAAATCTTTGCCGGGGCGCAGGGCCCGGTCTCCATCAAGACCCGGCTGGGCATCCGGGACCCTGAGGAGTTCTGGCCCATTCTGGAGTGCTACAACCGCTATCCGGTGTACGAGCTCACCGTCCATCTCCGGGTGCAGAAGGATATGTACCGCCACCCCGTCCGAGGGGAGTATCTGGCCCCCATCCTGGCACAAAGCCGCAATCCGGTCTGCTATAACGGGGATCTGATCCGTCCGGGGGACCTCTCGGCTCTGACCAACTTCTTCCCCGGGCTGGAGGCCGTAATGATCGGCCGGGGCCTGATGGCCGATCCCGCCCTCATCTCGGTGCTCCAGGGCGGCAAGCCTCTGGAGCGCGCGACCCTGCGCGCCTTCCACGACGCCCTCTACGAGGCGTATGCCCAGGCCTTTGACAGCCGCCGCAACGCCATGCTGCGCATGAAGGAGCTCTGGTTCTATCTGATCCACCGCTTCGAGGGGGCCGAGCGCTATGGCAAACAGCTCCGGAAGGCCTCCGATCCCCGGGATTTTGAGGCCGCTGTGGAGCGCATCTTCACCGAGCTCCCCCTCCGGCCGGAGACCGTGCCGGGATGGTAGGAGCGGAAAAGAGCTGGTGGGTCTACATCCTTCTCTGTGCCGACGGGACACTGTACACCGGCATGACCGACGACATCCCCCGCCGCCTGCGCGCCCATAATACGGGCCGGGGCGCCAAATACACCCGGGGCCGCCGCCCCGTCCTTCTGGTCTATCAGGAACGCTGCGCCGGCCGCTCCGAGGCCCTCCGGCGGGAGGCCGCCCTCAAGCGGCTCAGCCGGAGGGAAAAATGGGATCTCATCCGGAGAAACCGGCAGGAATTGGAGGATACGCATAGGATGGAAGAAAAACAGGTACGCTTTCTCCCGGCGGACGTGCGCTGCTCCGTCCCCCTGGGAAGCACGCTGATGGAGGCCTGCCGTGCGGCCGGTCTCTGGCTGGACAGCCCCTGCGGCGGGAATGGGACCTGCGGAAAGTGCCGTGTGGCGCTCCGCCGCGGGGAGGAATGGGTCTCGGTCCTGGCCTGTCAGACCCCGGTCACGGAAGATCTGGAGGTCCGCCTGCCCGCAGAATCCGGGGGGCTGCGCATCCTCACCGGCGGGACCGGGCGGCGCGTCGCGGCCGACCCCCTGGTCCGCTGGTATCCGGTCTCCCTCGCGGACTGCCGCTGCAGCCGCAGCCTGTGGGACGGTTTCTCCCAGGCCCTCCATGCCGCTTCCGGGGTAACGCCCGCCGTCCCCTCCCCCGCCGTGCTGGGGGAGCTGGCCCGGCTCATGGAGCGGGAGGTCCCCCAGGTCTGGGGCCTGCTCTCCGGGGCGGCCCTTTTGGCGCTGCGCGAAGATCCCCCCGCCCCCCTGCTGCTGGCCTTTGACCTGGGCACCACCACCCTGGCCGGCTACCTGCTGGACGGCGTGACCGGGGAGACCCTGGCGGTTCACAGCGGGCGCAATCCCCAGGCCTCCTTCGGCGCCGATGTGATCGCCCGCATCGACGCGGCCCGGGAGCTGGGCCCCGCCCCCCTGCGGAATGCCCTGCTCCAGACCCTCTCCCGTATGACCGGGGAGATGGCCGCCCAGGCCGGCCGTCCGGCGGAGGAGATCGTCCTCACCGTCCTGGCCGGAAACACCTGTATGCACCATCTGGCCCTGGGCCTCTCCCCCGCCTCCCTGGGCCTGGCCCCCTACCTGCCCGTCCTGCGGGAGCCCCTCCTCCTCCCGGCGGACGGGTGGGACCTTCCCGTCCATCCCGCCGGACAGGTGGCCATGCTGCCCAACCTGGCGGGATTCGTGGGTGCGGACACCGCCGCCTGCCTCCTCGCCGGGGACTTTGCCCGCCGGGAGGCGCTCACCCTGCTCCTGGACATCGGCACCAACGGCGAGCTGGTGCTGGGCAACCGGGAACGGCGGATCGCCTGCTCCACGGCCGCCGGTCCCGCCTTTGAGGGGGCCAGGATCCGCTGCGGCATGCGGGGCGCCGAGGGGGCCATCGACCACGTCCATCTGGAGGACGGACGCCTGGTCTGTCATGTCATCGGAGAGGGCGCGGCCCGGGGCATCTGCGGCTCCGGCCTGCTGGACGCCGTGGCCGCCCTGCTGGACGGCGGGGTCCTGGACGAGTCGGGCTGCCTGCTGGAGCCCGAGGAACTCTCCGATTCCCGGCTGGCCGCCTGCCTCACCGAGGTGGACGGGGCCTCCGCTGTTCTCCTGGCTCCGGCCCCGGAGCCGGGCGGGGAGCCGGTGGTCCTCACTCAGAAGGACATCCGGGAGCTCCAGCTGGCCAAGGGGGCCATTGCCGCCGGCATCCATCTGCTGGCCCAGGTCTACGGTGCCGAGCTGGAGGACATCCAGACGGTACTCATCGCCGGGGCCTTCGGCAACTTCATGCGCCCGGAGAGCGCCTGCCGCATCGGCCTCATCCCGCCCCAGCTGCTGGGGAAGATCCGCCCCGTGGGCAACGCCGCGGGAGAGGGGGCCTGTCTGGCCGCCCTCAGCCGGGTGGAGCTCTCCCGGTGCGCCTCCCTGGCGGCCGGGACGGAGTATCTGGAACTGGCCCAGCACCCTGGATTCTCCGCCTGTTACATGGAGGAGATGGGTTTCCCGGAGCGGCAGGCCCGCCCGCCATGGTAAAAATGCAAGGTTTTTGCCTGTAAAGCAAAAAATTTTTATTCAATATTGATATTTCTAAAAATATGCGTTATGATACTTAGCGGGGCCATTCCTATTTATTATAGTGATATGAAGAATTCGTATCATCCCGCCATAACAGACCGGTACGAGAGAGGAAGACGGCATGTCCAGAACAAATTACAGCGCCTATATGGCTATAAAGAACAAGATCATGGAGATTTTCCGCACGGAGACCTTCGAAAAAAACAAGCTGCCTTCAGAAGCCGCACTGGCCAGCCGGCTGGGGATCAGTCTCGTGACCCTGCGTGAATCGCTGATGATGCTGGCTCTGGAGGGCTATATCACCAAGCGGCACGGCTCCGGCAACTATGTCCACCCCAGCACGCTGGACTATGAGAACCGCAGCTACTACTTCACCGAATATCTGAAAAAAGAGGGCTATCAGACCGCCATCAAGCTTCTCTCCCAGGAGTGGCTTCCGGCCAATGAGGAGGCCCGCAAAATGCTCCATCTGGCGGAGGGAGACCGGGTGCTGGTCAACCGTCTGGTCTATCTGGCGGACGATCATCCGGCGGTCTATACCATGGGCATGATGCCGGAAAAGCTCTTTATCCGCACCGATGTGGAGGAGATGTCCTTTGCCTATATCCATGTGCTCATCCGGGATTATATGGGCCGGGATGTGGCCCACGCCCTCAACGAGTATGTGCCCATGGGTGTGCCCGATGAGCTGGTGGACATTTTCAAGGTCCCCAAGGGCACGCCCATCGACAGCAGCCACCAGGTCTTTTACGACATCGGGGACGAGCCGGTGGTCTACAACACCCACTACTTCAACCCCGACTACTACCGCCTGCGCACCCTGCAGAACTGGGATCTGGGCCGGTGAGCGGCCCCTCTTGCCAACCGCCGTCAAATGCGCTAGAATGGAGTCATTCACACTGGCATGACAGGAGGAACTTCCCATGAAAGCGTACGACACCATCCACAAGGAGGAACTGGAGGTAGACCGCCAGGGTCTCATCGACCTGATGCTCAACAACCGTCAGGTGGACCTCTATCTCCCGAAGAAAAAGACCGATGAGGACGGCTACCTCACCTGGGACGTGGAGCACTGGAGCACCGTGGACGGCCGGCGGTTCATCCGCTGCTATTCGCTGGAGGGCCGGGTCCTGCGGGATTCCACCGCCCACAACAAGTACGATCTGGACAACGCCTTCTTCCCCGAGCAGGCCAAGGAAGTCAAGATCAGCTGATTCACCCAAAAAGGCCCCGGCGCTGACGCGCCGGGGCCTTTCGTTGTCTTAGGTTTCAGGGTTGCTGCTAGATCACAGCACGATGGCGTTGACCGCTTCGATCAGGTCCACCACCGCGGAGCGGGGGATGAGGGAGACCGGCTCCCCGTCGATGACCGCCAGACAGTTTTCCCCGTCATAGCGGTAGAGCTGGATCTGCACGCTGGGATGAGCCGCATGGTCCAGATAGACCGTCAGGGCGATCTCCTCCTTCTGCGTGGGCTCCTCCTGGGTGAAGCTCTCGGCCTTCAGCCCCTCCAGGGCCGAGCGCAGGTCCTGCACGTCCACTTCCTCCCCGCCGAAGCGGAAGGTCTTGTCCTCTCCGCTTCCCTCGGAAGTCAGGTTGTAGACCGTGCCCTCCAGGGTGATGTCCAGGCCGGTCACCTGGGTAAAGTCCGCCGTCAGTGCCTCTTTGTGCCGCAGGTCATCGTATCCGGCCGCCATCAGCGCCTCATAGCTCTCGCCGGTGATCTGATAGACGATCTCAGAGTCTCCCACCCGGGCATAGGCGGTGATCTCCTCTTCCTCGTCCTCCTCCGACGCGGTGTCGTTCTCGGCCGCAGCCCGCTCCTCGGGAGAGCGGCTGATGTGGAGGGTAAAGGTCTGGCTCTCGCCCTCCTCATCCTCCTCCGGCGTGTACGTGACGGTGACCGTCAGCTCCGGGTCATCCAGGCCGTACTGGGACAGATCCTCCGTCCCGGCCTGATAGGTCACATAGTTGTCCAGGGTCAGATGCTCGATCCCGCTGAGATAGCCCTCCACCAGGGTGGTGTCCAGGGGCTTGAGGTCCTCCCCCTCCTGCCGGAAGTAGACGTCCTCGCTGCAATCGGTGTAGGGGCTCTCCTCCAAGTACGCCTGATAGACCACCTGGTAGGAGTCCGCGCCCTCGAACTGGATGCCCGTGACTCGGCCGAACGCGGGGGTCTCATCGTTGGCGATCAGGTCGCGGATGGTAATGGCGTAGTAGTAATCCAGGGGATCGTCCTCCACCAGGTAGACGTTGCCGTCCCCGGTGGAGAGATAGCGCTGGGCGTCCATGGCGCTGTAATCGCCCAGCTTGATCTCATAGTCCGTCTCCCCGGCGGAGAGGCGGATGGTGCAGACCGGGTCGTCCAGCCCATACTGGCTGTAATCGGTGACTTCCTCGATGACGAAGGCCGCCTCCAGCGCCCGGAAGGGCTCCAGCAGCTCCTGGATCTTTTCCTCACTCACCGGGAAGGCCGCGTCCGCATCATACTGCCAGGTCCCGTCCCTGTGGAAGGCCAGATCCTCCGCCTCATACTCCCAGGAGAGGGAATCCACTGTCTCGGGGTCGATCTCCAGGACGGTCTCACCGCTGTTGCGGATCTCCTCCTGCTGCTCCTCGTGCTTCACCACGGCGAAGGCGGCGATGCAGACCACCGCCAGCACCCCCAGCAGCACATAGAGCCGTTTAGCCCGCTTCATGTTGCTCCCTCCTTCTCTTCCCAATGACGCAGACGCCAATGCCCAGGTAGCCCAGGGGGAATACGCCGATCATCAGGGTCTTGAGCAGCGACGCGGTGGAGTCGCTGATGGACAGATAGTTATAGTTCAGGGATTTGCTGCGGATGGCCATGGCCTCGCTCTCTCCGGTCAGGGAGGACAGGGCGTTCATGGCCAGATCCGAGTTGGACCCGGAGGAGAGGGCGTTGTACATATCGTCCAGGAAGGCCGCCGAGGAGAACCAGACGATCTGTCCCTCATTGGAGCAGTCGATGGAAAGGCCCACGGCAAAGGGACCGTCCACGTCGCCCTCCTCCTTCTCATAGCTGGTGAGCTGATAGCCCGCGCTCTTGCTGAAGGCCTCCTCCGAGGTGGAGAGCAGCACCGTGACCGCGCTGCCCGCCGTCTCATCCACCGTCATGCCCTGCGAGATGGGCATGTTGGGATAGTAGTGCTCCTCCAGAAGGGGGTCGGTGATGGCGTGGCTGGACATCTCGGGGAGCAGGACATAGGGATAGCCGGTATAGTGCTCCCGGTCCCCCTCCACCACGATGCCCTCGCAGGCGCTCACTCCGTAGCCGGAGAGCAGGCTGTACAGGTTGTCCAGGGACCCCTCTTCGGTGGGTCCGGCCATGACCAGCAGCTTCCCGCCCCCTTCCGTGTAGCTGGCGAGCATCTCCACCTCCTGCTCGGAGAGGTCGGAGGAGGGCTCATAGATCAGCACGCAGTCGGCCTCTTCCGGGATGGCGTCCACCGTGAGGAGGGAGAGGGTGTTGATCTCGATGTTCTCCTTCCCGATCTGGTCCTGGAAATTGCCGGGCAGGGCCTGCTCGCCGTGTCCCTCCACCACATACAGCTGGGGGAGATCCTCCGTGACCACATAGTCGATGGCGGAGGTGACGGCCCCCTCGCCGTCAAAGGAGGTGTTGTAGGTGTAAGAGTAGAGGTCGGGCTCCTGGACATAGATGTCGTCATATCCGATGAAGCGGCTGCGCTCCCCGCACTCCACCACGAGGCTGTTGTTCTGCACCGTCTCGCTGGTGTACTGCTCGGCAAAGGTGGGATAGACGTCTGGGTTCTTCTTGACCACCGTGATGTGGTCGGAGAGGCTGTCATATTTGTTCAGGAGGGTCTCGATCACATCGTCCTCCTTGCCGGACTGGACGATCCAGTAGATGGTCACGTCCTCCTCCAGCGCGTTGACCACCACCTTGGTATTGCTGGTGATGGAGTAGAGCTTGCTGGCGCTCATGTCATATTTCGTCAGATTGGCCGGCAGGGCCGAGACCAGGATATTCAGCGCGATCAGGATGGCCAGCACCACCGCAGTGGCGATGAGCGAATAGGAGCCCCCCTGGAAGGCGATGCGGTTTCGCTCCGCCCGTCCCCCGTCCGAAAGATTAACTATTAAGTGTCAACCCTAAAAATGAATGGATGTGGTAAAACGGCAGATGGTTCAAAAAGGGTATAGCAAAGCAGGAGCTCGTTAGAAC
>JAHAEW010000059.1 GCA_018374635.1 Clostridiales bacterium
AACACGATTTGACCCTCTTCCGCCGTCTGCGGACGGCGGAACTCTGCGAGGCTCTTGCAGCATAAATCGAAGAAATATACTTTATTGACAGTCTGAAACGGGAGTGCTCCGGCACTCCCGTTTTTTCTGGGCGGCCACATAACTTGGACACAAGTGAATGGTAGGATAAGGACGAAAGGGGGAGGGCGGTATGGAGGCAACCATTCTTTTAGCGGAAGATGAAGCGCGGCTGCGCACGGTGGTGCGGGACTATTTTGCCGCCCACGGTGTGGCGTGCCGCACGGCGGTGGACGGAGCCGAGGCGCTGGAGGCCCTGCGGGAGCGGGACTATGACGCGGTGCTGCTGGATGTGATGATGCCGGGTCCGGACGGCTTTGCCGTGTGCCGGGCCGTGCGGGAGCGCAGCGGCGTTCCCATCCTCTTCCTTACCGCGCTGGGAGACGAGGCCCACGCCCTGCGGGGCTATGAACTGGGGGCGGACGACTATGTGGGAAAGCCCTTTTCCCTGGCCCTCCTCTATGCCCGGACCATGGCCCTGATCCGCCGGAGCCGGGGCGGGCCCCTGGGGAAGACTCTGCGCTGCGGGGCCATTGCGCTGGATACCAGCACGCGGACCTGTACTGTAAACGATTCGGAGATCCCGCTCTCGCCCCGGGGGTACGAGCTGCTGCTCTGCCTGATGCACAACCGGGGGCTGGTCCTCAGTCGGGCGCAGCTGCTGGACAAGGTGTGGGGCCTGGGCTTTGAGGGAGATGAGCGGGCGGTGGACGTACAGATCAAGAACCTGCGCGCCGCTCTGGGGAGTGCCGGGCGGCAGATCCGGACCGTATTCAAGGCGGGATATCAGCTCAGGGAGGGGTGACCATGAAGGACCGGGTGTTTTGGCGCATTTTCCGCAGCGTCTTTTTGAGCCTCTTTGCCCTGTGGCTCCTCCTGGTGGGGGTCCTTACGTTTCAGAATCTGGACGCCAAGAGAGACCAGGTAGAGCACGCCATGGAGTCGTACGAGGAATCCTCCCTGAAAAACTGCCAGCTGGTGCTGGAGGGTGACGCCGCCTATTGGGAGGAACCCGCTATCCTGACGTGGTTTCTGAGCAGTTACTACTATTATGTAAAGGGGGCCGTGGGGGTCTTCCGCCTCTACGACACGGGGGGATCGGAGCTGGCCCGCACGTCCCTCACCTATGGGAGCATCTCCCTGGCGGGAACAGGGGTCTATGACCACTTCCTCTACTTTGATAAGGTGCTCAGTGAGGAGGAACATCTGGCGCTGGCAGAGCGGCTGCGGGCCAATCGGTTCTATACCCGCTTCTACGGCACAGAGGGCGGGCGGTACGAGGCGGACGACCATGTTCTGGTGGGCCTGCGGGGGGAGGTCACCGGAGTGCTGGAGGGGAATGTGGTCTACCCCCAGAAACTGGTGTACTACTATGAGGAGGGACCGGTGGTCCTGCTGGACACGGACAGCGCCTTCTTTCAGGACAAGTCCCTCACCACCCTCGCCTTTGACGCCGCCCAGCTGAACTCCCCCCTGGTGTGGAGCGAGGACAGCCCAAAACAGACCCTTGCCCTTTTCCGGGTGGCCGAGGGGCGCATCGACAGTCTGTTGGATGGGAGAAAGCCGGAAACCGACAGGGGCAGCGTCGAAAGCAGCCGCCAGGGCTATGCCCGCTGCGGTCCGCCGGCAGACCAACCAGAGCTGATCTCGGCCTACGGCGTGGCCTACCACACCTGGCGGCTGGGGAGCAGCGGACTGGAATTCACCTATGGAGCCACCTTTCTCTTTCTGCTGCTGCTGGCCCTCCGGGTCAGTAAACGGCAGGCCGACACCCTGCGGCGGGAGCGCTCCCTCACCCGGGCGGCGGCCCATGAGCTCAAGACCCCGGCGGCGGTGGTGCGCTCCTATGCCGAGGCCCTGCGGGAGGATATCGCCCCGGAAAAGCGGGAGGAATACCTCTCCGTGCTGATGGACGAGGCCGACCGGATGGGGGCGCTGGTGTGCAATCTGCTGGAGCTCTCCCGGATGGAAGGGAAGGAGAAGCGGTTCCGCCGGGAGGAAGTGGACCTGACCGCGCTGGTAGAGGGGGCGGTCCAGCGCCTGGGCCGGCTGGCGGAGGAACAGTCCATCCACCTCGCGTTGGATTTGGAGCCGGTCCGGATCGAGGGAGAACGGATGTGCTTGGAGCAGGTGGTGGACAATCTCCTCTCCAATGCCCTGCGGCACACCCCGCCCGGCGGAGAGATCCGCCTCGTTCTGCCCCGGCGGGACCGGATGATCCGCCTCGCCGTGGAGAACGACGGAGAGCCGATCCCGCCCGAGGACCTGGGGCGGCTCTTTGAGACCTTCTGGCGGGGCGAGAAGGAGCGGGCCCGGGCCGGAGGCTCCGGGCTGGGGCTGGCCCTGGTGCGGGAGGCGGTGCGCCTCCACGGTGGATTCTGCGGCGCGGAGAACATCCCCGGCGGGGTACGCTTCTGGGTAGAATTGCCCGGGCGGTGAGTAGTGCTTGCCAAGCGGGGGCGGTCTATGGTATCCTGAGGACAGAAAGGAGGGGATACCATGAACTTTGAGCGTATTCGTATCAAAACGGAGGCCCGCGCCTGTCTGAGTGGAGCCAATCCCCATCCCATGCTGGTGACGCTGATCTACCTGCTGCTCACCAGCGGCGTGAGCATGGGAGGAAACTATGTGATCTTCCTGCTGGCCACCGGATCGCCTCTGCGGGCCATTGAGGGCGTATTTTTGGGAGGACAGTATCTCTCGGAGGAGCTGCTGACCGGGGTGTTCCTTCTGCCCTTCCTCTTTTTTACCATTGTGATGGGGCTTTTTTCCGCGGTATTGGGCGCGGGGTATACCGCCTACGCCATGCGCTTGGCCCGGGGCCAGGAGGGAGGATTGCAGGATCTTTTTGATATCTTCTCTATGGCCGGAAAAGTGCTGTTGACCGCCATATGGCAGGGACTGTGCATGCTGCCCTGGCTGCTGCTGGGTACGTTGCTCTACTGGCTGCTGGGTATGTTTCTGACGCTTCTGGGAGGCTTTGGGCTTTTCCTCTTCCTGATCCCCGGTATGATCGGTTTCATGGCCTACTGCTTCTGGGTGGTGCTGCGGTACAGCCTGACGTATTTCTTCCTGCTGGATGAGCCCCAGGGGGGCGCGCGGGAGGCGGTGCGCAACAGTGTGACCTACATGAAGGGCTGGAAATGGGAGCTCTTCAAGCTGGAGCTCTCCTTCTTGGGCTGGCAGCTGCTCTCGATTCTGACGCTGGGGATTCTGGGACTGTGGGTGACCCCCTATTACATGGCGGCCATGGCCAATTTCTACGATTTTGTCACCGGGCGGTTCCCCCGCCCACCCAAGCGGGAGGCCCTGGACCCGCCCCTGACCTTTGAGTAATGAAAAAACCGCCTGTGCCGGTGACGGCACAGGCGGTTTTCTTTTGGATCAGATCCCCCATAGATTGCGGAGCACGCCGTAGAGCAGAAGATAGGCCACACCGCACCAGATGAGCGTTTGTTCCCAGCGGTTTGGCAGTCCATGTCCGGTGCGGACATAGCGCACCGCCAAGGAGAGTAGGAGCGCAGCCAGAAAGGGGAGCAGGAGCATCAAACCGGGATTGGCCTGCCATGCCCCGGACGGGTCCAGCCGAAGCAGGGCAAGGCACATCCGTGTAATGCCGCAGCCGGGACAGCTCCACCCGGTGAGCAGACGGAAGGGACAGGGGACGGACCAACCGGTCACAAGGCAGAAAGCGGCGTACGCCAGCCCGGCGGCCAGCAGGAGCCCCAGACCTTGCATCAGGCGAAGGGCGCGGGCACGCATCAGGCGAAGGGCGCGGGCACGCATCAGGCGATCTCGTATTTATTCAGCTCATTCTGGATCAGGGCCAGAGTCACAATGGACAGACCGAACAGGTTGAGGATAAGGAAAATAATGGGCAGGGAACCGGTGGGCTCTCCGTGCTGGGCCCGGGCGTCATCCATGGCCTCTCCCATTTTATAGCCCCAGTAGATGCCATAGATCCCGCAGGTAATGAGGCTGAACAGGAAGGCCAGACCGCCGGAAGTCTGATAGCGGTCGGAGACGACACGGCTCTCCTCGGTCAGGCAGATGAACCAGTAGATACTGTAAATGCCGCAGGTAATGATGGAATAGATCACACACAGGGGGATGCTTCGCTGTTTCATATCAAACACTCCTCTTGTACAGCTCTTGCCCACATTATACCGAAAACATACGGATATGACAAGTAGGGGACGGGTGAAGATTGAAAATTAGAAAATTACTCCAGAACTGCGCCCCGCGCGGCAGAGGTGACGAGCTTGGCATACCGGGCCAGATAACCGGTTTTGACCTTGGGTTCGGGGCAGACCCACTGGGCGCGGCGCTCGGCCAGGGCGGCCTCGTCCACTTCCAGCTCGATCTTGCAGGCGGGGATGTCGATGGAGATGATATCCCCCTCCTCTACAAAAGCGATGGGGCCGCCCAGCGCGGCCTCGGGGGAGACGTGGCCGATGGAGGCGCCCCGGGTAGCGCCCGAGAAACGGCCGTCGGTGATGAGGGCCACGCTCTCGCCCAGACCCATACCGCAGATAGCAGAGGTGGGATTGAGCATTTCCCGCATGCCGGGGCCGCCTTTGGGACCCTCATAGCGGATGACGACCACATCGCCGGCGATGATCCTGCCCTCGTAGATGGCGGCGATGGCCTCCTCCTCGCTGTTGAATACCCGGGCGGGGCCGGTGTGACGCATCATCTCGGGGGCGACGGCAGAGCGCTTGACCACACAGCCCTCGGGAGCCAGGTTGCCCTTAAGTACGGCGATGCCGCCGTCGGGGGAATAGGGATTCTCGATGGGCCGGATGAGCTCGGGATTTCGATTCTCCACGCCGGCCAGGTTCTCCGCCATGGTTTTGCCGGTGCAGGTCATGACGCTGGTGTCCAAGAGGCCGCGCTTGGTCAGCTCCTTCATCACCGCGTAGACGCCGCCGGCGCCCTCCAGATCCTCCATGTAGGTGTCGCCGGCGGGGGCCAGATGGCAGAGGTTGGGGGTCTTGGAGGAGATCTCGTTGGAGAGATTCAGGTCCAGCTCGATGCCGCACTCGTGGGCGATGGCGGGCAGGTGGAGCATGGTATTGGTGGAGCAGCCCAGGGCCATGTCCACCGCCTCAGCGTTGTGGAAGGCGGCGGGGGTCATGACGTCCCGGGGGCGGATGTCTTTCTCCACCAGTTCCATGATCTGCATACCCGCGTGTTTGGCCAGGCGGAGGCGGGCGGACCAGACCGCGGGTATGGTGCCGTTGCCCCGCAGGCCCATGCCGATGGCCTCGGTGAGGCAGTTCATGGAGTTTGCGGTATACATGCCGGAACAGGAGCCGCAGGTGGGGCAGGCGTTGTTCTCATAGTCCTCCACACCGGCCTCGTCCAGCTTGCCGGCCTTATAGGCGCCCACCGCCTCAAACATATGGGACAGGCAGGAGCGGCGGCCGTCGTTGAGCCGGCCGGCCAGCATGGGACCGCCGGAGCAGAAGATGGTGGGGATGTTCACACGGGCGGCGGCCATGAGCAGGCCGGGCACGTTCTTGTCGCAGTTGGGGATCATGACCAGGCCGTCAAACTGGTGGGCCATGGCCATGGCTTCGGTGGAGTCGGCGATGAGATCCCGGGTGACCAGGGAGTACTTCATGCCGATGTGGCCCATGGCGATGCCATCGCACACCGCGATGGCGGGAAACTCCACGGGAGTGCCCCCGGCGGCGCGGATACCGGCTTTGACGGCCTCGGCGATCTTGTCCAGATTCATATGGCCGGGAACGATCTCGTTATAGGAGCAAACCACGCCGATGAGAGGGCGCTCCAGCTCCTCCTTGGTGTAGCCCAGAGCGTAGAAGAGGGAGCGGTTGGGGGCGCGCTCCACACCCTTTGTCACATGATCACTGCGCATGGAAAAGACCTCCTCAAAATCGCAAACAAAAAGTTGTATGATGACGCTTGTGTTGTATGATAACTTATTATAAAATAAGAGCAAGAAAGATGTCAAGCGGGAGAAGGAGGCTTTTATGGAGAAAAAAAACCTGGCACAGCAGACCGCGGAGCGGCTGTATGCCCGGATCGTCCTGGAAAAAGAGATCGCCCCGGGCGAGAAGCTGCCCAATGAGCTGGAGCTGGCTCAGGCGCTTGGGGTGAGCCGGGCGACCCTGCGGGAGGCGGTGCGCACCCTCACGGCCCAGGGGGTGCTGGAGGTGCGCCGCGGAAAGGGCACCTTTGTCTCTCGGGAAGTGGAGGGCATTGAGGATTTTGGTTTCAGCGGCCTGAGCCGGGTAAAGGGGCAGCTGCGGGATCTCTTTGAGCTGCGCAGCATCTTTGAGCCGGCCGCCGCCCGGCTGGCCTGCGGCCGGGCCACCGAGGGAGAACTGGCTGACATTTTGGAGCGGGGGGCCGCGGTGGAGCGGTGTATCCGGGCGGGGAAGGACCGCACCGCCGCGGACGGGGCCTTCCATGCGGCCATCGTCCGGGCCACCCACAACGAATTCCTCACCCGCCTGCTGCCCCTCATCGACCGGGCGGTCATGACCGCGGTGGAGGCGGGAGAGCACGGAGAACAGCTGGCGGAGGATACGCTGCGGGACCACGCGCTGCTCCTGGAGTTTTTTGCCCGCCGGGATGGCGCCGGAGCCGAGCACGCCATGGCCATCCACATGCGCCACAGTATGGATGTGATGGGACTGGAAGGGGAATAGAGCGGAGCCGCCCCGGCGGAACAGGAACGTATGGAACGCGGGAAAGCCTTGCGTCCCAAGAACTCTACTGCTGGTCGGTTGACCTCGGCCGGCCCTCCGGATAGGATGGGAGAAAAGGAGGGAAACGGTATGTACGAAATTGAGAAAGAGCGCTTTGGCACCTTTTTGAACGAGCTGCGCCGGGAGCGGGGCATGACACAGAAAGAGCTGTCACAGCACCTCTATGTATCCGACAAGGCCGTGAGCAAATGGGAGCGCGGATTGAGTCTGCCCGATGTGACGCTGCTTCTGCCGCTGGCGGACTGCCTGGGAGTGAGTGTGACCGAACTGCTCCGGGGGACGCGGAACCGGACGGGCGAGCTGCCGGTGGAGGAGGTGGAGGCGCTGGTGAACGCCTCGCTGTGCCTGAGCGAAGAGGAGCAGAGGGGACGCGCGCAGCGCCGCCGGAAATGGCAGCTGGCCTTTGTCCTCTGCGCGCTGGCCGGGCTGGTGCAGACCGTGCTTCTGCTGACATTAGGCGGCTATGGATGGCCGGACCTGGAAAACACGGTGGCGCTGGTGGAGCTGCTCTGCCTTCTCTTTGGAGCCTATCTGTGTTTTGGGGAAAAGGAGCAGCTGCCCGCCTACTATGACCAGAACCGCATCAGCAGTTACAGCGACGGGCCCTTCCGGATGAATCTGCCCGGGGTGCGCTTTCATAACAGCAACTGGCCCCACATTCTAAACGCCATGCGGGGGTGGCTGCTGGGCGCGCTGGCGCTTTTTCCGGTACTGTGGTGGGGACTCCGGTATCTGTGGCCCGGATCGGCCGGATGGGGGGAGCGTTTTCTGGCCCTGGCGGCCATGCTGGGCATGCTTCTGACGGCCACTGTTGTAGGCAAACGCCATGAATAGGAACGGAAAATTAAAAATATTCAGATGAAACAAGTCTGGATCGAACAGAGGCGGTTGAAAGATGCGGGCAAGTCAGGTCCGATGAGGATTGCTTATGATTACTGTGCTGAACCGCTGCGAATTGACCTCTCGCTTTACCATGGAAGAATAAACAAGCCCGGAAGGCCATTGGCCTTCCGGGCTTGTTGTGTGATGGGATTTAGTTAGAGGCAGTGTCCAGATCCTGGTCGCCGCCCCAGATCATGTTCTTGCGCAGCTCCTCGCCCACGACCTCCATCGGATGCTTCTTGAGGAGGGCGCGCTTGGAGTTGAAGAAGGTCCGGCCGTTCTTGTTCTCGGCGATCCACTTGCCGGCAAAGGTGCCGTCCTGGATGTCGGAGAGGACGGCGCGCATGCGGGCCTTGGTCTCCTCGTGGGGGATGACACGGGGACCGGAGACATACTCGCCGTACTCGGCGGTATCCGAGATGGAGTAGTTCATCATGCCCATGCCGCCCTTGTTGATGAGGTCGATGATGAGTTTCATCTCATGGATGCACTCGAAGTAGGCGTTTTCAGGCTCATAGCCGGCCTCCACCAGCACCTCGAAGCCGCAGCGCATCAGGTCCACCACACCGCCGCACAGGACGGTCTGCTCCCCGAAGAGGTCGGTCTCGGTCTCATCATGGAAGGTGGTCTCCATCACGCCGGCCCGGGCGCCGCCGATGCCCGCGATGTAGGCCAGAGCCAGCTTCAGGGCGTTGCCGGTGGCGTTCTGCTCCACAGCCACCAGGCAGGGCACGCCCTTGCCGGCCACATACTGGGAGCGGACGGTGTGGCCGGGACCCTTGGGGGCGGCCATAAAGACGTCTACGCCGGCGGGAGGCACGATCTGGCCATAGCGGATGTTGAAGCCATGGGCGAAGGCCAGGGCCTTGCCCTCGGTCATGTGGGGGGCGATCTCGCTCTTGTAGACGTCGGCCTGGACCTCGTCGTTGATGAGGATCATCACGATGTCGCCCCACTGGGCGGCCTCGGCGATGGTCTTGACGGTGAGACCGGCCTTCTCGGCCTCGGCCCTGCGCCTGGAGTCCATGCGCAGGCCCACGCACACATCGCAGCCGGAATCCTTCAAGTTGAGGGCGTGGGCGTGTCCCTGGGAGCCGTAGCCGATGATGGCGATCTTCTTGCCGTCCAGGTAGCTGAGCTCGCAGTCCTTCTCGTAATACATCTTAGCCATGATCATACACTCCTTTTGGTCTGAGGTGGATTCTTATTGGTTCTATGATACCATGCAGGGAGAAAAAAGAATGATAACTAGGTTACAATCTCGGAAAAGATTTGGGCGGCACCCCTGACATGGGCGCGCCTTGTAGGGCGTGGAAATCAATCAAGCACCCGTTCCAGCTCGATCTCATCCTCGTCCGCCCGGCCGGTGGCAGAGAAGCGCAGGGTCTGGTACAAATGGCAGGCGGCGGAATTTTCCGGGCTGACGGTCAGCCGGACGATGCCGGAATCTCCAAAGGGCTTGGAACGGATATAATCAAGCGCCGACTCCATGGCCGCTCTCCCATAGCCCCTGCCCTGGTGCTGGACATCGATCATCAGATGCCAGATAAAGTAAGCCTCTTCGTCATAGTCATAGATGACCATCAGGTATCCGACCACTTGACCGGCGCGGCAGACCGCAAAAGGGGTACACTGCTTGCGGTATACATACGCCTGGGCCAGACTTCGGATAGGGTGGGATACAAATTCCTCCTGCCGGGCATCTAATTGCAGGGAAAAGCAGGCAAGAAAATTGGATTCATCCACTTTCTGCAAGGTAATACGGTCCATATTTCCTCCTTTATAGCTGGAGGGCTAACGGATGAAAACCCTCCCTCTGGTTGACAGGAACCTGTTTTCATACAGCTTCATACCTGATCTCCCCCTTTCCTTGAAAGAATATCTATATAGGAAAACACAGAGGACTCTGTGGAATCTGCCAAGGCCCATGTCCTGCGTGCGAAACGCTTGGACGCCGCAGAGCGGCGGGTCTTACAGGAAATTCTTGCCCAGGTTGAACTCGGCTTTTTCCTTGTTGTCGTCGCGGATGGTGTAGGCGCCGCGCTCCAGCGCCACCATACCGGTACGCACCAGTTCCAGAATGCCGAAGGCCTCCAGCAGTCCCTGCATGGCCTCGGCCTTATTCTCGTCGCCAATGAGGGCGAGGGTCAGGGATTTGAGGGAGACGTCAATGATGGACGCCCGAAAGATATTGGCGATCTGGATGATCTCGTTGCGGAGATCGGGGGTCTCGGCCTTGACCTTGAACATGACCAGCTCCCGGCGGATGGAGCGCTCGGGCAGCAGCTCCTGCACGGAGTAGACGCAGAAGAGCTTGCTGAGCTGGTTCATGACCTGCTCAATGGTCTTGGCGTCCCCCATGACCTCGATGGTGATGCGGGAGACTGCCGGGTCGTCGGTGGTGCCCACGGCCAGGGACTCGATGTTATAGCCCTTGCGGGAGAAAAGACGGGAGACCTGGGAGAGAACGCCGGCAGAGTTCTCCACAAGGACCGACAGGGTGTGGCGGGCGACAGTGACCGGATTGGATTTCATGGCGTTCCCCTCCTTATTAATCCAGCAGAAATTCGGTTGCGGGCGCGCCGCCGGGCACCATGGGATGGACCATAGCGTCCTTGTCGATGGCGCAGTCGATGACCCAGGCCTCCCCGCTGTCCACGGCGGCACGCAGGGCGGCTTCAAATTCTGCCTGGGTCTTGGCCCGGGCGCCGCGGAGGCCGTAGGCCTCGGCCAGCTTGACAAAGTCGGGGCCGCGGTCCAGATCGGTCTGGGAGTAGCGCTCCCCGTAGATGAGGTGCTGCCATTGGCGGACCATGCCCAGCGTGCCGTTATCAAAGATGACGATGATGACCGGGATGCCGTAGTGCTCCACGGTGGCCAGCTCGTGGCAGTTCATGCGGAAGCAGCCGTCGCCGGTGCAGAGCACCACGGTCTGGTCCGGATTGCCCACCTTGGCGCCCATGGCGGCCCCCAGGCCGAAGCCCATGGTGCCGAAGCCGCCCGAGGTGACCAGCTGGCCGGGACGGGAGAAGTGGTAGTACTGGGCCGACCACATCTGGTGCTGGCCCACATCCGTGGCGATGATAGCCTGGCCGCCGGTGACGGCGGAGATAGTCTCCAGGATCTCGTGGGGGTGGAGGATGCCGTCCTGGACGAAGGGAACCTCCTTGTGGGAGAAAACGAACTCCCTCCACTCGGGATAGTCGTGGGCGGGGAGGCGCTCATTGAGCAGCTCCAGCACACGCCTTGCGTCGCCGATGATGTGGTGGTCGGTCTGGACATTTTTGTCGATCTCGGCCCGGTCGATGTCGATGTGCACGATCTTGGCCTGACTGGCAAAGGTGGCCGGGTCGGTGGCCACCCGGTCGGAGAACCGGCAGCCGATGGCAATGAGCAGGTCGCACTGGCTGGACGCGATGTTGGACGCGTGAGAGCCGTGCATGCCGATCATGCCGGTAAAGAGGGGATGGTTGCCGGGGCAGGCGCCGCCGCCCATAATGGTGGAGGCCACCGGCGCGCCCAGGCGCTCAAAGAACGTGCGGAACTCCGGCACCGCGCCCTTGGAGCGAATGACGCCGCCGCCCACCAGAATGAGGGGGCGCCTGGCCTCCTCGATCATAGAGAGAAGCTTTTCGATGTCTCCATAGTCGGGCTCAGGCGTCTTGAGGTCGTGGCTGGAGCGGCGCAGCATGGCGCCCAGGCGGCCGTGACGGCCGTGCTCCGAGACGGGAAGAGGCTCGTAATCGGCCTCGGAGGCGGTGACATTTTTGGTAATGTCGATGAGCACGGGGCCGGGACGGCCCGAACGGGCGATGGCAAAGGCCTCCCGCACCACATCGGCCAACTGGTCCGGGTCCTTGACCAGGTAGTTGCACTTGGTGATGGGGATGGAGATACCGGTAATGTCCACCTCCTGAAAGGAGTCCTTGCCGATGAGGCCTTCCACCACATTACAGGTGATAAAGACCACCGGAGAGGAGTCGTAGTAGGCTGTGGCAATGCCGGTGGTCAGATTGGTTGCGCCCGGCCCGGAGGTGGCAAAGCACACGCCCACCTTGCCGGTGGAGCGGGCATATCCGTCGGCGGCATGGGAGGCGCCCTGCTCATGAGCGGTCAGAATGTGGCGGATCTTATGCTTGTATCCGTGCAGCTCCATCTCATCATAGATGTTCAGGATCGTACCGCCCGGATAGCCGAATACCGTATCCACGCCCTGCTCCAGCAGGCACTCCAACAGAATTTGGGAACATTTCATTCTCATAGGTCTGGGGCCTCCTTCATACTGGTCTATATACGCAAAACGGCCTCGTCCTGAAAGGACGAAGCCGCTATACTCCGTGGTACCACCTTAATTCGCGGAGAACATGCCCCCGCGCACTTGCTGCCCCGCTAACGGAGGGGAAACCGGCAGAGCCTACTGCCGGGGTACGCCCCCGGGTTCAACCCGCTGCTCCTGGGTGATGTTCGAGATGCGGCGGTCCCGGGAGCT
Source organism: Clostridiales bacterium (assembly GCA_018374635.1). Classification (GTDB taxonomy): domain Bacteria; phylum Bacillota; class Clostridia; order Oscillospirales; family Oscillospiraceae; genus Pseudoflavonifractor_A. Next base: position 12,169 of record JAHAEW010000059.1, read on the forward strand.
TACACCATCCGCTCCCTCTCTGCGCGTTTCCGCCGCCTCTACTTGCCCAGTCATCGCCTTTGACGATTCATAAGTTCCGCCCGGCGGAAGCCCTGGAACAGACCTCTGCGGCGGAGTGTGAAATTATGATAAGAATACTCCCGGCACGGACATTTGTCAACTGTTGGTTTTTACAAAGACAGCGTACTAGTGCTTTAAAGTATGGTGAAAATGAAAAGAAAAGAAAGCCAAGATAGACCTCTGGCGGAAAAAAGAGGCGGTTTTTTGAAACGAAAAAAAGTGATATAAGGGTAAACTGAATGGTTTATAGAAAAAAGCGCAATTTTTTTGCGGAATCACTAGACTTTTTCGGCCGGCTGCGATATGATAGTATCTGTTTGAAAGTGCGGTTTCGCACGGAAAAGAGAGCGGCGGAAACGTGCCACAGTTTCCGTCCGAGACTGGCCCCGGGAGGGGCCTGATTTGTGAGGTGGACCTATGAAATTATCCTTTTATGGCGGCGTGCATCCCAACGAGCACAAGGAGCTGACCTGTACCAAGGCAGTCGAGCCGCTGCGCAAGGCCCCGGCTCAGGTGGCTCTGGCCATGGCGATGCATGTGGGCGCACCCTGCGCGCCCGTGGTGAAGGTGGGCGATCCGGTGACCGTTGGTCAGAAGATCGCGGAGGTGACCGGTCTGGGCGCGCCCATCCATGCCAGCGTCTCCGGCAAGGTCGTGGCCATCGAGCCCCGCCCCTACTGCGGCGGCGGCAAGGTGATGGCGGTCGTGATCGAGAACGACTTCCAGAATACCTTTGGCTCCGAGCTGACCCCCCATCCCGACTATGAGAAGCTGACCACCGACGAGATCATCAACATCGTCAAGGAGGCCGGCATCACCGGTATGGGCGGCGCGGGCTTCCCGACCCACGTGAAGATCAGCTCCGGCATCGGCAAGGTGGACACGCTCATCGTCAACGCGGCGGAGTGTGAGCCCTATCTGACTTCCGACCACCGGCTCATGCTGGAGGATGGTGAGCGCATCATCAAGGGCCTGAAGATCCTGATGAAGACCTTCAACCTGAACAAGGCCTATATCGGCATCGAGGACAACAAGCCCGACGCCATTGAGAAGATGAAGAGCCTGGCCGACGGCGGCATCGAGATTGTGGTGTGCCGCACCCGTTACCCCCAGGGCGCAGAAAAGCAGCTCATCCAGCGCATCACCGGCCGCGAGGTGCCCCCCGGCGGACTGCCCGCCCACGTGGGCTGCGCCGTGTTCAACGCCAGCACCACCGCTGCGGTGTATGACGCCGTGGTGGAGGGCAAGCCCCTCACCCAGCGCATCGTCACCCTCACCGGCGGCGCTCTGGCTGAGCCCCGCAACGTGCTGGTGCCCTTCGGCACCCCCATTGAGCACCTGGTGGAAGAGGCCGGCGGCTTCAAGGAGACCCCCGACCGGGTCCTGCTGGGCGGCCCCATGATGGGCATTGCCGCCTATGACCTGTCCGCCTGCACCATCAAGGGCAACAACGGCGTGCTGTGCATGACCAAGGCCGAGGCGGCCGAGCATGTGGAGGAGCCCGCCTGCATCCGCTGCGGACGCTGCGTCAACGTCTGCCCCATGCATCTGACGCCCGTGTACATGCACCTGTATGCCGAGAAGCGCCGCTGGGATGAGGCCGAGGGCCTGCACCTGATGGACTGCATCGAGTGCGGTTCCTGCAACTACATCTGCCCTGCCCGCGTGCCCCTGGTCCAGTCCTTCCGGATGGCCAAGTTCGAGATCCGCACCCTGGCCATGAAGCGCAAGGCCGAGGCGGAGAAGGAGGCTAAGAAAGCATGATCGATACCAAGAATCTGAAGCTCTCCGTGGCTTCCTCTCCCCATGTCTGCTCTCCGGTGAATACCAGCCGGCTGATGCTGGACGTGCTCATCGCCCTGGTCCCCGCCCTGTGCATGGCGGTGTATGTCTTTGGCCCCCGCGCCCTGACCATGACTGCGGTATCGGTGCTGGGCTGTGAATTCTTTGAGTGGGGCTACCGCAAGCTTCTCAAAAAGCCTGCCGCCAACGGGGATTTCTCCGCCGCCGTCACCGGCGTGCTGCTGGCCTTTGTCTGCCCGGTGACGCTGCCCTACTGGACCCTCCTGATCGGCGACTTCTTTGCCATCGTGGTGGTCAAGCAGCTCTTCGGCGGCCTGGGCCAGAACTTTATGAACCCCGCGCTGGCCGGCCGCGCGTTCCTGATGATGTGCTACCCCATCGCCATGACCACCTGGGTGCTGCCCGGCGTAAAGAACTGGGCGGGCGTCTTTTCCGCCGCTGACGCGGTGACCGGCGCCACCCCCATGGCCTCTCTGCACGCCCACCTGGATGTGGCCACCGGCGCCAATGTGCACACCCTGCCCGCCGACGGCCTCGCCAACCTCTTCGTGGGCAACGTGGGCGGCTGCCTGGGCGAGGTCTCCGCGCTGCTCCTGCTGCTGGGCGGGGTCTATCTCATCTGGCGGGGCGTCATCCGCGCCCGTATCCCCGTGGCCTATCTCGCCACGGTGGCGGTGCTCTGCTTCCTCTTCCCCCAGGGCGGCATTGCCCGGGTGGACTGGATGCTCTACAACCTGTGCGGCGGCGGTCTGATGCTGGGCGCCTTCTTCATGGCGACCGACTATGTGACCAGCCCCGTCACCAAAATGGGAGAGATCTACTTCGGCATCGGCTGCGGCCTGCTGACCATTTTCATCCGCTATTTTGGCGGCTATCCCGAGGGCGTCAGCTATGCCATCCTTCTGATGAACATCTGCGTGTGGCTGCTGGATAAGGCCGGAAAGCCCGGCCGCTTCGGCGTCACCAAGGAAATGAAGGCCAAGGCAAAGGAGGGCGCGGCGAAATGAGCGAAATTGTCATGAACAAGAAGAAAGAGCCGGGCCTGGCCATGCTGGTTGTGGTCCTGACCGCCATCAGCCTGATCACCGCCCTGCTGCTGGGCGCGGTGAACATGATTACTGCGCCTCAGATCGCGCTGAACACCGAGAAAAAGACCGCCGAGGCCATGCAGAAGGTGCTTCCCACGGAGGACGGAGTCTACACCCCCGTGGAGTACACCGGGGAGGATTCCACCGTGCAGGCCGTGTACCAGGCCGGCGACGCCGGCTATGTGGTCCAGGTCAAGCCCGCCACCTCTTTCAGCGGAACGTTTGTTGTGATGGTGGGCGTGGGCAGTGACGGCGCCTGCACCGGCATTTCCATCGTTGAGACCGGTGAGACCTCCGGTCTGGGCTCCAATGCCGGCAAGCCGGATTGGCAGGCCCAGTTTGTGGGGCAGAGCGGCAAGGTCTCCGTCACCAAGGACGGCGGCGAGATCAACGCCCTTACCGGCGCCACCATCACCTCCCGCGGCGTATGCGAGAGCGTCACCAGCGCCCTGGCGGCCGCCGCCAGCCTGGGCTAAGGAGGGTATTGAACATGAATGTGAAAAAGCAATTTCTGGATGGTCTGATCTTCCAGAACCCTGTTACCGTACAGCTGCTTGGTATGTGTTCCGTGATGGCCATTACCACCAGCCTCTTCAACGGCCTGGGTATGGGCGTATCCGTGCTCATTATCCTGACCTGCGCGAATATCGTTATCTCCCTGCTGCGTAAGATCATTCCCAGCAAGGTGCGTATCGCCTGCTACATCGTCGTGATCGCCGGGTTCGTGACCATCGTGGACCTGCTGCTCAAGGCCTATCTCCCCAGCCTGTCGGAGAGCCTGGGCCTCTTCATTCCCCTGATCGTGGTGAACTGTATCATCCTGGGCCGTGCCGAGTCCTTCGCCTCTAAGAACGGCGTGGCGGCCTCCGCCCTGGACGGTATCTTCCAGGGGCTGGGCTACACGGTGATCCTGGTCATCATGTGTGTGGTCCGTGAGCTCCTGGGCAACGGCACCTTCGGCGGCGGCATCCTCAACGGCGGCGACGGCATCCGCCTCATTCCGGAGGGCATCCCCGCGCTGGGCATGGTGCTGCCCGTGGGCGGCTTCCTGACCCTGGCCGTGGTGATCGCTGCCATGCAGTATTTCCTCAACAAGCCCAAGAAGGGCAGTGACAAAAAAGAGGAGGTGGCCAAGTAATGCTGAGTTTCACCGAACTCTTTAGCATCGCGCTGGGCGCGATCCTGGTCAACAACTTTATTTTCGCCCAGTTCCTGGGCATCTGCCCCTTTATGGGCGTGTCCAAGAAGATCGATACTGCCATGGGTATGGGCATGGCCGTTATCTTCGTCATGGGCGTGGCCAGCGCCGTGTGCTGGCCCATCAACCACTTCATTCTGGAGAAGTTTGATCTGGTCTTTATGCAGACTGTGACCTATATCCTGGTCATCGCCTCCCTGGTGCAGTTCGTGGAGATGTTCCTTCAGAAGGCCATGCCTTCTCTGTATGAGGCGCTGGGCGTGTACCTGCCCCTCATCACCACCAACTGCGCCGTGCTGGGCGTGGTGCTCCAGAATACCCAGAACAGCTATGGTTTCATCGAGAGCTTGGTCTACGGTGTCACCGGCGGCGTGGGTTTCCTGCTGGCCATTGTGCTCTTTGCCAGTGTGCGGGAGCGGCTGGAGTTTGCCGAGTGCCCCAAGGCCTTTGAGGGCTTCCCCATCGCGCTGGTGACCGCCGGCCTGCTGGCCCTGGCCTTCCTGGGCTTCTCCGGCCTGAAGGTATTTTAAGGGAGGCTGGAAAGAATGAACACTGTTATTGCTGCTGTTGTCGTGCTCGGCGTGCTGGGCGCGATCTTCGGCCTGATCCTGGCCTACGCCTCCAAGGCGTTTGCCGTGGAGAAGGACCCCCGTGAAGAGGCCATTGCCGCCTGCCTGCCCGGCGCCAACTGCGGCGGCTGCGGCTACCCCGGCTGCGGCGGCTATGCCGCCGCCGTGGCGGCCGGCAAGGCGGCCACCAACTGCTGTGCCGCCGGCGGCGACGCGGTTGCCGCCCAGATCTCCGAGATCATGGGCGTGAAGGCGGAAGCCTCCGCCAAGATGATCGCCCAGGTGCAGTGCACCGGCGGCTGCCGCGGCCATGAGCAGTACGAGTATGTGGGTATCCAGGACTGTGCCGCCGCGGCCCGTCTGCCCGGCGGCGGCCCTGCCGGATGCTCCTTCGGCTGTCTGGGCTTTGGCACCTGCGAGGCCGTGTGTCCCTTTGACGCCATCCATGTGGTGGACGGCGTGGCCAAGGTGGACGAGGAGAAGTGTAAGGCCTGTAAGAAGTGCGTGGACGTCTGTCCCCGCCACATCATCCTGCTGGCTCCCTACAAGACCAAGCGCCATGTGGCGATCACCTGCTCCTCCAAGGACAAGGGCGCCGATGTGCGCAAGGTGTGCGACAACGGCTGTATCGGCTGTGGTCTGTGCGCCAAGGCCTGTCCCAAGGAAGCCATCACGGTGGACAAGAATCTGGCTGTCATCGACTATGATAAGTGCGTGGGCTGCGGCCTGTGCGCCCAGAAGTGTCCCCGCAAACTGATCACTGTGGACGGAAAGGTCCCCGAGGTGAAGCCCGCCGCGCCCAAGGCGGCGGAGTAACGTCCGGTCAGAGGGCCGGCCCGTTTTGACGGCCGGACGATCCCGCGAATAGAGGCGGGAGAGCAGAAAGATCCCCGGTTCCCTTACAATGGGAACCGGGGATCTTTGCGTCAGACCGGAGCGGCCTCCGGACTCAGCGGCCTCAGCCTCTGCTGCGCAGCTGGAAAGAGGCGCACTCGGTGGAGTCGCAGCTCTTGGGAGCGGCAGCGCCGCAGCAGCCCACCTTGATCTCGTTAAGGGTGCAGCAATTCTGCTCGCAGTGATGGGCACAGCTGGAGACGGAGCACTTGATGTTGTGATTAGCCTGGTTGTTCATAACGCATTTCCTCCTTTGCGGTGATGATATTATTATATCCCCGCAGGAGAGAAGCATACGCGCCGGAGCTTATTTTTTCGGTTCGGATGCCGGAGGCTCGGGAAGCACCTGGGGGATAAAGCGGCGGGCGAAGCGGCCCTTGCCCCGGGACTTGACATAGAAATAGCCGATGAAGGAAAAGACCACCGCGCCGATAAAATTGACGAACAGGTCCTTCATGGTATCCAGTATGCCGATATCCAGATAGCCGCCCAGACCCAGGGGGATCTCACGTCCGCCGGCGGTGACCACAATAACGTCGGTGATGCCCTGGATGGCGGTGGGCACATTGCCTCCGTCAGGATCCAGCATGACCGAGGAGATGGTGTTTACGACCGTATCCTTCTGCATATCCAGATGGAAAAACACATCCATCGTGCATTCAAAGAACTCCCACAACACGCCGATGGTCATGGAGAAGCAGAAGGCCATGATGGCCAGGTACAGGGGAGAGAGGGAGAAGGAAAACCGCTCGTTCCGGTTGAGAATATCCAGCAGGGAGAAGCCGATGGCGGCGCAGAGAAAGCCGTTGAGGGTGTGGAGCATGGTATCCCAGTAAGGGATAGAGATGTAGTAAGCCTGGATCTCACCCAAAATTTCAGCGGAAAAAATAAAGAGCAGGATGATGACTTCCAGCGTGTCAGGCAGATCGATCTGAATTTTCCGCTCAATAAAGCTGGGAACGAGAAATAGGATCAGGGTCAGCACACACAGAAAGACATTTTCAAAATTTCCGTTGAAAAATTGAGCCACCATGACCACGACCACCAGAAAGCGAAGGATCTGATAGAGCAGGGCCACCATGGGAGAGCTTTTCACCTGGGCGCGGAGGGAGGAATCACGCCAGCGTTTCATCGGGAGCCCTCCGCCGGAGGAAGCTGGAGGGAGAGATGCTCATATTCCCGGGCGGAATCCAGATTGCCCGCCTTCTCCTCCTCGGTGAGCGCCCGGCGGACTTTGGCGGGAGCGCCCATCACCAGGCTTCCGGCAGGGATCACGGTGTTCTGGGTGACCAGCGCCCCGGCGGCGACCAGAGAGTCCGCCCCAATCACGCAGCCGTTGAGGAGCGTGGCGCCCATGCCGATGACACAGTGGTCTCCCACCGTGCAGCCGTGAAGGATCGCCCCATGGCCTACGGTCACGTCCCGGCCGATCTGAACAGGGAATCCCTCGTCTCCATGCACCATGCATCCATCCTGGAGGTTGGAGCCGGTCCCTACGTGGATGGTGGTGGTATCGGCGCGGAGGACCGCGCCATACCAGACGCTGGAGCGCGCGTCCAGCGTGACCTGGCCCACCAGTGTGGCATTTTCCGCCACCCGGGCGTCGGAATGGAGCTGCGGCGTATGTCCTTCAAAGGGTTTGATCATATGTGAAATTCCTCCGTTCTTGGATTGCGGTATGTGGACAAGGCCGGTCAAGGCCGTTGAGCCGCCAGACCGTTTCTTTTATTATAATGCGTATGGGACAAGGCCGCAAGACTGGGAAAAAGAGAACGGGACCTTCCGGGAGCGTGTAAAATTTGATTTGGGTTGTGCATAGAGTGAGGTATCACCACAACAGGAGGAAGATACCATGGACTTAAAGCAGAATCAGATTACGGTGGGCCAGCTGTTGGCAGATCCCCGGAGCCGGAGCGTCCTGCAGAAAAAGCTGCCCGCTGTCCTCAAGCACCCCCTTACGGGAGCGGCCAATACCGTGACGCTGGAGCAGCTGCTGGCTTTTGCCGGAGCCTATCTGCCCCAGAAAAAGATTGATGAGGTGATGGAAGCGCTGCAGAAAGCCTGAACAGAGATATGGGAAGAGGGACGGAATTACCGTCCCTCTCAGACTGTCGAGAAACCCGGCTATGCATCAAGCATGAGCCTGGTTTCTGGCATATAGGGGCCAAAAGAGGAACATAAAGAGAGAAGCAGAGTTCTCCCGCCAT
>JAHAEW010000060.1 GCA_018374635.1 Clostridiales bacterium
GGCCAGGGTTCACTCCGCTCCCTTGCCCCTTCTCTCCCAAACAAACCCGCTTCGCTGGGCTTTGTTTGGGTTCCCGGTTCGCACACTTGCGGCCTGGGAGAAGTGTGTTTTCCGACGTACACGCCGCCGGAAAACACGATTTGACCCTCTTCCGCCGTCTGCGCCCGGCAGAACTTTGCGAGGCTCTTGCAGCATAAATCGAAGAAATATACTTTATTGACAGTCTGCAAAAGAGGGTGTACGGAAAACCGTACACCCTCTTTTTCGCTCAGGAGTGGACGCGCTCCTGGGCGGACTCCTCCGCGTCGGCGCGCTTTTTGCTGTGGGGGCTGTATTTCTTGTCGTCCAGCCCGGGGATAAACAGATATTTCCGGATGGTGAAGAGGATGGCGATGGCGATCACCATGGTGAGGTTTTCCATTGCGGTGGTGTGCTCAATGACCATCTGGCGGGCGATGGCGAAGAGGAGGACCTCCACCACCGAGCTCATATTGTGGCGGCTGAGCATCTTGAGAAACTCGATGCCGATGACCACCGTGAAGGCGGTGGCCAGAAAATCCTGGAGGAGATCGGTATCACCGGGGTTCCCGGCCATCACGCCCAGCTCCAGGAGGACCGACCAGATGGAGAGGGCGATAGCCGCAATGACGATGAGGCTCACAACGATCTCCAGCAGCTGGGCGATGCGGTAGATGTACGAGGGGATGCGCAGTTTCAGCAGTTCACTGTCCATAAAAATCCCTCCGGTTGAAATCAGGGTGTGGGGAAGGCTTCCAGCAGCCCGTCCACATCGGAGGGCTCGGTGGCAAAGCTGGCCACCAGACGGATAATGGTATGGCCCGCCTCCGGGGCCGCGCCCCAGACCTCAAAGGCACAGATCCGCTCCAGCGCCGGGAGGAGGGCGTCGGGCACGATGGGGAAGATCTGGTTGGAGGGGGACTCGAAGAGGAAGGAATACCCCTTGGCCTTCAGCCCGTCCTGGAGCTTGCGGGCCATGTCGTTGGCGTGGCGGGCCAGCTGGAAGTAGAGGCCGTCCTCCAGCAGGGCCTCAAACTGGACGCCCAGCAGCCAGCCCTTGGCCAGGACCGCGCCCCGCTGCTTCTTGATGCGGAAGAAATCCTCCTGGAGCGCCGGGTTGACCAGGACCAGCGCCTCGCCCATAAGAGCGCCGTTCTTGGTGCCGCCGAGGTAGAAGGCGTCGGTCAGGCGGGCCAGATCGGGGAGGGTCAGGTCGTTGGCGGGGGAGGTGAGGGCGCAGCCCAGGCGGGCGCCGTCCAGGAAGAGGAGCAGGCCGTGGGCACGGCAGCAGGCGGAGAGAGCCTCCAGCTCGGCCTTGGTGTAGACGCCGCCGGTCTCGGTGGCGTCCGAGACGTAGACCAGCCGGGGCTTGACCAGGTGGACGTCGTCGTAGGCCGGGAGGGCCGCCTCGATGAGGGCGGGGGTCAGCTTGCCGTCGGGACCGGCCTCCAGGGGGAGGAGCTTGTGCCCGGTGGCCTCCACCGCGCCGGACTCGTGGCCGTTGACATGGCCGGTGTGGGCGCAGAACACGCCCTCCCAGGGGCGGAGGAAGGCGGCGATGGCGGTAAGGTTGGCCGAGGTGCCGCCGATCAGGAACTGCACGTCGGCCTGGGGGGCCTGGCAAAGCGCCTTGATCTTGGCGGCGGCCGCCTCGCAGTGGGGGTCGAAGCCGTAGCCGGGGCTGCCCTCCAGATTGCTGGCGGACAGGGCCTCCAGCACCTTGGGGTGGGCGCCGAAGGAGTAGTCGTTGCGGAACAGATACATCACATTTCCCTCATTTCAAAACGTGGGCGGCATCACATTGGATACCGCCCACAGGCTTGACAGGCTGGATTACTTGCCGGGCTTGAAGCTGTCCTTCAGGCTGACGGAGCGGTTGAAGACCAGGTGGCCGGGCTGGGAATCCTTGTTGTCCACGCAGAAATAGCCCTGGCGGAGGAACTGGTAGGAGGCGGGGGCCTGGGCGTCGGCCAGACCGGCCTCCACCTTGGAGCCGGTGAGGACCTCCAGAGAGCCGGGATTCAGGCAGTCCAGGAAATTCTTGTCGCCGGCATCGGGCTCGGCGTCGGCAAAGAGGTTGTCGTAGAGGCGGACCTCGGCGTCCACGGCGGTGGCGGCGTCCACCCAGTGGATGGTGGCGCCCTTCACCTTGCGGCCGTCGGCGGGATCGCCGCCCCGGCTGTCGGGATCGTACTCGGCGGCGATCCCGGTGACGTTGCCGTGTTCGTCCGTCTCATAGCCCACGCACTTGATGAGGTAGGCACCCTTCAGGCGGCACTCGGGGCCGCCGGGATAGAGGCGCTTGTACTTGGGCACAGGCTCGGGGAGGAAATCCTCGGCCTCCACATAGAGCTCCCGGGAGAAGGTGACGGTCCGGACGCCGTCCTCGGGCCGGCTGGGGTTGTTCTCCACCTCGAAGGTCTCGCTCTGCCCCTCAGGGTAGTTGGTGATGACCAGCTTCACGGGGCGCAGGACCGCCATGACGCGCTGGGCGGTCTCGTTGAGGTCCTCCCGCAGGCAGTGCTCCAGGAAGGCGAACTCCACCGTGGAGGCCGCCTTGCTCACGCCGTTGCGCTCGGAGAAGCTGCGGATGGAGCGGGGGGTGTAGCCCCGGCGGCGCAGGCCGCAGAGGGTGGGCATGCGGGGATCGTCCCAGCCGGAGACCCGGCCCTCCTCCACCAGCTGGCGGAGCTTGCGCTTGGACATGACGGTGTAGTTGATGCCCAGCCGGGCAAACTCGATCTGGCGGGGCTTGGCGGGCACATCGCAGTGCTGGATGATCCAGTCGTAGAGGGGGCGGTGGTCCTCAAACTCCAGAGAGCACAGGGAATGGGTGATCCCCTCCAGGGCGTCCTCCAGCGGATGGGCGAAGTCGTACATGGGATAGATGCACCACTTGTCCCCCTGGCGGTGGTGGTGCATGTGGTTGATGCGGTAGAGGACCGGGTCGCGCATGTTGAAGTTGCCGCTCGTGAGGTCGATCCTGGCCCGCAGGGTCATGCGGCCGTTCTCGAACTCGCCCGCGCGCATCCGGGCGAAGAGGTCCAGGGACTCCTCCACCGGGCGGTCCCGGTAGGGGGAGCGGGCGGGGGTGTTCACGTCCCCGCGGTATTCCCTGAACTGCTCCGGGGTGAGCTCACAGACATAGGCCAGGCCCTTCTTAATGAGCGCCACGGCGTACTGGTACATCTGCTCAAAATAGTCGGAGGCAAAGAAAAACCGGCCGCCCCAGTCGTAGCCCAGCCAGTGGATGTCCTCCTGGATGGCCTCCACATACTCCACATCCTCTTTCGTGGGGTTGGTGTCGTCCATGCGGAGGTTGCACAGCCCGCCGTATTTCTCGGCGGTGCCGAAGTCCACAAAGATGGCCTTGGCATGGCCGATGTGCAGATAACCGTTGGGCTCGGGCGGGAAACGGGTGTGGACGGTCATACCTTGGAACTGACCGCCCTGCGCGATATCCTCGTCAATGAAATCATGGATAAAGTTCTGGGCCATTGCGGGTGGATTCAGTTCGTCAGGCATATCATTCACTCCTTTGTATTGTAGCCGCCCGCCGATGCGGTAAAGACAGGCGGCTTTTTTATTATATACTGATGGATGCGGAGTTTGCAAGACTTCTGTGCCCGGGAAGGGGAAGTGGCAGAAAAAAATTTACGTGCGGAGGGAAAACCGCGAATAGGTCCCGGGACGGGATTCCTTTCCCATCCCCCTTGCCAAAGCTGGCCGGATATGGTAGGATGGACAAGAAACAGCCCTTCCAAAGCGGGAAGGGCGGCACACGAGTCGAGGACAAGGGCGTTCCGGCTCCCGAAGGACGGGAGAGGAGCGCCCTTTTTGCCAGGATCACACATATATTCAAAGGGGGACTGCCGTTTATGGCACGGAGCAGGGAAGACATCATCCGCATCGTGCGGGAGGAGGACATCAAATTCGTCCGCATGCAGTTTGCCGACATCTTCGGGCAGCTGAAGAATGTGGCCCTCACCGCCTCCCAGGTGGAGAAGGCGGTCAACAATCAGATCATGTTTGACGGCTCCTCGGTGGAGGGCTTTGTCCGCATCGACGAGTCGGACCAGTGCCTCTACCCGGACCGGGACACCTTCACTATCTTCCCCTGGCGGGCCCAGTTCGGCAAGACGGCCCGGATGATCTGCGACGTGTACAACACCGACGGCTCCCCCTTCATGGGGGACCCCCGGAACGTGCTCAAGCGCATGACTGAGAAGATGAAGGCCATGGGCTACGACACCTTCAATGTGGGGCCCGAGTGTGAGTTCTTCCTCTTCAAGACCGACGAGCACGGGAACCCCACCACCGAGACCAACGACGAGGCGGGCTATTTTGACCTGGGCCCCCTGGACCACGGGGAGACCACCCGGCGGGAGATCTGCCTCAACCTGGAGGAGATGGGCTTTGAGATCGAGGCCAGCCACCACGAGAACGCCGCGGGCCAGCACGAGATCGACTTCAAATACGCCGACGCCCTTACCGCCGCCGACAACATCATGACCTTCAAGCTGGCGGTCAAGCTCCTGGCCCAGAAGAACGGCCTCCACGCCACCTTTATGCCCAAGCCCATCTTCGGCGTGGCCGGATCGGGCATGCACACCAACATGTCCCTCTTCCGGGACGGCAAGAACGTGTTCTACGATCCCAATGACCGCCGGGGACTCTCCAAAGAGGCGTACAGCTTCATCGCGGGCATTCTGGCCCATGTGAAGGGGATCTCGGCCATCACCAATCCCCTGGTCAACTCCTACAAGCGCCTGGTGCCGGGCTATGAGGCCCCCTGCTATCTGGCCTGGTCGGCCTCCAACCGCTCGGCCCTCATCCGCATCCCGGCCGCCCGGGGGCAGTCCACCCGGGTGGAGCTGCGCTCCCCCGACCCGTCCTGCAATCCCTATCTGGCCTTTGCTGTGTGCCTGGCCGCCGGACTGGACGGCATCGAGCGGGGCCTCACCCCGCCGGAGGAGATCACCGAGAACATCTATGCCATGGACGACGCCGCCCGGGCCGCCCGTGGGATCGAGAGCCTGCCCGACTCCCTCTCCAGCGCCATCAAGGAGCTGCAGAAGGACCAGCTGCTCATGGATGCCCTGGGGGATCATGTCTCCTCCTACTACATCCAGGGCAAAAAGAAGGAGTGGTACGAGTATAAAACCCGCGTCAGCTCCTGGGAGCGGGAGAAGTACATCACCCTCTATTGATGGAGCACAGCGCACAGGGAGTTGAGTGGGGTTGGAGCGCGTCGTACTTGCCTTTGAGAATGAGAACACCAGCCGGAAGGTCCGCGCGCTGCTGGAAGGGGCGGGCCTGGCCCGGGGACTGATCTGCCGCACGGCGGCAGAGGTCCGCCTCCTGCTGGGCCAGCAGCAGATCCCCACGGTGGTCTGCGGCTACAAGCTGCCCGACGCCACGGCGGAGGAGCTGTTTTTTGACCTGCCGGCCGGGCGCACCATGGTGCTAGTGGCGCCGGAGAATCTGCTGAGCCTGTGCGGGCGCTCCGACGGGCTGGTGACCCTCTCCACCCCGCTCTCCCGCAACGCCCTGCTGGAGGGAGTGGAGCGGGCGCTGGGTCTGGCCCAGAGCGTCCGGCTGAGTGTCCGCCCGGCCGGGGAGGAGGAACTCATCCGCCGGGCCAAGGAGTGGCTCATGGAGCAGCGGGGGATGGACGAGGGGCAGGCCCACCGCCTGCTCCAGCAGAGAAGCATGATCTGCGGACGAAAGCTGGCGGAGACCGCCCGGCTCCTCCTGGAGCGGGAGGCGGGACTGGCGCTGTATGGATAAGGAGGAATTGGCGTGAAGTTTACCAAAATGCAGGGTCTGGGCAACGACTATGTCTACCTGGACTGTACCCGGGAAATGCCGGAGGATCTGCCCGCCCTGGCCCGGCGGGTGTCTGACCGGCACTTCGGCATCGGCTCGGACGGACTGATCTGCATCTGTCCCTCGGACTGTGCCGACGTGCGGATGCGGATGTACAATGCCGACGGCTCGGAGAGCGAGATGTGCGGCAACGGCATCCGCTGCGTGGGAAAGTTTGCCTACGACAAGGGGCTGGTGGGCAAGACCAGCCTGACGGTGGAGACCCTGGCCGGCATCAAGCACCTGGAGCTCCACCTGGAGCACGGGAAGGTGTCCGCGGTGACGGTGGACATGGGGGTCCCCACCTGGGAGGAGAACCGGGTCCTCACCATCCAGGGAGAGGACTACACCGTAACGCCGGTCTCCATGGGCAACCCCCATGCGGTGCTCTATGTGGACGACCCGGGAGCGGTGGACCTGCCCCGGCTGGGCCCCGATTTTGAGCACCACCCCAGCTTCCCCAACCGGACGAACACCGAGTTCGTGCAGGTCCTGGGCCCGGACCACCTGCGGATGCGGGTGTGGGAGCGGGGCAGCGGCGAGACCATGGCCTGCGGCACCGGCGCCTGCGCGGTGCTGGTGGCCACGGTGCTCAACGGCAAGTGCGGCCGCAGCGCCCACGTGGACCTGCTGGGCGGCCGCCTGCACATCCGCTGGGACGAGGAGACCGGCCACGTCTTCATGACCGGTGGGGCCGTCACCGTCTTTGAGGGAGAACTTATCGAGGAATAAGCTCTGATACATAAATGCACTCTCCGGACGGTTTTCCGCAAAAGCCTCGCAGGGTTTCGCCGCCCGCAGGCGGCGAAAGAACGTCCGAATTCGTTTTTTCTGAGGACATGAGCCTCAGAAAAAACACTTCTCAGGCCGCAAGTGTGCGAGCGTAAGCGAGTGCGCGCAGCGGCCTGCATCCCCTCTCTCAAAAATGCCTGCATTTTTGAGACGCCAGCCGGCGCCCTACTGGGCGCCGGTTTTGTCGTATCATGGGGAAGCGTGAGGAAGATGGGGGGCAACGGCTTATGACCTTTTTTGTGGCGGGACGGGCTTATAATGGGGGGCACGGAAAGGGGGGAGGCCGTTGACAGTGGTCTACATAGACGAGCTGTTCCTGCTCAATCTGACGGTCAACTATCTGCTCCTGCTCTCGGCGGGCAAGCTGGCGGGAGAGCGGCTGCGCCGCCTCTGGCTGGGGGCCGGGGCCGCGCTGGGCGGGCTCTATGCCGCCGCGGTGTGCTTTCCGGGGATGGGATTTCTGCTCCATCCCCTCTGCAAGCTGGCGGTGGGGGTGGCCATGCTCCTGCTGGCCTACGGGCGCAGTCCCCGCCTGCTGCGGGTGAGCCTGGTGTTCTTCGGCGTGTCGGCCGCCTTCGGGGGCGGCGTGTTCGCCATCGCGCTGCTGGGCGGGCGGGGGCTCACCCTGAAAAACGGGATCTTTTACTCCGGGATGGACCTGCGGCTCATCCTGCTCTCGGCGGCCGGGTGCTATACGCTTTTGACCCTGGTCTTCCGGCGGGGGGCGGTCCACACGCCCCGGGAGCTGCGCACCGCCGTGGTGCGGCTGGGGGAGCGGACGGTATCCCTGGTCACGCTGGTGGACACCGGCCACACCCTCACCGATCCCGTGAGCGGGCGGATGGTGCTGGTGGCGGAGGGCCGGAAGCTGGAGGACCTCTTCCCGCCCGGGAGCGGCCCCGACCCCTGGGACCTGTCCCACGCGGTGGAGGGGCTGGAACGGCTGAGCCGGGGCGGGCTGGGAACGCGCCTGCGCCTGCTGCCCTACCGGGCGGTGGGGGTGGAGTGCGGCTTTCTCCTGGCCGTCCGGGCCGACTCGGTCCGGGTGGGCGGGGAGGAACTGGGGGATCTCCTGGTGGCCCTCTCGCCCACGCCGGTATCCGACGGAGGAAACTGCGGCGCGCTCATCGGCGCGCTGTAAATCAGACCCGGTGAGGACCGGGAGGAGGAGAAAGGGTATGAATCTGCGCCTGCGCATCTACACGGGGATACAGCGGCTCCTGACGAGGCTTGGCCTGTCGCTGCCGGGAAAGGTCATGTACATCGGCGGCAGCGACACGCTGCCCGCCCCGCTTCCCCGGGAAGAGGAGGCGGAACTCATCGCCCGGCTGGAAGAGGGGGACGAGTGGGCGAAAAAGCGCCTGATCGAGCACAACCTGCGCCTGGTGGTCTACATCGCCCGCCGGTTCGAGAACACCGGCGTGGGGCTGGAGGACCTGATCTCCATCGGCACCATCGGGCTTATCAAGGCCGTGTCCACCTACAAGCCGGCCAAGAACATCAAGCTGGCCACCTATGCCTCCCGGTGCATTGAGAACGAGATCCTCATGCACCTGCGCAAGACCTCCAACCAGAAGACCGAGGTCTCCTTCGACGAGCCCCTCAACACCGACTGGGACGGCAACGAGCTGCTCCTCTCCGACGTGCTGGGGACCGAGAGCGACCTGGTCATGCGCCCCATCGAGGAGGATGTGGACCGGCAGCTCCTTTTCGACGCCCTGGAGAAGCTGGAGCCCCGGGAGCGGGAGATCATCACCCTGCGCTTCGGGCTCAGCGGCGGAGCGGAGCAGACCCAGAAGGAGGTTGCCGACCGGCTGGGGATCTCCCAGTCCTATATCTCGCGGCTGGAAAAGCGGATCATCTCCCGGCTCAAGCGGGAGATCCTGCGGATGATCTGAACGACAATTTTTTCAAAATTGCCTTTCTGTTTGGGGGAAATATGGTATAATAATACTGTACCCACAGGTATTGAGAACATGACGGAAACAGGGAGGTGCCTTTTATGAAACAGGTTGTCATTTCCATCAGCCGCCAATACGGCTCCGGCGGGCGCATCATCGCCCGGAAACTGTCGGAAGCGCTGGAGGTCCCGTACTATGACAAGGAGATCGTTCAGGCGGTGGCAGAGCGGACCGGCCTGACGGAGAACTACATCCGCCAGGCGGAGACGCGTCCCACCGGCAGCTTCATGTTCGACCTGTACAATATGACGCAGATGATGCCTCTGCCCGACCAGGTGTTCATCGCCCAGTCCAAGATCATCAAGGAGGCGGCGCAGAAGGGCCCCTGCGTCATCGTGGGCCGCTGCTCCGACTACATTCTGGACGAGTTTCCCCACTGCCTGCGGGTCTTTGTGACGGCCCCGCTGGAAGAACGCTCCCGCCGCGCCCGGGAGGAGTACGGAGTGGAGAGCGTACATATCGAAAACTATGTGACCCGGCAGGACCGCTACCGCGCCTCCTACTACAACCATTTTGTGGGGAAAAAGTGGGGCGATATGAACAACTACGATCTGTGCATCAACAGCCGGATCGGCATTGAGGAGTCGGTCCGGGCCATTCAGGCCGCCGCGCTGGCCATGGATGAGAACAGCAGGTAAAACAGCTGGGGCGGCCCGGAGACACCTGGTCTCCGGGCCGCCTTTCTGCGCCCGGACAGGGTAGCCCGGGGCGGAATTGGGGTTTGGTACGAAGAAAGGCGTTTTTTATCTTGCGAACTGGGCCGTGGTGGGCTATACTGAAAGCAATGGTTCAAAATATCGTTCAAAGGACAGGTGAATCAAATGGAACAGGCAAAGGTACATGAACTGGCAGTCACCGCTGCAAAAGGGCGCCTGCTGGGCATGGATATGGTCCATACGGCGGCCTCCGGCCACATCGGCGGGGCGCTGTCCGCGATGGACATCCTGACGGTGCTCTATTTTCACGAGATGAAGGTGGACCCCAGGGAGCCCAAGTCCCCCGATCGGGACCGCTTTGTGCTCTCCAAGGGGCACTGTACGCCCGCGCTCTACGCCGTGCTGGCGCTGCGGGGGTACTTCCCCGAGGAGGAGCTCAAGCTCTTCCGCTCCATTGAGGGCCACCTCTCCGGCCATCCGGACATGGTGCACGTCCCCGGGGTGGACATGTCCACCGGTTCCCTGGGACAGGGCCTCTCCGCCGCGGTGGGCATGGCGCTGGCCGGCAAGCTGGACAGGAAGGACTACCGGGTCTATGCCGTCTTGGGCGACGGCGAGGTGGCCGAGGGCCAGATCTGGGAGGCCGCCATGGCCGCGGCCAAGTATCATCTGTCCAATCTCTGCGCTTTCGTGGATGTGAACGGACTTCAGATCGACGGCAAGACGGCCGACGTCATGCCCACCGAGCCTCTGGATCAGAAGTTTGCCGCCTTCAACTGGAACGTGCTCCAGGTGGACGGCCACGACTACGCGGCCATCGCCGGCGCGCTGGAGCAGGCCCGCGCCTGCACGGACAAGCCCACCGTCATTCTGGCCCGCACGGTCAAGGGCAGGGGCGTCTCCTTCATGGAGAACGACGCCGGCTGGCATGGCAAGGCTCCCAACGACGAGCAGTATGAGAAGGCCCATGCCGAGCTGGAAGCCAAGCTGAACGAACTGGAGGGGAAGTAGTAAACCATGGCTGATAAGATCGCAACCCGCGCCGCCTTCGGCGAGGCTATCGTAGAACTGGCGGAGCAGTATCCCGAGCTGGTGGTGCTGGACGCCGACCTCTCGGGGGCCACCATGACCAAGAGTTTTTCCAAGGCCTGCCCGGAGCGCTTTTTCAACATGGGCATCGCTGAGAGCAATATGGTCGGCGTGGCCGCCGGCCTGGCCGCCTGCGGCAAGAAGCCCTTTGCCGCCACCTTCGCCATGTTTGCCGCCGGCCGCGCCTTTGAGCAGGTGCGCAACTCCGTGGCCTACCCCCGCCTGAATGTGAAGGTGGTGGGCTCCCACGGCGGTCTGAGCGTGGGCGAGGACGGCGCCACCCATCAGTGCTGCGAGGACTTCGCCACCATGCGCTCCATTCCCGGGATGCTGGTGTGCTGCCCCTGCGACGGCCACGAGATGAAGCTGGCGGTCAAGGCCCTGCTGGACTATGAGGGCCCCGCCTACCTGCGCCTGGGCCGCCTGGCGGTGGAGACCGTCACCGATACCATCCCCGGCTATACCTTCGAGCTGGGCAAGGGCACCACGCTGAAGGACGGCGGCGACGTGACCATCGTGGCCACGGGCATGATGGTGCAGATGGCCCTGAAGGCCGCCGGGATGCTGGAGGCCGACGGCATCGACGCCCGGGTCATCGACATGCACACCATCAAGCCCCTGGACGAGGCGCTGCTGCTCCGTGCGGCCCGGGAGACCGGGGCCGTCGTGACCACCGAGGAGCACAACATCCTGGGCGGTCTGGGCGAGGCCGTGGCCGGCTATCTCTCCGGCGTGTGCCCCGTGCCCGTGGTGCGCCACGGCGTCAACGACGTGTTCGGCCGCTCCGGCAAGGCGCCCCTGGTGCTGGAGCACTACGGACTCACCCCCGAGGGGATCGCGACCCAGGCCCGCGCCGCAGTGGCCCTGAAAAAGGGATGATCCGTCTCATTGCCACCGATATGGACGGCACCCTTCTGGCGCGGGACCATGTGACCATTTCGCCCCGCAACCGCTCGGCCCTGCGCGCCGCGTCGGACCAGGGCGTGCGTATCGTCCTGGCCAGCGGACGGCCCTGGTGCTTTGTGCGGGAGAGCGTGGAGGCGCTGGGATGTGTGGACTACGCCATCCTCTGCAACGGGGCGGGCACCCGGGCTGTGGCAGAGGGTGCTTGGCTGGACCGGGACGGCCTGGAAGAGCCGGTCTGGCGGCGTCTCTTTGGGATGCTGCGCCAGACAGGCGCGCCTTTTCTGACCTACTCGGATGGGGAGGCCTATCTGGAGCGGGCCGTGCTGGACGAGATGGGGCGGCATTTCTCCCTGTCGCCGGAATTTCAGCGCACCGCCGAGCGGGTGGTCACCCTGGTGGACACGCTGGAGGAGGCCCTGGCCGGTCGGCGGGTGGAGAAGATCGACAGCTTCTTTGTTCCGGAGGCAGTCCGCGCCTCGCTGCGGGAGGAGCTGGCCTCCATCCCGGGGCTCTATGTGGCCTCCGGGCTGTCGGATAATCTGGAAATCAGTTCGGCTGCCGCCGACAAGGGCCGGTCGCTCGCGCGGCTGTGCGCCCGCCTGGGAATCGCCCGGGAGGAGGTCATGGCCTTTGGGGACGGCGGAAACGAT
The DNA here is from genome assembly GCA_018374635.1 of Clostridiales bacterium. GTDB lineage: Bacteria > Bacillota > Clostridia > Oscillospirales > Oscillospiraceae > Pseudoflavonifractor_A. The sequence goes on from JAHAEW010000060.1 coordinate 11,941, forward strand.
GTGGAGATGCTCCGCTGGGCCGGGTGCTCCTTTGCCATGGAAAACGGGATGGACTGTGCCCGCGGGGCGGCTGGACAGATCGCCCCCTCCCACCAGGAGGACGGCGTGGGCCGGATGGTGGAGCGCTATGTGCTCCGCCCGGAGGCGTAACAGGCAGGGGTTCTGTTTTTCCTCAAAAAATGGTTGCATTTTTGAGAAGCGTGCCGGGGTTTCTCGACATGCTGGGCGGCGCGGTCTCGGAAAGGGGCCGCGCCGCCTTTCGCGTTTTATCCCCGGGGAGGGCCGCCCGGGATATGGAAAGGAGAATATGGATGAACTGTGTGATTTTGGACGGGTACACCCTCAACCCGGGGGATCTGGACTGGTCAGCGCTGGGGCGGTTTGGAGAGCTGACGGTCTATGACCGCACCCCGCCGGAGCTGGTGGCGGAGCGCATCGGGGAGGCCCAGGCGGCCATGACCAACAAGACCGTCCTGGACCGCGCGGTGCTGGAGGCCTGCCCCAACCTGCGCTATATCAGCGTCCTAGCCACCGGATACAATGTGGTGGACCTGGAGGCGGCCCGGGAGCGGGGGATCGTGGTGACCAACATCCCGGCGTACAGCACCCATGCGGTGGCCCAGCACGTCTTTGCGCTGCTGCTGGAGCTCACCAACCATGTGGGTCTGCACAGCGAGAGCGTCAAGGCGGGAAACTGGGCCAAGGCCCCGGATTTCTGCTACTGGGAGAAGCCCATGATGGAGCTGGAGGGAAAGACCTTCGGCATCGTGGGCTACGGCCGGATCGGCCAGGCGGCGGCCCGCCTCGCCCTGGCCTTCGGGATGGAGGTGCTGGTCTCCTCCTCCCATACGATCGAGGCGGCGCCCGGATTGCGCGCCGCCGGTCTGGAGGAGGTCCTGAGCCGCGCGGACGTCCTGTCCCTGCACTGCCCCCTGACGGAGGAGCGCAGGGGGTTCCTCAACCGGGAGCGCCTGGCCGCCATGAAGCGGGGCGTTCTGATTATCAACACCGCCCGGGGGCCGCTGATCGACGGGAGCGCCCTCTATGAGGCCCTCTGCTCCGGACAGGTGGGGGGCGCGGCCCTGGATGTGCTGTGTGAGGAGCCGCCCCGCGGAGGGGACCTCCTCATCGGCGCGCCCAACTGCATCATCACGCCCCACCTGGCCTGGGGCCCCTGGGAGACCCGGGCGCGCCTGCTGGAGACCGCGGCGCACAATCTGGAGCGCTTCCTGGCCGGCGCGCCGGTGAACGTGGTGGTTCCCTGAGAAGGGAAACGCCGCGAAGAGACCGGCCGTGGCCATGGTGGAAGATTTCCTTGCCTTTCTCAGAGGGGTGAGATATAATAACACTTCACCTGTCAGAAAGGACGACTGATATGAGACGCAAGCTCCCCATCTATGCCATCTGCTTTGTCAATTTGATCTACCTGGCCCCCTCGGTGGCGGTCAGCGGCCTGCTGAGCGCCTTTCCAGAGGTGCCGGAGCCGGTGCTCCAGCTCCTGCTGACCCTGCCCAACCTGATGGGGATCGCGGGGATTTTGGGCGTGCCGCTGCTGACCCGGTTCTTCGCGCGCAAGCACCTTGCGGTGGCCGGGCTCTCCCTGTACCTCTTCAGCGGCGCGCTGAGCTATGCCGGGCGGGCCTGCCTGCCGGTCCTGCTGGTGGGGAGCGCCATGATGGGCGTTGCCTACGGCATGGGCTCCACCCTCTATCCGCTCCTGGTGAGCATGTACTATGAGGGGGAGGAGCGCGGCCGCGTCATGGGGACCACCGCCGGGATCATGCAGCTGGGGCGCATCGCGGTGGTGCTGGCCGGAGGAGTGCTGGCCGACCTGCACTGGTACAATGTCTATCTCCTCTTCGCCCTGAACCTGATCCCCCTGGCGCTGACCATCCGCCTTCTGCCCGCCGATGGGGTGGAAAGGCGCAGGGAGGGGCGGCCGGGCGGCGGATGCGAGGGGTGGAACTTCCCCGCCATTCTGCGCCTGAGCGCCATCGGGTTTGTCTTTGCGGTATGCTATTATGTGAATGTGACCCAGTCCTCCCTCTATATCGAGGGGTATGGGCTGGGGACGGCCCAGCTTACGGGCATCGTGACGGCGGCGGCCTCCGTGCTCTCGGGCCTGCTGGCCTTTGTATTCGGCCCCGTCTACCGCCGGACGGGGCGGTATACCTTTGCCTGGGCCCTTGGGATCATGGGAGGGGGCTATCTGCTGGCCGGACTGCGGATCGGACTGCTCCCGGCCATTCTGGCGGTGTGCGCGCCTGCGGCGGGGATCGCGCTGTTCAATCCCTGCCTGATGCTGGAGCTCACCGAGACGGCCCCGCAGAGCACACTGCCGGGCGCGACGGCGCTGGTGCTCACCGTGGTGAACATTGGATATTTTCTCTCCCCCTACCTGGTGGGGCTGTTTGTGCCCCTCTTCCCGGAGGCGGGGGCCGCGGCCCAGTTTCTGGCCGGGGGAGGACTCTGCCTGTGCGGAGTGGTCCTCTGCGCGGCGGGGGAACTGCGCCGGAGCGCCGGAACGGCCAAATAACAAGAAATCCATAGACAGACAAGCAGACTCCCCCCGGTGTGCCCAGCACCGGGGGGAGTCTGCTTCTGTCGTTTGCTGCTTGGAGAAAAGAGAGAAATAGGTGTAGACCGAAGGAGGATGCGCGGAACAGGCCAGCCGAAGCCCACAGGCTCGCCTGCTCCGGGCGTCCCACTTGGGGAGGAGGGGAGGCCCCGGGCGGCGGAGGTCTCAGACCGCCGCCCGGGTTTCCCGCACAGAGTTTGGAGAAAAGAGAAATAGGGAGAAAGCAGAGAAAAATCAGGGGCGGGCCAGCGCCTCGCCCAGGGAGCGGCACTGGGCCAGAGCGTCCTCGTCGGGGGTCTCGTGTGCCATCAGACCATCCTGACAGAGCTGCGCGCCCGACTGGTCGGCACGCTCCTGCCAGTCGCGCATCCACTGTCCGTCGCCCCAGCCGTAGGAGCCGAAGAGGGCCACCGGTTTCCCGCTGAGCTTGGACTCCAGCTCGGTGAAGAAGGGCTCAAATTCGCTCTCCTCCAGCACCTCCGCCCCCATGGCGGGGCAGCCCAGCGCCAGACGCTCATACTTGGCGGCGTCAGCGGCGGTCAGCTCGGAGACCTGGAAAAGGGATACGTCCGCGCCGGCATTCCGGGCGCCCTCAGCCACAGCCTGAGCCATGGCCTCTGTGTTGCCCGAACCGGACCAGTAGATTACCGCGAGTTGCATGTTAAATGACCTCCTTTGATATAAGCGTACCTCATGCAGCCTGTGGGGTCTGTGCCTGCAACAGCTCCAGCAGGGGCGTCCCGGAAGCCAGACCCCGGCACAGGCGGTCCCGGCACCGGTCAAAGCGGGCAAAGCAGCCTCTGGCATACGCCACATCGCCATAGACCTTCCAGTATCCGCTCATGCGGCAGCACTCGCCGCCCAGGGCCAGGAAGCCCAGCACATCCGCCAGCGGATAGCCCAGGAAAAACCCGATCTCGTGGGGGAAGCCCGCACCGTGGGAGACCCGGCCGCGCAGCAGTACCAGCTGCTCCCGGAGAGAGCCGCCGGCGGGGTAGCCGCAGCGCAGCAGGCATGCCTGTACCTGCACTGGCGCCAGAGCCGCGCGCAGCAGCTCCGGACGAAAGACCAGCAGCAGCCACCGGCGGTTACACTGGCAGAGGGGGAAGAGCCGGACGCCCAGGCGCTCCAGCTGTCTGCCGTAGCAGGCGAGCAGAGCGGGCAGATCCGGATAATCGGTCCGGGCCAGAGAGACCAGATTGGCTGGTGCGGCGCCAGAGAGGGCGGGGGCGCAGTGAAAGGCGAGCGCCCGTTCAAACGCAGCGGCCTGAGAATGCATGGTAACACTCCTTTTCTAGAGTTAGTTCGCGCTAACTTGTAGGGAAAGAGAAGCGGGGGAGCGCCCCCGGCTAAGGATTCGCTAGTTAGCTATAACTAACTACGTGTATGAGAATACCACAGTATGAGTGGTCTGTCAAGGGGAGATTTTACTTTTTTACAAAAAAGCGAGGAAAAGGCTTCTGTGTACCTTGTGCAAGGAGGGGAGAGGGAACGTGCAAATTATGTGCAGTTCTCCGCCTTGCAGCGGGGAGAAGGCGCGCTCTATAATAGTGTCTGCCACATCGGGCAAAGGCTTTTTCCAGACTCTGTCCGGTACCTGATTTAAGAGAGGATGACCTTATGAGACACCATTCCAGCCGCCCGTCCGGGCGGGGCGGGGCTGGCCAGATCCTGGCCCTGACCTGGCCGATCTTTATTGAACTGCTCCTCCAGCTCATGGTGGGTAACGCCGACCAGATGATGGTGGGCTGGCACGATCCCAACGGGGTGGGGGCCATCGGGAATGCCAACCAGATCACCAATCTGCTGCTGCTGGTCTTTTCCGTGGTGTGCACCGCCTCCATGATCCTGATCTCCCAGTACATCGGCGCAAAGGACACCAGAAAGGTCAAGCAGATTTACGCGGTCTCGCTGGCCGCCAATCTGGTCTTCGGGCTGGTGGTGAGCCTGTTTCTGCTGATCTTCAGTCCCTGGGTGTTCCGGCTGATGGGAGTCCAGGCGGTCATGTTCGACCAGGCCTGCCTCTATATGCGCATCATCGGCCTCGGCATGGTCTTTCAGGCGGTCTATCTGACCTTTACCGCCTTTTTCCGCAGCAGTCAGATGATGAAGGAGACCATGGTGGTCTCAGTGGTCATGAACTGCCTGAACATTGGCGGAAACGCCCTTCTGATCAACGGCGTCCCGGCGGTGGGGCTGCCAGCCCTGGGTGTGGCTGGTGCGGCCATCTCCAGCGGGATTTCCCGGGTCATGGGAGTGGTTATCATCGGAGTGCTGTTCCGTATCCGTTTCGGACCGGTGCTCCGGCTGGCAGACCTGCGGCCCTTCCCCTGGGAAGAGCTGCGGCGGCTGCTGCGCATCGGTATCCCCACCGGGGGCGAGTCGGTCTCCTATAACCTGTCCCAGATCGGGGTACAGACCGTGTGTAATGTATTCCCGGCCTTTGTGGTCAACACCAGAGTGTACGCCACCATGTTCGCCAATGTGACCTACCTCTTTGGCTCGGCCATGTCCCAGGCCTGCCAGGTGGTGGTGGCCCGGCTGATGGGCGGGGGAGAGATCGCACAGACCGACCGGCAGGTCAAGACCGCTGTGCTCCTCTCCACAGGGGTCTCCGCAGCGGTTTCCGTGGCGCTCTATGTCCTGTGTGAGCCGGTCTACCGGATCTTCACCACAGACCCCCAGGTTCTGGCTCTGGCCAAGACCATCATGCTCATCGAGATCCCCCTGGAGGCGGGACGGGGGATCAACATGGTGATGGTGCGCGCGCTCCAGGCCTGCGGAGACATCCGCTTTCCGGTCACCATCTGCATCATTGCCGCGTGGATCGTGGGGGTGGGCGGGAGCTACCTCTTCGGTGTGGTATGGGGGATGGGCCTGGCCGGGCTCTGGATCGCCATGGCGCTGGATGAGCTGATCCGGGCAGGGCTGTTCCTCTGGCGCTGGCACGGCGGGAGCTGGTGCCGCAAGCAGCTGCTGGAACCAAACGATTAAAAAAGAAAGGCGGGGAGACCTCCCAAATGGGACGGTCTCCCCGCCTGCTGTATTTGCCGGACCGGTTCCATGGGAGGAAAGCGGCGGCGCTATTTCATCGTAACATACTCCATGCCGGTGAAAGTTCCGGCTCCGGGGTCCCACTCTGCGTTTGCAAGCTCAACCGACAGAACGTATTTCACACTGATGTCATTTCCGGAAACGAATCCGATTCCGCTGTCATGCTTTCCGGTAAGGTAGTTGCTGGGCGCTTTGCTTGCAGTCGCAAAAGACTGAGAAATGGGCGGCCTGCGTTGAAAGCGGGGCGGATGGGTCCGGCTTCATTCTGGCCGTCATGGTAAAGGTCTCCTCGGCCAGGATAACATAGTTTTCCGCATACGCATCGTCCATGGTCGCGGTCCCGTGTATCTCCCAGTCGGGAAATTCCAGCGCCATCCCTGCGGTGGTCAGACAGCCCAACACCACCGCGAGAGACGCTGCGGCCCGTAAAAATCGCTTCATGCGATCCCTCTCCTTTCATAAGCAGCCTCCCAATGGAAGCCGTCTTCTGTCCGAACAGACGGTACACCGAAAGCCATTGGAACCACCTCCTATTTGCAGTTTCATTTTACCATAGATATCTGGGGTTTTGTACAAAAAATCAATGCTCATGTACGGTAAAGTAACACACAAGAACTTGATGGACAGCCGGCTTACTATTCCGTTTTAACTTATAGTTAATTTGATAAACAAGGAATTTAATAATCACTCCATTGTGCCTTGAAATACCCTCTGGTATTATAGAATTACAAAGGAGGTTGGCTATGAAAATCAATCACATTATCCGAGAAAAAAGAAAAGAATTATCATTGACGCAAGAACAAGTTGCGGAATTTTTAGGTATATCAACCCCTGCTGTAAATAAGTGGGAAAAAGGAAGCAGCTACCCCGATATAACACTTCTTCCCGCGTTAGCAAGATTATTAAAAACAGACCTCAATACACTTTTATCCTTTCAAGATGATTTAAGTGATGTAGAAGTTGTTAATTTCGTAGATGAAGTTGATAAAACTGTTCAAGAAAAGGGTTATGAAACTGCTTTCCAAATGGCAATTGACAAAATTCATGATTTTCCAACTTGTGAGAATTTAATATATTCTGCGGTTATGTACTTAACTGGAGCACTAATTCTTTATAATATATCGGAGCCGGAACGGTATGAGAAAGTGTTTGAAGCGTTTTATGAACAATTATCACGCAGTCAGAATACAGAAATAAAAGAAACGGCCACCAGTATGCTGATATCGTATAGTTTAAATAGAAAAGATTTCTCTAAAGCAGAGAAACTTATCAATACGCTGCCTTCATCATCCATAGATAAAGAAGAGCGCATTGCTGTTCTTTATACAGAACAGGGCAAATTTTTAGATGCACTTAAAATATGGGAACATCGAATATTAAATAGCATTACTGAAATTCAGACTGCGCTAATGAATATGTTAGATATTGCAGTAAAGGAAGAACGAATAGAAGATGCGGATTTTTATGCTGATGTTTATGAGCGGGCATCAAAACTATTTTATGTAACTCAATGGATACCATATAACGCAAAACTGTCATTGTCTGTTATTAAAAAAGACAAAAAAGGGTGTTTAACAGCACTCAAATCTACATTGACAGCAATGCGTGAAAAATGGAAACCCGAAGAAAATCCACTTTACAAACATTTAGACAGTTCAGAAACGAATATTTTTTCAGAACGCATTTTAGCTATGCTGCAAGATGAAATGGAAAATGGTAATGAATTTGCATTTATGGAGAGTAGCCAAGAGTATCAACAGCTTTTGCAAGAACTAAGAAACTGCAACAAATTTGAATTTGTAAAGGTGGAAAATGAGGAATATGGAACAAGAAATGAAATGGAAGAAAATAATGAAAAGTTGTATGGAAAATGTTAAAATACACTTTGCTGACATAGACAAAAGCATTGATTTTGGAGCATACATTCAGCCAGAAAACTATTTTGTATCCTACATTTTTCGCACAAATGCAAAATTAAAATCTGCACGACAAAGCGGACTTACTGAAAGAATAAATTTATATCATAAAGAGCAGTTAAAAAAACTTAATTATCCAATTCAAGGAATAAAAGATTGTGATTTTGCCTCACAAGAAGAATGTGATGAAAAATATAATGGAAATTGGTATTACTATTACAAATAACACTCCTTTCTCATAATCGAAAAACGGAGAAAACGGGAAAAACCTTGCATATTGCAAGGTTTTTCCCGTTTCAGACTGTCGATAAAGTATATTTCTTCGATTTATGCTGCAAGAGCCTCGCAGAGTTCCGCCGTCCCGCAGACGGCGGAAGAGGGTCAAATCGTGTTTT
>JAHAEW010000061.1 GCA_018374635.1 Clostridiales bacterium
TTTCGGGAATCCTTTTTCCAGTTCTCCATATTCAATCCCCCTTTTCTCTATTATACCAGAAGAACCCCGCCGCTGGCGAGGTTCTTTGACAGACTGAAACGCCCCGGTCTCCCTTGGGAGACCGGGGCGTCAAGCTGTCAATGAGGAGAGGCCGGGACGGATCAGCCGAAGCTGCGGTTCCACTTGTGGCCCTCGCGGCGGTTGGTGATGCGGCCCCGCTCACACAGGTCCTCGGCGCACTTCTGCACCTTGCGGTAGATCTCCTTCTCGTCCTTGACGGTGGTGATGACGCCGTTCTCCATGACCACCTTGCCGTCCACCATGGCGCCCACGATGTTCTTCATGGAGGCGGAGTAGACCAGGGTGGACACGGGGTTGTGCATGGGGATGGCCTTGGGGCACTCCAGCGGATCGAAGATGACCAGGTCCGCCTTCTTGCCGGCCTCCAGAGAGCCGATCTCGTCCTCCATGCCCAGGGCGCGGGCGCCGTCGATGGTGGCCATCTCCAGCACCTTCTCGGCGGTCATGGCCAGGGGGTCCCGGGTGGCGACCTTGTGCTGGAGGGCGGTGAACTTCATCAGCTCCACCATGTCCTGGGCGTTGTTGGAGGCCGCGCCGTCCACGCCCAGAGAGACCGTAAGGCCGCTCCGGAGCATCTTGGGCACGTCGGCCACGCCGGAGGAGAGGTACTGGTTGGAGCAGACGTTGTGGGATACCTTCATATCGTACTTCTTGGCCATGGCGATGTCCCTGTCGGTGAGGTAGCAGCAGTGGACCATCAGCACATTGGGGCCCACGATGCCCAGATCCTCCAGGACCTCGGCGTCGGGCAGGCCGTGGAGCTCCTGGGCGGCGGCCCGGTCGAAGGGCGTCTCGGAGATGTGGACGGTAAAGCCGGACTTGTACTCGTTGGTCACCCGCCAGAGCATCTTCAGCAGGTCCTTGGAGTTGGACCAGATGGCGGCGGGGGCCGTCCAGATCTTGATGCGGCCGTCCTCGCTGTTGTGATAGGTCTCGAAGAGGCGGCGCAGATCCTTCTCAATGGTGTCCACGTCCTGCATGATGCCGGGATGGACGCCGAACTGCTTGCCGGTGTTCATGCAGCCCCGGCCCAGGATGCCGCGGATGCCCAGCTCCCTCATGGCGTCGATGACGCCGTCGGAGAGTTCCCCGGTGGGATGGGGATACATATAATCCAGCATGGTGGTGATGCCGCTGTGCAGCCCTTCCATGCAGCCCAGCATGGCGGCCAGGTAGCAGTCGTTGCGGGTCAGGTTGGTGGCGGCGGGGAAGGTCATGGTCTCCAGCCAGTCCTTGAGCACCATGTCGTCGCCCAGGCCCTTGAGCAGAGTCTGGAAGAGATGGTTATGGGTATTGACAAAGCCGGGGAAGACGATCTTGCCGTCCAGGTCGGTGACCCTGGCGGCGTCGGTGTACTTGGCCTCCAGCGCGCCGCTGGGGCCGGCCTCCACGATGCGGTTGCCCTGGATGGCCACAGCGCCGTGGAAAAAGACCTCGCGGCCGGGATTGACAGTGACAATGATTCCGTTTTTCAGCAGGTGGTCGATCATAGTAGTTGCGCTCCTTTCCAAATCAGTCGGCGGAAGCTTCCGCGTCCAGATCTTCCTGCGTCTTGGGCAGGACGATGTTCAGCACGATGGCGGTCAGGGCCACCAGAATGATGCTGGACTCACCGAAGAACATCTGCACATAGCCGCCCACCAGGTCGAGGGTGTCCTTGGCGAAGGAGATGCCCAGGCCCAGAGTGATGGAGATGCCGCAGATAAGCATAGAGCGGCTGGTAAAGCGGCTCTTGGCCACCAGGCTCATGCCGCTCATGGCGATCATGGAGAAGACCACGATGGTGGCGCCGCCCACCACGCAGTTGGGGATGGTGGAGAGCAGTCCGGCCAGCTTGGGACAAAAAGCGGCTGCGATAAGGGTCAGGGCGCCGGTGCCCATGACCCAGCGGGAACACACCTTGGTCATAGCCACGATGCCGGAGCACTGGCTGTAAGAACCGGTGGCGAAGCAGTTGAAGACAGAGGCAAACATGCAGGCAAAGGCATTGCCCAGAATACCGCCGGAGAGCTCCTCGTCCTTGGGCTGACGGCCCAGACCGCCGGTGGCGGACACGGTCATATCGCCCACCATCTCCACGGCGTTGATGAAGTAGAGCAGGATAAAGACCAGGATGAACTCGGGCTTGAAGACCAGGGCGGGGCCGCCGTCACCAAAGGCCAGGGGACGGGGAATGTCAAACCACTTGGCGGAGGCAATGTTGCTGAAGTCCACATAGCCGCCCACCGCGGCCACCACATAGCCTGCCACGATGCCGATGAGCACCGCCGCGGCGCTGACCATGCCCTTGCCGAAGGCGGAGCAGGCCACGATCACCACGATGACCAGGCCGCCGATGAGCCAGTTATGGAGCTGTCCCATGGTGGGATCCCCCTGGCCGCCGGCCAGGTTGTAGGCGGCGATGGAAAAGCAGGAGATACCGATGGAGACGATTATAGTACCCGTCACGATGGGCGGGAAGAATTTACGGATGTAAGGCAGCACGAACGCTACAAGGACCGAGGACAGGGCCGCTACCAGCTGGGCGCCGAACAAAACGGGCAGTCCCAGCGCCTCATTGGTCGCCACGGCCAGGCAGATGGGCAGGAAGGTATAGGTGAGGCCCATCATAATGGGAAGGCCGGAGCCGATGCGGATCCTGCCCAGGCGAATGGGGAAAGCCTGGAGCAGCGTGGCCACGCCCGCGCCCAGAACGGAGCACTGGATGAGCAGGGTGGAATAGTAACTATCCAGACGGGCCTCTCCGGCGACCAGGATCATGGGAACGATATTGCCCACGAACATAGCCAGCAGCTGCTGGAAGCCAAGGGGGAAGGCCTGAAGGAACGGCGGTCTGCCGTCCAACTCATAGATGGCATTGCTTTTTGCGCCTTTGAACTGTTTCAATGTTGTATATCCCTCCAGAGGATGTCCACGGGAAGGGGCGTTCCCTTCCATTTCATCTCATCTCGTTGCGGACGAAGCGGCGCTGCCGGGGGAACTGGGTGGACGCCGCCTGCCTGCCGGCTGGTCATAAAAAGTACCGCCGCCCCATGGGACGCCGGCTGAGCCGTTTCGGTATACAGGCTTGAGAGTGGAATAAGACGAGAAAAGAATTCCGGCCCTCCCGCGCATTCACTGCAAGCGCGGCCGAGCTGTGTTCACCTCCTTATCTGGAGAGATTATATAACACCTTATAAGAGTAGTCCATACCTTTTTGTAAAAACCGACTGTCAAAAAAGGGTGAAAATAATTTTTCTTTGGAGCCCACTATGCAAAATGATATACAGGTTATATGGGGTGGAAGAAAAAGGATACCATTGTGAGAGTAAGTTTTCCACATTGTCCACATAGTTATCCACAAGGTTGTGGGCAAGTTATGGGGAGATATTATTCAAATCCTATTTACATAACGCAAAATATAACGAAAAAAGATGGCAGAATATCCAAAGGAAAACGGGCGGGGCTTGTCCCCCTTCGGGAAACCGTGCTAGAATAAACAGCGACAGGATGCCGCCCGCTGAGGAGCCGGTGCATTCTGCGTGAAAACCGGCGCGCGCTGGCGCGCCGGCAGATGAGGTGAGACCATGAGGGATACCATTGCAGCCATTGCCACCGGGCCGGTCCGCTCGGCGGTGGGGATCATACGGCTGTCCGGGCCGGAGGCCATTGAAGCGGCCGCCGCCGTCTTCCGGGCGGCGAACGGACGGAGCCTGACGGAGCATGAGAGCCGCCGCCTGGTGCTGGGCGCTCTGCTGGACCGGGAGGGAAACCCGGTAGACCAGGTGCTGGCCACGGTGTCCCGGGCGCCGGAGAGCTATACCGGTGAGGATACGGCGGAATTGCAGTGCCACGGCTCGCCGGCGGTGCTGACGCTGGGGCTGGAGGCCCTGTTTGCCCGGGGGGTGCGCCAGGCGAAGCCCGGAGAATTCACCCGCAGGGCATTCCTCAACGGAAAACTGGATCTGACCCAGGCCGAGGCGGTGGCCGATCTCATCGACGCAGAGACCCAGGCGGCGGCCCGGATCGCGGGGGGGCAGCTCTCAGGAGCGCTCAGCCGCCGGATCGGGACGGTCTATGACGCGCTGGTGGATGTAAGCGCCCATTTCCATGCGGTGCTGGATTACCCGGAGGAAGACATCGACGCGTTTGGGGCGGAGACCCTGGACCGGACGTTGGGCGGCGCGGAGCGGGATCTCTCCGCACTGCTGGACACCTACCGCCGGGGCAAGCTGCTGGTGGGAGGGATCCCCTGCGCCATCGTGGGGCGGCCCAACGCGGGAAAGTCCTCCCTGCTCAACGCCCTGCTGGGCTATGAGCGGGCCATCGTCACCGACATCCCGGGCACCACCCGGGATACGGTGGAGGAGAAGTGCGCCTTGGGCGGGCGGCTGCTGCGGCTCATCGACACTGCCGGCATCCGAGAGACCGGGGACGCGGTGGAGCGCATCGGGGTGGAGCGCAGCCGCCGGGCCCTGGCGGGCGCTGAGCTGGCCCTGGTGCTGGTGGATCTGACCCGCCCTCTGGACGAGGCGGACGAGGCCCTCTTCCGGGAGGCGGTGGGGCGGGCCGGACAGGTGATCCTGGTGGGTACCAAGGCCGACCTGCCCCGGGCCGGGACCCTCCGGCTGCCCTGGACGGCGGAGAAGCCGGTGCCGGTGGTCTCCCTGAGCAGCCGCACGGGAGAGGGCCTTCCGGCTCTGGAGGAGGCCATTGCCGCCTGCTTCCCCTCCGAGGGAGGGGAGGAGCGGGGTGAGATGCTTACGAACGCCCGGCAGGCAGGCGCGGCTGGACGGGCGCTGGAGCAGGTCCGCGCCGCCCGGGAGGGCTTTGCCCTGGGCATGACGCCCGACGCGGTGCTGGTGGATGTGGAAGGGGCCATGGAAGCCCTGGGCGAGCTCACCGGGCGGACCCTGCGGGAGGACGTGACGGCCCGGATCTTTGAGCGGTTCTGCGTGGGAAAGTGAGAGCGCGGCGGGAGGCGGACGGGACCGGCGGCGCCCCGGGCAGTCGCGAATGAAAGGCGGGGGATCAGGCCGCCCGGCCCAGGAAGGCGCTTTGGGCGGGGGAGAGCAGGGTGACGGGGGCCTCTTCCGTGACCGGGGGCGTCAGATGGAGGAGCTCTGCCACGGCGCAGAGCTTGTCCATGGCGCCCACCACCGCGGATTCCAGGCAGTGATGGGGGCGGGTGATGGCCAGGGGGAACATATGGGTGGCGATGATGTCGGCCTCCGTGGGATTGAGCGGGAAGCGCGCCCGGGCATTTTCCAGGGCGATGAGAGGGTGGTCAAAGGCGTGGTTCACATGGGGATGGGTGGACTTGTCCTGCCAGTTGTAGAGGTAGAGGTCGTGGAGCAGACCGCCCCGGGCTGCCGAGCGCATATCCAGCCCCAGAACGCGGCAGAGGCGGAAGCTGAGATAGGACACCAGCAAGCTGTGGTGAAAGCAGCTGAATCCCTTGGCGTGCTGGGGAAGCCGGCGCATGGCGCACACATCCGGATGGGCCAGAAGATCCTCCACAAAGGGAAGATATTCGTCTTGGTATTTGAAATTCCACATAGGGCGGACTCCTTTCTCTGGTTGCAGATCCAGGATACCAGAGAAAGGTAAAGAACATGGGACGAACTCTTTAAGATTTTCAAAAAAGTGGGTAAAACTTTGGAAAAGAAGGGGGAACGGTTTCATGGCAGAAGCTTATAACGGATAGAAAGCGGCTGACGATCGGTTCAATCGTCAGCCGCTTGTCATGTTTTGAAAAATCAGGTCAGGGCAAAAACCAGCGCAAGCATCCGCTTAAGACGCTTGCGCATTGGTTACCTCCTTACTGAAAGGGGGCCGCACCCTGTTCCGGAGGCCGGGAAGAGCATAAAAAGACAGGGGACCGGCTTGTTCAGCCGGTCCCCTATTCTCTGGCCGTCACTTGCCCGCCTGCCTGTTCCGCTGTCTCCTTATGGGACACAAACAGGAGTGCGGGCGTCTTTGGGCGGCGCGAGCGGGGATATAGGGGGTCAACCCTCCGCCAGGGAACAGATCAGGTCGGCGCAGCGCTCCACCCCCAGCACGCCGCTGTCCAGGCAGAGGTGGTAATTGGCGGCCTGTCCCCAATTACGGTCGGTATAGTACTTATAGTAGGCGATGCGGCGCTTATCCTTGTCCAGGATGCGCTTTTCCGGCGTGTCGGCCTTTTCGCCGTAGAGCCGGACGATGCGGTCCTTTTTAAATTCCATATTGGCGTGGATAAAGACGTTGAGACAGTCCGTGCGCTCCTTGAGAAAATAGTCGGCGCAGCGGCCCACGATAACGCAGGGGCCTTGCTCGGCCAGATCCTGAATGATCTTGCGCTGGGTGATATAGATCTGATCGGAGAGGGCGTTGCTGGCCCAGTTGTTCAGGGTGAAAAGGAAGCTGCTGGTGGCGCTGGCCTCCTCACTGAAGCTCTGGATAAAGCTCTGGGACATACCGCTCTCCTTGGCGATCTGGGTGACCAGCTCCTCGTCGTAGCAGGTCACGCCCATGCGCTGGGCGACCTGTTTGCCGATGGTGCGCCCTCCGCTGCCAAATTCCCGGCTGATGGTGACGATACGAAAGCCCATTACACTCCGTTCCTCCCTTGGATGGTTTCACGGCCCGGAAGAACGGGCCGTGGAAAAGGTCTGCGCCCGCCCCGCCGGAGTACAGCGGGATGGGCTTGCTTCCCTATTTTACCATGTCGCGTCAAGGGGCGCAAGACCCGCCCTCAGCCCCCGAGAAAGGCGTCGGCGGCCCGGACGGCCTGGGAGAGAGGGTCCCCTTCGGTGTCCAGCCAGAGGACGTCCCGGTCCTTTTTGAACCACACCATCTGCCGCTTGGCAAAGCGTTTGATGGCCCGGCCCAGCTCGTCAAAGAGTTCGTCCCGGGAGGAGAGCTTGCCGGTGAGATACCAGAGAATGTAGCGGTATTCCAGCCCCAGCCCCTCCAGAAAGGCGTCGGAGGCCCCCTCCGCCCGGAGGCGGGCCACCTCCTCGATCATGCCGTCGTCCAGCCGCCTCTGGAGCCGCTCGTCAATGCGCCGGCAGAGGACGTCCCGGGGATAGGTCATGCCCAGCTGGAGGACCTCATACCGGGGCGCCCGGGGAGATTCAGTGAGAGAGTCCCCGGAGAGGAGCTTTTCCATGGTGCGCACCAGGCGGCGGCGGTTTTTATCCTCGCCGCCCGAGAGGGTGTGCCCGGTCTGGGCGCGGAACATGGCATAGAGCTCCTCGGTGCTCCTGCCCTCCAGCTCGGCCCGGAGCGCGGGGTTGGGCTGGCTCTCCGGAAAGGCATACCCCTCGGCCACCGCCCGGACATAGAGCCCGGTGCCCCCCACCAGGAGGGGGATCTTCCCCCGGGCCAGGGTGCCGTCGATGGCGGCGTAGGCGTCCCGCTGGAACTCGGCCACCGAATAGCTCTGGTTGGGGGATACCACGTCCAGCAGGTGGTGGGGCACCCCGTCCATCTCCTCCGCGGTGACCTTGCCGGTGCCCAGATCCAGGCCCCGGTAGACCTGCCGGGAGTCGGCGGAGACGATCTCGCCCCCCACATGCTTGGCCAGTTCCACCCCCAGGCCGCTCTTGCCACAGGCGGTGGTGCCCAGTATCACGATCAGTTTTGGCAGCGCCATGTTCGCACATCCTTCTGTCAGCCCGTGCTCGGCCGGGCGTGGTGTTTCGGCTATTCTACCACAAAAGCGGAGCGGGGGCAACTTGCGGCCGGGAGAGGACGGCCGTTCCCGCTTTTTATATGACGTACAGAGGGCGCGCTTTGAGACAGAAGATAGAAAAACGGGCGCGCGGCTGCGCGCCCGTTTTTGGCGGATGGGAAGAGGGTTACTTGGTGGAGATGGTCAGCACGCCGTCGGTCTCAACGGCGGAGATACCCAGAAGAGCGCTGAGCCCCTCGGCGGAGACATAGTAGTTGCCGCCGATGAGCAGGGCGGAGGTGTCCACAGCGGAGCCATCCACCTGAATGGTGATGTTGGCGTAATCAATGGGGGCGTCATCGGGACGGGGAGCGAGAGACGCAGCGGTGTACTCGCTGCCCTTGGTGATGGACACCTGGCCATTCCACTCTACATTGAACATAGCGGAGGTGCCATTGAGGGCGACCGCCAAATCGCGCAGACGATAGAAGACGGTATCGCCCAGACCGCTGCTGACGGCGGTATCCACCTTGAAGGCCTTGCCGTCCACCAGGACGCTGTTGGCCTTGGCCTGAGCGACCAGGGTCTCATAGTCGGCCAGGTTGTAGCTCTTGGCATAGGGGGTGTCCAGAAGGCCGTCGTTGATGAGGCTGATGAGCTCGGCCCGGCGGGGATCGTCCTCATTCAGGTCCACGCCCACGATCTTCCAGTTGTTGTCCACGGTGGGGGCCACAGGGGAGTGCTCGGCAAAGTAGGCCACGATCATGTCGCGGATGGAGGAGGAGGACTCCCACTCCTTGGTGCCGGAGACCAGGCCGCCGCTCTTGAGGGCGGAGGAGTAGCGGTAGTTGTTCACTGCCAGGGTGAGGGTCTGGTCATCCTTCAGGGGCTCGCCCTTGAACATGACGTTCTTGATGCGCTCGCCCTTGGGCTGGGAGAGGTCGATCTCATAGTCCACACCGGCGAACATATCATAGAGATAGTCGGGATACTCAGGATCGAAGGAGATATTGATGTCCCCTTCCTTCCACTGGTTGTAGCACTCGGCGGACCACTCCATGTAGGCCTTGAGCTCCGCGCCGGTGACGGGCACCCGGTAGAGGGTGTTGTCGAACTTATAGATGTCAAAGATGTTGCCGTAGTTGATGTCGCCGGCGGGCAGGTCGCTGGTGTTCTTGAACAGGGCGGCGGCGGACACGTCGGCGCCGGAGTTCTCCAGCTGGATCTGGTTGATGAGGTCCATGACGGCGGTGTCCATCAGACGGCCGGCGGGCAGGCCGCGGATCTCGTTCTCAGGCTGGAACTTGGCGGTGGTGGAGCCCAGGGGGGGCAGGGGCTCGCCGCTCTCGTCGGTGCCGCCGGCGATGTAGTCGATGGTCTTCTGATGGGCCTCGGCCACCAGGGGGATCTCCCGGATCTCCTTGCTGGGGGCCACGTCGTCCATGACCACCACGTCCACGCTGCTGTCCACCACGTTGTGAGCGGCGTCCAGAGTCAGGTCAAAGCGGGCGATCTCACGGCCGCCGTTGCGCACGCCGCCGATGACGGTGTTGCCCTGCTGATCCTTGACGGTGACGTGGTTGTGGGCCACCTGGAGGACGTCGATCTCCGGGTTATCGTCCAGGATCTTCTGGGCGGAGTCGGAGCCGCCCTCCTCATCGAACTCGGCATACATGCCCATGTGGGCGGAGACCACGATCACGTCGGCCTGGTCGCCGATGGCGTCAATGGCCTTGCCCACCGCCACGTTAGCGGCCTCATAGACAGCGTCGTCGATCCCCTCCTTACCGCCGTCCCAGATGGGCACGTCGGGGGTGACCACGCCGATGACGGCCACCTTCACGCCGCCCTTTTCCACGATGGTCCAGCCGGCGCCTGTGACCAGCTCGCCCTTGGTGTCGGTG
Source organism: Clostridiales bacterium (assembly GCA_018374635.1). Taxonomy (GTDB): domain Bacteria; phylum Bacillota; class Clostridia; order Oscillospirales; family Oscillospiraceae; genus Pseudoflavonifractor_A. The sequence goes on from JAHAEW010000061.1 coordinate 9,622, forward strand.
ACGTTGGCGGCCAGTACGGGGAACTCGGCCTGGGAGAGGATCTTCTGCATGGTGGGAATGCCCCAGTTGAACTCGTGGTTGCCCACGGTCATGGCGTCATAGCCCATGTAGTTCATGGCGGTGACCACAGGATGGGCCTCATCCGGGGTCTTGTTGTAGAGGTCGTCGGTCATGATGGTGCCCTGGATGTCATCGCCGGCGTCGATGAGGATGGTGTTGGGGTTCTCCGCCCGGACCTGCTGGATGTAGGTGTAGAGGCGGGCCATGCCGTTGTTGGTGGTCTCGGCGTTGTCCTCGTAGGAATAGCCCCAGATATTGCCGTGCATATCCGAGGTGCCCAGGATGGTGAGATGGGTCTCCCCCTCCCCGGCTGCAAAAGCAGCGGGAGCCGCAGCGGCCAGCATGGCGGCCGCCATGGCGGAAGCGAGGACCTTGCGCAGGGTATGACGTTTCATACAATTCTCTCCTTTTATTTCAGGTAGAAAAGGGATACGGCGGTCGGAGGGTCCCACGCCGGAATGGGATGGACCTACCACCGATATTATCAGCTTACCATAAAACGGTGGGAAAGTCGAGATAGGAATGGGCGCGTCCGGCGGGAAGGGGAAATTTTTCGGCCGGACAGACAAAGAGAGGGGGAGTTGTTCACAATTTCCCCTTTTTTATTACAGGGGGATGTGCTATACTTTAACATGACGTTTTACAGGCATTGGTTTTCCCGCACCATGCAAGAAAGGTGAATGACCTAACATGAATATCTTAAAAAAGCTGTTTGGCAGCAGCTCCGCCAAAGAGCTGAAGGCCATCTATCCCATTGTGGACAAGATCGAAGCGCTGGACGCGGAGTACAGTAAGCTCACCGATGAGCAGCTGAAAGCCAAGACCCCCGAATTCAAAGAGCGCCTGCGCAATGGTGAGACGCTGGACGATATCCTGCCCGAGGCCTTTGCCACCTGCCGCGAGGCCGCGTGGCGCGTGCTGGGCATGAAGCCCTACCGGGTGCAGCTGGTGGGCGGTATCATCCTCCACCAGGGGCGCATCGCCGAGATGCGCACCGGTGAGGGCAAGACCCTGGTGGCGACCCTGCCCGCCTATCTGAACGCCCTGACCGGAGAGGGCGTGCACGTGATCACCGTCAACGACTACCTGGCCAAGCGCGACAGCGAGTGGATGGGCAAGGTCTACCGCTTCCTGGGCCTGACCGTGGGCCTGGTGATCCACGATATCCTGCCCCAGATGCGCAAGGTGTCCTATCAGGCCGACATCACCTACGGCACTAACAACGAGTTTGGGTTTGACTACCTGCGCGACAACATGGCCATCTACGCCGCCGAGATGGTGCAGCGCGGCCACGCGTTCGCCATCGTGGACGAGGTGGACTCCATCCTCATCGACGAGGCCCGCACCCCCCTCATCATCTCCGGTCAGGGGGATCAGTCCACCCAGCTCTACACCATCGTGGATAACTTTGTGGCCAAGCTCAAGGGCAAGCGCGTGGCCAAGGTGGACACCAAGGAGGAGGAAGATCCCGACGAGGACGCCGACTACATCGTGGATGAGAAGGCGCGCACCGTCACCCTCACCGCCCGGGGCATCAAGAAGGCGGAGGAGACCTTCAACCTGGAAAACCTGGCCGACGTGGAGAACACCACCCTCTCCCACCACATCAACCAGGCCATCCGCGCCCGGGGCCTCATGCAGCGGGACATCGACTACGTGGTCAAGGACGGCGAGGTCATCATCGTGGACGAGTTCACCGGCCGCCTGATGTACGGCCGCCGCTACTCCGAGGGCCTGCACCAGGCCATCGAGGCCAAGGAGAAGGTGGAGGTCGCCCGGGAGTCCAAGACCCTGGCCACCATCACCTTCCAGAACTACTTCCGCCTCTACAACAAGCTCTCCGGCATGACGGGTACCGCCATGACCGAGGAGGAGGAGTTCGGCACCATCTACTCCCTGGACATCGTGGAGATCCCCACCAACAAGCCGGTGCAGCGTGTGGACCACCCCGACGTGGTCTACAAGAATGAGGCGGGCAAGTTCCGCGCCATCGTCCAGCAGATCGAGGAGTGCTACAAGAAGGGCCAGCCCGTGCTGGTGGGCACCATCTCCATCGAGAAGTCGGAGGAGCTCTCCGGCATGCTCAAGCGCAAGGGCATCCCCCACAAGGTCCTCAACGCCAAGTTCCACGAGAAGGAAGCTGAGATCGTGGCCCAGGCCGGCAAGCTGGGGGCCGTCACCGTGGCCACCAACATGGCCGGCCGCGGCACCGATATCATGCTGGGCGGCAACGCCGAGTATCTGGCCCTGGCCGACCTGCGCAAGGCCGGGCTGAGCGATGAGCTGATGGCGGAGGCCACCGGCTACGCCGAGACCGACAATGAGGAGATCCTCAATGCCCGCAAGATGTTTGCGGACGCCGAGGCAAAGTATAAGGAGACCATCAAAGCCGAGGCCGAGCAGGTCCGGGCTGTGGGCGGCCTCTTCATCCTGGGCACCGAGCGGCACGAATCCCGCCGCATCGACAACCAGCTGCGGGGCCGTGCCGGCCGTCAGGGCGACCCCGGCGAGACCCGGTTTTACCTCTCCCTGGAGGACGACATCATGCGCCTGTTCGGCTCTGAGCGGGTCATGGGCATGATGGAGCGCCTGGGCGTGGACGAGGACACCCCCATCGACGCCAAGATGCTCTCCGGCGCCATTGAGAACGCCCAGAAGCAGGTGGAGTCCCGCAACTTCCAGACCCGTAAGACGGTGCTGGAGTACGACGACGTGATGAACACCCAGCGCAAGGTCATCTATGAGGAGCGCCGCAAGGTCCTGGACGGCGAGAACCTGAAGGACGCCATCCAGAAGATGCTCTCCACCGTGATCAACCGGGCGGTCATGGGCCAGATGGGCGAGCAGAAGCACCTGGACGCCGAGACCTGGCGGGAGGTGTGCGCGCCCTTCCGGGGCCTGTTCCTGCGCCCCGATGAGCTCAAGTACACCGACGGCGAGCTGCAGCAGTACAGCGGCGGGCAGCTGGTGGAGCAGCTCATGGAGCGGGCTGCCGACATCTACACCCGCAAGGAGCAGGAGCTGGGCGAACCCCTCATGCGCGAGCTGGAGCGGGTGATGATGCTGCGCGTGGTGGACGAGTACTGGATGGACAACATCGACGCCATGCAGGAGCTGCGCCAGGGCATCGGCCTGCGCGCTTACGGCCAGAACGACCCGGTGGTGGAGTACAAGCGGGAAGGCTACGAGATGTTTGAGAACATGATCGCGGCCATCCAGGAGGAGACCATCCGCCGCATCTATCTGGCCCGGGTGCAGGTGGGCGGCGCCGTCAAGCGCGAGCGGGTGGCCCGGGTCACCGGCGAGTCGGGCGGCAGCGATGAGACGGTGAAGAAGCAGCCCGTCAAAAAGGGCGTTCAGATCGGCCGCAACGACCCCTGCCCCTGCGGCAGCGGCAAGAAGTGGAAAAAGTGCGACTGCGCGGAGTACCACGGCCCCGAGTATCAGTAAGACGGCCTCCGGCCCTGGAAAGGGCCGCGCCCTGTGAAAACCGAAAACCGATGGGAAAAGCAGAATGAGACAGCCCCTGAGGGACCATTCTGCTTTTCTCTGTTTCACTGAGGATTTTGACTATGAGCATTGTGACTTGCGTCAACGAACATATCCCCTTCCTGGCCAGCGAGGGCTTTTTGCAGGCGGGAGGGGTGGCCCACGGCTTCTCCACCCGGGAGGGCGGGGTGAGCGAGGGGACCTACGCCGCCCTCAACCTGGGATTCTGCCGGGGGGACGACCGGGAGAACGTGCTGGAGAATTACCGCCGCTTCACCGCCGCCATCGGCGCGGACTATGAAGGGCTGGTCCTGTCCAACCAGATTCACGGAGACACGGTGCGCACCGTGACCGCAGCCGACCGGGGTAAGGGCATCCACAGCAAGGGCGACTATGAGGCGGACGGGCTCATCACCGACATTCCGGGTCTGTGCCTCACGGTCTTTGGGGCGGACTGCCTGCCCATCCTGCTCTATGATCCGGTGCGCCGGGTCATCGCGGCGGTCCATGCCGGCTGGCGGGGCACCGCCAACGGCATCGCGGGCAGGGCGGTGGAAAGGATGGTGGAGGTATACGGCTCCAGGTCCGGGGATATCCTGGCCGCCATCGGCCCGGGGATCTCCAAGTGCTGCTTTGAGACCGACGAGGACGTTCCAAACGCCCTCACGGGGGCGCTGGGGGCCTCTGCCCTGAAGTGCATCGAGCTGCGGGAGAACGGAAAATTCTATGTGGATCTCAAGGGGCTCAACGTCCTGCGCCTGGAAAAGCTGGGGCTGGAGCCGAATCATATCGCAGTCTCCGAGGCCTGTACCATGTGTGGGCACGAGCGCTTCTGGTCCCACCGCTACACCCAGGGCGTGCGGGGGAGCCAGGCCGCCATGCTCCAGCTGCTGGGATAGTGGGAACGATGGGAAAGCGGAAAAAGAGCCTGCGGCTTCTGGCAGCGGTCCTGCTTCTGGGCACGGTCCTGAGCGCCTGCGGGGAGGGGGAGCCCGCCCCAACCCCCACGCCCACCCAGGCCCCCGCGCCTACGGCCACGGCACAGCCCAAGGAATTTGCGCTCCCCTGCTATCCGGAGGCCGGGTTTCACCCCATCCAGGGGAGCAACCGGACCAATCTGGCCCTGGGAGGGCTGCTCTATGACGGGCTTTATGAGCTGGATCAGACCTTTATGCCCCAGCCCGCCCTGGCGACGGGATACACGGTGTCGTCCGACGGCCTCTCCTGGACCTTCGCCCTGCGCGGCGGCGTCACCTTCTCCGACGGCACACCCATGACGGCGGCCGATGTGGCCGCTTCCCTGACCCAGGCCAAAAACAGCGTTCTGTACGGCAACCGCCTGGCGGGGATTTCCTCCGCCCAGGCCGGAGAGGGGAGTGTGACGGTGCGCCTGACCAGCCCCAACGGGAATCTGCCGGCCCTGCTGGATGTTCCGGTCGTCCGGGAGACCGGCGGGACGCCCCTGGGGACGGGCTCCTATGTGCTCCAGCAGAGCGGAGAGAGCTATATCCTCCAGCGGCGGAATGACGGCTGGCATACCCCCGCGCCCGCGCTGGAGACCATCCCCCTGCGTACCGTAGAAGAGGCCAACGATCTGCTCTATGCCTTTGACACCCAGGAGATCTCCCTGGTGGGGACTGATTTCACAGGGGTCGGCGCCCTGGGGTTCTCGGGCAGTTTTGAGACCGTGGACTATCCCACCGCAAATATGCTCTATATCGGGTTCAACACGGCGCGGGGGCCCTGCCGGGACGCGGCGGTCCGCCGGGCCCTGGGGCGGGGAATGAACCGGGACAGCATCTGCTCGGCGCTGCTCTCCCGGCACGCCGTTGCGGCCACACTGCCGGCCCACCCGGCGAGCGGCGTGTATGACCCGGAGACGGCGGGAACGCTCAAATACTCCCCCCAGGAGATGGATTCCATCCTCACACAGGTCGGGTGGAGCCGGACCGACGGCAGCTATCAGAAGGGGAGAGGGAAGCTGGAGCTGACCCTGCTGGTCAATCAGGACAACTCCTACAAGACGGGGGTGGCCGACGCCATTGGGCGGGACCTGACGGCGGCGGGCGTATCGGTGACGGTGAAAAAGCTCTCCTGGGAGGACTTTACCGCCGCCCTGAGCGCGGGGGACTTCGATCTCTACCTGGGAGAGGTCAAGATGAGCGCCGACTTCGACCCCTCTCCGCTGCTGGGCGGAGGAGCGCTCAACTATGGGAAGTACAACGACCCAACGGCGGCCGGCCTGCTCTCTGCGTTCCGGGCGGCGCAGGGGGAGGAGAGGCAGGCGGCGGCCAAGGCGCTCTATGAGCGGCTGGGGGAACAGGCGCCGTTTGCGGTGCTCTGCTTCAAAAACTGGTCCATGCTGACCCAGTGGGGGCAGGTGTCCAATGCCACGCCCACCCAACAAAATCTGTTCTGCGGATTTGGAAATTGGAGTTTCGCCAATTGAGTTCCTGCGTTTTTTCGGGTATGATGTAAGAGGAACCGACAGGCGCGGAGGGATGCGCCCCTCCGCGCCTGTTTTTTATTCAACTATATAAGAGAATAAGGGGTTATGGTAATGGGTAACGTATTTCGCTGCTATGCCGAAAAGAAGCCCGGCTTTGATGTGGAGGCCCGGCGCCTGCTGGATGAGCTGAGAAACGAGCTGGGACTTCAGGGCCTGACAGGCGTCCGCATCCTCCACCGTTACGACGTGGAGGGGATCGACAGCGCCACCTATCAGGCCGTGCGCACCACCGTGCTCAGCGAGCCGCAGGTGGACGCCGTCTATGACGAGACTTTCCCCGACGTCCCCGCGCCCTGCCGGATCTTTGCGGTGGAGGCCCTGCCGGGGCAGTATGACCAGCGGGCGGACTCCTGCGCCCAGTGCATCCAGCTCCTCACGGGAGGAGAGCGGCCTTTGGCCGCCGCCGCCGCTGTCTACATCCTCCTGGGTGAGATGAGCAACGGAGAGCTGGAGCGGGTCAAGGGCTACCTCATCAACCCGGTGGAGAGCCGGGAGGCCGGGCTGGACCGGGTGGAGACCCTGGAGCGCACCTATGCGGCGCCCGCCGACGTGGCGGTGCTGGAGGGCTTCCGGGACCGGGACGAGGCCGGTCTCTCCGACCTGCTCTCCGAGTACGGCCTTGCCATGGACCTGGCCGATCTGAAGTTCCTCCAGACCTATTTCCGGGACGAGGAGAAGCGGGACCCTACCCTGACCGAGCTGCGCCTGGTGGATACCTACTGGTCCGACCACTGCCGGCACACCACCTTCTCCACCCATATCGATGCGGTGGAGATCCATGACGCCGACGCGGCGGCCGCCTATCAGATGTACCTGGCCGCCCGGGAGGAGGTCTACGGCAAGGAGAAGGCCGCCGAGCGGCCCCAGACCCTCATGGACCTGGCCACCATCGCGGGCAAGGTCCTCAAGAAGCGCGGCATTCTGAAGAACCTGGATGAGAGCGAGGAGATCAACGCCTGCTCGGTCCATGTCACCGCCACCGTGGACGGGGAGGAGCAGGACTGGCTCCTCATGTTCAAGAACGAGACCCATAACCACCCCACTGAGATCGAACCCTTCGGCGGCGCGGCCACCTGCATCGGCGGCGCCATCCGGGACCCCCTGTCCGGCCGCTCCTATGTCTATCAGGCCATGCGCGTCACCGGCTGCGGCGATCCCCGGGTCCCCCTGAGCCAGACCATGGAGGGCAAGCTCCCCCAGCGCAAGCTGGCCCAGACCGCAGCGGCAGGATACTCCTCCTACGGCAACCAGATCGGCCTGGCCACCGGACATGTGGCCGAGGTCTACCACAAGGGCTACATCGCCAAGCACCTGGAGACCGGCGCCGTGGTGGGCGCAGCCCCCGCCGCCAATGTCCGGCGGGAGGTCCCGGCCCCCGGGGACAAGATCATCCTTCTGGGCGGGCGCACCGGCCGGGACGGCATCGGCGGAGCTACCGGCTCCTCCAAGAGCCACAACCAGAAGTCCCTGGCCACCATGGCCTCCGAGGTCCAGAAGGGCAACGCCCCCGAGGAGCGCAAGATCCAGCGCCTGTTCCGCAACGGTGAGGTGACCCGCCTCATCAAGCGGTGCAATGACTTCGGCGCGGGCGGCGTCAGCGTGGCCATCGGTGAGCTGGCCGACGGCCTGACCATTGACCTGGATGCCGTGCGCAAGAAATATGACGGCCTGGACGGCACGGAGCTTGCCATCTCTGAAAGCCAGGAGCGCATGGCCGTGGTGGTGGCTCCCGCCGATGTGGATGCCTTCATCGCCCATGCCGAGGCCGAGAATCTGGAGGCCTATGTGGTGGCCGAGGTCACCGAGTCTCCCCGGATGGTCATGACCTGGCGGGGGAAGAAGGTGGCCGACCTCTCCCGCGCCTTCCTGAACACCAACGGCGCGGCCAAGCACACCACCGTGCGGGTGCCCGACTACTTTACCCCCGAGAGCCTCTTCCACAAGGGGAGCCTCCGCTCCACCGCAGCCAGCCTCAAGACGGCCAGCCGCCGCGGTCTGGTGGAGCGCTTTGACAGCTCCATCGGCGCGGGGAGCGTCCTGATGCCCTTCGGCGGCAGAAGTCAGCGCACCCCGACCCAGGTGATGGCCGCCCTTCTCCCGGTGGGACCGGGCCACACCACCGACACCTGCTCCGTGATGGCCTGGGGCTTTGATCCCGACCTTATGGAGCGCAATCCCTACACCGGAGCCTTTATCTCGGTGCTGACCTCTATGGCCAAGCTGGTGGCGGCGGGCTGCGACCCCACGGCCGCCTACGCCTCCTTCCAGGAGTACTTCGAAAAGCTGCGGGACGAGCCGGAGCGCTGGGGCAAGCCCTTTGCCGCGCTCCTGGGCGCCCTCTCCGCCCAGCTGGGCCTGGGCGTGGCCGCCATCGGCGGCAAGGACTCCATGTCCGGCTCCTTCCTGGATCTGGACGTACCTCCCACCCTCATCTCCTTTGCCATCGCGCCCGCCAAGGCGGAGAAGGTGCTCTCCCCGGAGTTCAAGGAGGCGGGCCACCCGGTCTACCTCTTCCAGGCAGACAACGCCCTGGACTGCGGGGAGATCAGCGCCTGCTTTGCCCGCGTCCACGCCCTGAGTGAGGCCGGCAAGATCCGGGCCGCCTGGGCGGTGGAGGAGAATGTGGCCGAGGGCATCATGAAGATGTCCTTCGGCAACGAGATCGGCTTTGCCGCCCGGGAGGACGCGCAGAACCTGTGGTTCGGCGCCCGGCCCGGCGCCATCCTGGCCGAGTGCGACGGCGAGGTGGAGGGCGGCCTCCTGCTGGGCTACACTACCCGGGAGCCGGTCATCCGCTTGGGCGGGGAGGAAGTGCCGGTTGCCGAGCTGCTCTCCATCAGCGAGGGTGTGCTGGAGGAGGTCTATCCCACCCGCACCGCCGACACGGGGGCGGTGGAACCCATCTCCTGCACGGAGCGCGCCCCCATCGTGGCCAGGCACAAGGTGGCCGTGCCCAAGGCGGTCATTCCCGTGTTCCCCGGCACCAACTGCGAGTATGACACCGCGGCGGCCTGTCTGCGGGCCGGGATCGAGCCGGAGATCCTGGTGGTGCGCAACCTGACCGGCAGCGCCCTGGCCCAGTCGGCCGACGCGCTGGAGAAGGCCATTCAGAGCGCCCAGATGATGGTGCTGCCCGGCGGCTTCTCCGGCGGCGACGAGCCCGACGGCTCAGCCAAGTTCATCTGCTCCTTCCTGCGCAATCCCCGCATCACCGACGCCATCCACGATCTGCTCAAGAACCGGGACGGCCTGATGCTGGGCATCTGCAACGGTTTCCAGGCCCTGGTGAAGCTGGGGCTGGTGCCCTACGGCGAGATCCGCCCCATGGACGAGCGCTGCGCCACCCTGACCTTCAACAACATCGGCCGCCACCAGAGCCGCTATGTGACCACCCGCGTCGCCTCGGTCCGCTCCCCCTGGATGCTCCAGAGCCAGGTGGGCGATCTGCACACCATCCCCATCTCCCACGGCGAGGGCCGCTTCGTGGCTCCCGAGGCCCTGCTGGATCAGCTGGCCGCCAACGGCCAGGTGGCCACCCAGTATGTGGACGCCGCGGGGGTCCCCTCCCTGGACATCGATGTGAACCCCAACGGCGCCCTGCGCTCTATCGAGGGCATCTTCTCTCCCGACGGACGGGTCTTCGGCAAGATGGGCCACTCGGAGCGCCGGGGCGCGTTCGTGGGCAAGAACATCCCCGGCGAACGCCATCAGCCCCTCTTTGAGAGCGGCGCGGCCTACTTCAAGTAAGCCGGGAGGGCTTTGTTTACATATTGTTCACAGGCCTTTCAAAAATTGTCCAACAATTGGAGAGAAAAGGGTGGTATCCTATAAATGCAGTCGGGGGAACCCCCAAAACGATCACTGCTCCGGACTGCGGGAGCAGACAAGCAATTCCACGGATTGCTCCGTGTTTGCGTATATAGATAACATTGTATACCTCCTCTCTCTCTTTCCAAGCAGAAAGCCCC
>JAHAEW010000197.1 GCA_018374635.1 Clostridiales bacterium
CCAGGGCCGCGGTTCCTTCACCTTCCGCTTCGTCCGCTACGAGGACGCCCCTCCCGCCGTCCAGGAGAAGGCCATCGAGGCCGCCAAGGCGATGCAGGACGAGGCCGACTAACCCAATATGTAAAAAGGGCCGGGCTGATTTCAGCCCGGCCCTCTCTTTAAAGCAGCGTATCCCCCGCCGCTTTGCCCATCCGGCCACCCGATGATACCGGGCAGATCACAGTCCGCTTGGGGTACGCCCCTTGTGTCCTGGCGAATACAGGCCGAATTTATTCCATGCATACCATTCCGCTAGCTCCTGCTCTGACCGAAATTTCAGCAGCCGCAGTATCTCTTTTGCCAGCTCCAGCGCTCCGAATCCGTTGGCGGTAAGAATGCCGTTGTCACAAACCGCCTCCGCCTCAACGAAATATGCCTCCCCTTTATAGTGCGGAGCCTGGGATTTGAGGAAGGGCAGGGTATTCCCAGTATGTCTGCGCTGGTCTAAAAAACCGTTTTCCGCCAGGAAGTTTACCGCGTTGCAAATTGCAGCCACCGGGATATGGCATCTGACCAGTTCCCGTACAACCGGCAAGACAGCGTCATTTTTCCGCTCCAGCCACGCTGTCCCGCCGGTCAGCAGCAGCAGGCCGGCATCCCGCGGATAGTCAGCGACAGTAAAATCGGGCGTGACACGGAAGCCCCCCATAGACACCTTGGGCGCCCGGTCAAGCCCAATGGTTTTCACCGCATATCCAGTTCCAGGTGCATTTAACTGCGCACATACATAGGCCGGTTCCCAGTCCGCATAGCCATCAAAAATAAATACCAGGATTTGTTTCATCCCTTCATACCACCTTTCTGTAGACAGCTTAACACAAAAAAGGTGACAGCTTAGCTGTCACCTTTTGTAAAAGTCGTTTATCTTTTTCAGCTCATCTCTGAGCTCCTCACGGAGCTCAGGTGGCGCGACCACCCTGACCTTGCCCAGCAGCCCCATGACAAGCTCCCGTGCAAAGGAAAGTTCGGGGGCATAAAAACAGATCCGGCCGGTGTCACTCCCCCCACCAGGCGCATCCAACAGGCAGGCATCTATTTTCTCTGTCAGGGTAAATGCGTCCCGGCGCTCATATTCCAGGACAATCTGGTAATATCCGTCCTTTTTCACGGCAGACAGGCCGCCCCCTCCAAACCGCTGTTCAAATGTTGTTTCGTCCATTTGGCGCGTGGAAAAGCGCTCCCCATAGGGGACGCAGGAGACGATACGCCTGAGCTTAAACAGGCGGAACGCGCTTCGCTCCCGACAGAACGCATACAAATACCAGTCAGACTGTTTGAACACCAGCTTATGGGGTTCTACCAACCGGGTCCGGCGCCCTGTTTTTGACACATAATCCATTTTGCACACCATGCGGTTACAAATTGCGCGGTGCAGCTCAGAGAGCTTTTTCCAGGTAATGCTGTCCGTAAACCACGGGGTGTAGTCAAGCAGATAGCGGCTGCGGGAGCGTGCGTCAGTCTCTGGGACCGGAACCAGTCTGGCCAGCAGTGCCGAAACCGAGCCATCTCCGACAAGGCTCTTTAATCCATCCAGGGCGGTAAACAGGCTAGCGATATCCTCCCTGGAAAGCAGTCTTTTGTCTTGCCGGTATCCCTTCAGGATGGAGACTCCGCCCCCTCTCCCCGACCGTGAGGCAACAGGGAACCCCGCATCGTTCAGGGTTTCAATATCTCGGAGGATCGTCCGCCTGGATACCTCAAACCGCACCGCCAACTCCTGAACCGTTATATGCTCTACCTCGGCAAGTACCGAGAGCAGCCCCAACAGACGGTATATTCTCATTTTGCTCTCCTTTCCCCTGAAAGCAGAAGGAACAGATTTCTCACCAGTTTAAAAGCTGGTGAGAAATCCGTTCTTTTCGATGACGGGCACACTCCGGATCTGCGGAAGTGCCAGTGCTCAACCATTCTTCCTACTTGTGGTAAAGCTTGTTGGTCTCATACTGGGGCTCGCAGGTGAGGCGCAGGCCCAGGCGGCTGTAGGTGCTGCTGTCCACCGGGGAGAGGATGACGGTGGAGTGGGCCTCGCACCCCCGCAGGGCGGAGAGCTGATCCAGCGCCCGCTTGGCCAGCGGGTTGGTGGTGGCGGAGATGGCCAGGGCGATCAGCGTCTCATCGGAGTGGAGCCGGGGGTTGACGGAGCCAAGGTGG
>JAHAEW010000198.1 GCA_018374635.1 Clostridiales bacterium
CGACGTGGCCGACGAGATGATGGCCTACACCAAGAACAACATCCTGATCCAGTCCGCCCAGGCCATGCTGGCCCAGGCCAATCAGGTGCCCCAGGGCGTCCTCCAGCTCCTCCAGTAAGAGATCGAAACGGTATCACAGCCACAACACCGCGGGGGCCGGGCTCAGTGCCCGGCCCCCGCTTTTGTCTGGAATGAGGTAACATTGTATGGATACGATCCAAATCGCCCGCAGGCTGGCGGAGCTGGGACAGACCGGGGAGGCCCAGGCGGCCTATACTCTGGCACTCCAAGAGGCGGCGGAGCGGAACCCGGAGCTGGAGCTGGAGGCGGCCAGCTATCTCTTTTTTTCTCGGGGGAGCTATCAGGTGGCCTATACCTCCTTTGTCTCCCTCTATAACCGTGGTCTCTACCGGGCAGAGCTGCTGGATTTGATGACCCAGGCCTTCTACCTGCCCAATGTAGAAAAACAGCGGCGTCAATATGAGCGCAACTGCGCCGCCCTGGCCAAATATCCCTATCTCTTTCGGAAGGACTTCCCCCCCTTTGAGGACCTGCCCATCCAATTCTTCCCCTTCAACGACGAGGGGTATGTCCCCTTTCTCAAAGCGGAAGACCGATTCGATAAGTATGTCAATTTCAATGATCCAGTAATCGACCGGTACTTTTTCCGGGATCTAGAGCGGCCCGTTCTGGCGGTGGACGTATACTCCCAGTACCATCTGGAGTACCTGAACGACAACGTCCGCAAGAGCGAGTGGGTGGGCCGGGAAAACCACATCTACCTCCACTACACGGATTGGACGACATTCTGCGCCTACTTGCAATGCTTGGAACTGCGCCCCCTCCTCCCTGGAAAAAAGCTGGTCTTCTTAATTGAGGGAGAGGTGGAGCAATACCCTATTGACTTTCAGGCCCGTTTCGGTATCGACTACAGCCAATACCCCGTCAAGCCGGTGAGCATCCGGGAGGTCACCCGGCTGATCTGGCACACCCAACTTTCTGCCCACAACGGCGGCGACTTCTTCAACGAGATCTTCTATGGTCACCCCAACCTCTTGGCTTATGAGTCACTCATGCTGGATGAGGTGCATAGACATGTCACGGAACTCAAAGACGGAGGTCATCGACGGGCAGACTGGTTGGCCCCCCGACTCCGGCAACAGTTGAACCGGATCAATCAGCCCACAGAGAAGGACCTGCTGGTGGCCCTCTTTTTGAATAATCCTCAGATCAGCGGGGGCCTGGATCCCCGATCCCGGATCGCCCCCGCCCTCTTCTTCCAGCCCCATTTTCATAACATCTTTTACGAGATCCGGGAGTCGAAGGATAAGACTACCCCGACCCTCTACGCGAAGGAATATGAGCAGATACGCACCTCCCCCATGTTCCTGGGCTTTCCCTACATTAAAACCTTCACCCCCATGCGCCGCCCCACCACCAGCTATGCGGCCAGCGTACGCTTTTCCACCGATGGGCGTTTCCAGGATAATGATAATATGGGGTTTTTCCCTGATCTAATGGCCCAGCGGCTCCTCAACCGCAGCTACCTTATCGACCCCAGGGACCGACTCTACCGGGACAGTGTGCTGGTCCGCTTTGAGGACGGCAAGCTCAACCCCACGGCTACCTTTACTGCTCTGGCGGAATTTCTGGATCTTCCCTATACCGAGAGCATGACCTACTGCTCCAGCCGGAAGGGTATTGACCCTGAGTCCCTGGAGGGCAACGCAAGGGGCTTCGACCCAGCCACGGTATACCGAACCTACGATGAATTTGCGAATGACGAGGAAAGGGCCTTTTTGGAATACTTTCTGCGGGACGCTTATGAATATTACGGCTATGATTTTCACTATTACAAGGGTGATCTGGTGGATGATGCCTGGATCGAGGAAAAACTGGGGGACTTCACCTGTCTGGATAGCTATATTGAACAATATTATCAAAATATGATGCATAAGTTGTCCAGCACGATAAAAGTCAATGGAGAGATCATTGATGTGCAGGTGGATAGTCCAGTTCCTAGCTATACGAAAAACCGCCGCCGCATCGTGGACTTTCTCCTCCGGGGCCTACATTTTACAACCCCCCAAGGCCAGCCTTTAAAAATGATGAAGCCTTTAAAGCTGGACCCGGCGCTGCTGGAACAGCCGCTGTATCACTGAGGAGGAGGACATGGAACACAAGGG
>JAHAEW010000062.1 GCA_018374635.1 Clostridiales bacterium
GTACGAGGACAACCCCGAGGACCTGTGCGCTGAGCGGCTGGCGCTGGAGGTCTACCGGGGCTCCTCCCTGGCCCGGCCCATCCTGGGCCGGAAGGCCACCCTCAGCAAAATGACGGGCGAGTGGCTGCGGACCTATATGCGGGAGCACTACCGCCCGGACCGGATCGTGGTCTCCCTGGCGGGGAGCTTCCGGAATCAGGATGTAGAGGAGCTCAAGGCCCGCTTCTCGGCCCTGGAGCCGGGCAGGTCCCCCGCCGGGCGGCCTGGGGCCTACCGGGCGGCCTTCACCCTCAAGAAGAAAGCCATTGAGCAGAACCATTTGACGCTGGCCTTCCCCGGCCTCCCCTACGGGGATGAGCGGCGCTTTGCCCTCCAGATCCTCTCCACCACCCTGGGCGGCGGGATGTCCTCCCGGCTGTGGCAGGAGGTGCGGGAGAAGCGGGGGCTGTGCTACTCGGTCTACTCCTACACGGCGGGGCATGCCGAGACCGGCCTCTTCGCCATCTATACCGCCCTGGGGCGGGAGATGGAGGAGGAGGCCCTGCGCACCATCTGCGCCGCCGTACGGGACTATGCCGAGCACGGGATCTCGGAGGAGGAGCTCTCCCGGGCCCGGGAGCAGGCCAAGGCCAACATTCTCATGGGGCTGGAGTCCACCCAGGCCCGCATGAGCCATATGGGACGGGGGGAGCTGCTCTACGGCCGGGTCCTCACCCCGGACGAGATCATCGGGGGCTACGATGCAGTGGAACGGGAACAGATCCGCGCCCTGGCCCGGGAACTCTTTGACTTCCATCAGGTCTCCCTGTCCGCTGTGGGGCGCGTGGGGAGCGAGGAGATGTACCGGGCGATTTTGGAAAAAGGCGATTGAGCCGGAAAGAAATCCTGGATGAGAAGCCGCTCCCAGCCGAGACCTGCCGGGCAGGAACGATAGGTTCCCTCTATAAAACTCGCGGCCAGCGGTGCAATTCGTGAAGCTCAACAGCTCTGTCCGCCGGATTCCGGACGCTGGAGGAGGCGGAGACCGCTCTGTGCCAAGACAAAAGCTGCCCGGGACCTGTAAAAAGGGTCCCGGGCAGCTTTTCAGCGTGTCGAAAAACTTCGACACGCTTCTCAAAAATGCAAGCATTTTTTCGAGGGGATGCAGGCCGCTGCGCGCACTCGCTTTCGATCGCACACTTGCGTCCTGGGAAGTGTGTTTTCCGACGTACACGCCGCCGGAAAACACGATTTGACCCTCTCCCGCCGTCTGCGGACGGCGGAACTCTGCGAGGCTCCTGCGGCACAAAGCGCAGAAATACACGTTCCCCACAGACTGGCCTGTCTTTAGAAATGGTTAAACTGGCCGCTGCTTGCGCAGCAGGCGGATGTCCTCGCCGTAGAAGGGCAGGACCCGGTACTCCCCCTCCAGGCGGGAGGCGGTCTGGCCGGAGTAGCGGCGGCGCACCTCGTCCATGGACAGGTTGGAGGAGATCACGGTCCGCCGGCCCGCCGTGAGACGGGTGTTGACCAGGGTATAGAGGGCCGACTGGACAAAGGGCGTGGTCATCTCGCTGCCCAGGTCGTCCAGGATGAGCAGGTCGCAGTGGAGATAGCGCCGGGTCTCATCCCGGGCGTCCCGGATGTCCAGCTCGTCCCGGGAGAACTTCTGCTCCTCAAACCGGGCGAAGATGTTCACCGCCGTGTCATAGACCACGGAGTACCCCTTTTCGGCCACCGCCCGGGCGATGCAGGCCGAGAGGAAGGTCTTGCCCAGGCCGGGCGCGCCGGTGAGGAAGAGGTTTCGGTAGACGAATTTGGGGAAACGGCTGGCATAGTTGTAGCAAACGTCCCGGATGAACTCCATCCGCTCCCGGGGAGACTCCAGCTCGCCAGGCCAGGGGCGGTCGCTGTAATAGTCCAGGGAGAAGGCGTCAAAGGACTGCTCTCCCAGGTCCAGGAGCTTGGAGAGCTCCCGGATCTGCTCCTGGGCGCAGAGCTTTTTCAGGCAGGAGCACATATTGGCCCCCACCCAGCCGGTATCCCCGCAGGTGGGACAGGCCGGACGGCCGTCCAGCGCGTCGGCGGGATAGCCGTTTTCCAGGAGCAGCTGGGCCCGGCGCTCCTGAAGGGCCTGGTTCTTGCGCTGGACCTCCCCGATGGCGGGGGCGGGATCGTCCCCGCTGCGCAGGGAGGCGGCAATGATGTCCACAATGGTGCGGCGCAGCTGCTGGTCGATCTGGGCCACCTGGGGGAGCTTCTGATAGATCTCGGCCCGGCGGCGGTCCTGCATCGCCTCCCGGAGCCGCCGCTCCTCGGAGAGCCGCTGCGCGGCCCGGCGGAGCACATTGGAGTCGTATGCCATGACTTAACCTCCCTTGGGATCGTCGCTCTGCTGGCGCAGGTATTCCCGCATCCGCTCCAGGTCCTCCCGGACCCGGCGGTCCGCCTCGCCGGGGGGCGCGGGCATGGGCTGGGGCGCGGAGGAGGCGCGGGGCCGGCCGGAGTCTCCGGCCTGGACCTGGGCCACCGTGTGCAGCCCCTTCTGGTGCCAGCTCTTCAGGATGGAGTTGAGATAGGGCCAGTTCATATTGCCCTTTTGCAGGACGGTGCGCTCATAGGCCAGGCGGATGGCCCCGTCCTCAAAGCCCATGTCCAGCCAGGCGGCGATGTATCTGCGCTCGGCCTCCACCGGCGCGCGGCCTGTGATGCCCAGCAGGGGCAGGACGGCGGCGGTGCGGGTGCGCAGGGTGGCCTGCTTGCGCAGATAGGCGTCGGCGGCCTCAAAGGTGTCCACCCCCAGACGCCGCCAGACAAAGCCTTCCTTGCGGATCTGGGAGAGGCGGGGCCTGCGGCCCGGACCGTATTTGTGCTCCATCTCCTCCACACAGTAGTTGACCAGCAGGAGGATGACTTCCGCCGGGAGGGAGAGAAAGTCGTAGAGGGTGTAGAGCATCTTCAGGTCGGAGGTGGAGAGGATCTTCCCCAGGCGGCGCTGGACCTCGCCCACCAGCCCGGGGAAGGGGGAGGAGCCGTCCTCCAGCTCCCGGGTGAGATCGGCGGCGGTGTACTCGGGCGGCTCCTCCGGCTCCTGGGGGGCGGCCGGAGGGGGGATTTTCTCGCTCCGGTCGGCCAGGTCCAGCTTCACCAGGGCCTCGAAAGCCCCCTCCACCCGGTCCGGGGGCCAGTGGAGCAGGTGGGCGGCCCGCCGGGGATCAAACGCCCCCCCCCGGCGCAGCAGATGAAGATAGAGCAGCGCGGCGTCCCCGTTTCCCGCGGTGCACAGGCGGTCGGCGCAGTCGGCCGAGAGCGACAGGATGGCGCCGGGATAGAGCAGTTTTCCAGCCATGGAGCCTCCCCCCTTTCCAGTACAGAATTACACATTATCATACCACAAAATCTGCCGGGGGAAAAGGCGGCGGTGGGAGAAATCTTTTCCTCCCGCCCGGCCGGAGGGCCTGCGGGTCGGAAAATTCACAATATCAGGCTTTTTAGTTGGAGCGGCGTGTGTTATACTATTGACAAGTCTGAACACCCAAGCTATTGGGTTGACATAAATTATAACGAGAGAACAGGCGGGAGGACACAGCTATGAGGAACCACATCACAGTCACCATTGCGGGACAGGAGTATACCATCGTGGCCGCCGAGGAGGAAAACTATGTCCGCCGGGTGGCCGGTCATGTGGACAATAAAGTGCAGGAGGTGCTCTCCAGCGGCCGGGCTTCCCTGGTGGAGAGCGTGGTGCTGGCGGCGCTGAACATTGCCGATGAATACTATAAGGAGCAGGAGGCGTCGGAGAATCTGCGCCGCCAGCTCAAGGAGTACCTGGAGGAGGGCACCAAGCTGAAAATGGAGCTCTCGGAGGCCAAGCGGGAGATCTTCAAGCTCCAGAACCGGAAATAAGACGCCGGACAGGATGCGGGGCGGCCTACGGCCATCCCGTGTTCTGTCCCGCTCCATCCCAGATACCACAAAGGAGGAAGTATGCTGGAATTGCTCTCACCCGCCGGCTCCATGGAGGCCGTCCATGCTGCCGTACAGAACGGCGCCGACGCCATCTACATGGGATACGGCGATTTCAACGCCCGCCGCAACGCGAAGAACTTCACCCGGGAGGAGTTTGCGGCGGCGGTTTCTTACTGCCATCTCCGGGGCTGTAAGGTCTATCTGACCCTCAACACCCTGCTGGGAGACCGGGAACTGCCCGCGGCCGCCGAGTGTGCCGCCGACGCCAGCGACATCGGCGTGGACGCCATCCTGGTCCAGGACCTGGGGGTGCTGCGCATGGTGCGTCAGGCCGCCCCCGATGTGCCTATCCACGCCTCCACCCAGATGACGGTGCACAACCTGGACGGCGTGAAAAAGATGGCGGATTTCGGCATGACCCGGGCGGTGCTCTCCCGGGAGCTGTCCCGGGACGCCATCGCCTACATCTGTGAGCACTCCCCCATCGAGATCGAGGTCTTTGGCCACGGCGCCCTGTGTATGTGCTACTCGGGACAGTGCTTTATGTCCTCAGTCATCGGCGGGCGCAGCGGCAACCGGGGCCTGTGCGCCCAGCCCTGCCGCATGCGCTATGGCTGGAACGGGAGGGCCGACGGCAACCCCCTCTCCCTCAAGGACATGTCCCTGGCCGGACACCTGCGGGAGCTGCGGAAGATGGGCGTGGCCTGTCTGAAGCTGGAGGGGCGGATGAAGCGGCCCGAGTATGTGGCCGTCATCACCCGGGTCTATGCCTCCGCCATCCGCGAGGGGCGGGAGCCCACCGCCGAGGAAGTGCGGCAGCTCACCGAGGCCTTCTCCCGCCAGGGCTTTACCGAGGGCTTCTATCAGGGTAAGACCGGACCGGATATGTTCGGCATCCGGGAGGAGCAGAAGGAACCCCGGGAGCTCTTTGCCCTGGCCCGGCAGACCTATGAGGACGGGGAGAGCCAGCGGGTGCCCATCACCTTCTACTCCCTGATCCGAAAGGGTGAGCCGGCCCAGGTGGGCGTGAAGGACGACCGGGAGAATGTAGTCACGGTGGAGGGCCCCGTCCCCGAGGCGGCCCGCACCAAGCCCCTCACCCCGGAGGGGGTGGAGAAGCAGCTCTCCCGCACCGGCGGCACGCCCTACCGCTGCGAGGGGGTGCGTTCGGTGGTGGACGAGGGGCTCTCCCTTCCGGCCGCCGCCCTCAACGCCCTGCGGCGGGAGGCGTTGGAGGAGCTCTCCGCCCGGCGCATGGCCCCCCCTGCCCGCCGGAGGGGGACCTTCCAGCCCGGCGTGCGCTATGAGAACCGGCGGGAGGCGCCTCTCCTCACCGTATCGGTGAGCCGGGCCGAACAGGTGACGGGCGCCCTTCTGGCCCTCTCCCCCGCCCTCATCTATGTGCCGCTGGAGGAGCTTGCCGCCCATCCGGAGCTGGCCGGGCGGGGCAATCTGGCCGTCACCCTGCCCCGCATCGCCTGGGACCGGGAGTGGGAGACCATGACCGAACAGCTCCGCCGGGTGCGGGATATGGGCGTGGAGGACGCCCTGGTGGGCAATCTGGGCATGCTGAACGCGGCAAAGGAGATGGGCTTTGGCCTGCGGGGCGATTTCGGCCTGGAGGTCTTCAACTCCCAGGCCCTCAAGGAGCTGCGCCACATGGGCCTCAAGTCGGCCGCCGTGTCCTTTGAGCTCAAGCTGGCCCAGATCCGGGATCTCTCCAAGGCGGTGGACACCGAGATCATCACCTATGGCCGACTGCCCCTGATGATCATGGAAAACTGTATCATCCGCAACCGCACCGGCGGCGTGTGCCGCCACGCCTGCGAGGGCGGGGAGAACCTCCTCACCGACCGCAAGGGGGCCCGTTTCCCGGTGGTGCGGGCCTACGGGTGCCGCAATGAGATCCTCAACTCCAAGACTCTTTTCCTGGGGAATAAGCAGAACGACGTCCGCCGCTGCGGGGCGTGGGCCCAGCGGCTCATGTTCACGGTGGAATCTCCCGCCGAGTGCGTCCGGGTGGCGGAGCGCTATCTGGGGCGGACCGATTGGGAGCCCGGGGAGTATACCCGGGGCCTCTACTACCGGGACGTGGAGTGAGCGTCCCACCCTATGACAAGGAGAACGATACGCATGAATCTGAAGATCAAAGCCGTGTCCCCCAAGATCGGGACCGACATTCCCTTTCCCTTTTACGCCAGCGCGGGCGCGGCCGGGATGGACCTGTGCGCCTGCACCGATGAGCCGGTGACCATCGCCCCCCGGCAGATCGCCTCCCTTCCCACCGGGATCGCCATCGCCCTGCCCTCGGCGAACTATGTGGCCCTGGTGTTTGCCCGGTCGGGCCTGGGCGTCAAGCACGGGGTGGCCCTGGCCAACGGGGTCGGGGTCATCGACAGCGACTACCGGGGGGAGATCCGGGTGGGACTGGTGAACCAGTCGGACGTCCCCTATACCATCCAGCCCGGCGACCGGGTGGCCCAGCTGGCCGTGATGCCGGTGGTGCAGGCCCGTCTGGAACGGGTGGAGACGCTGGATGAGACCGAGCGGGGAGCCGGCGGATTCGGCTCCACCGGAAAGTAAAGGAGTTTACAGAACATGAATATCATTCTGGCTTCCCAGTCCCCCCGGCGCAAAGAGCTGCTCTCCCGGATGGGGCTGAGCGGATTCAAGACCATCTCCCCCGACATCGACGAAAATCTGGGCGGCGGACTTTCTCCGTCGGAGCTGGTCAGCCGCCTCTCCGCCCTCAAGGCCCAGGCGGTGGCCGAGCGGGCGGGCGGGGATACCCTCATCATCGCGGCCGATACCGTGGTGGCGGTGGACGGGGCCGTCCTGGGCAAGCCCTCCGACGCGCTGGAGGCCTTCAAGATGCTCTCCACCCTCTCGGGCGGCCGCCATCAGGTCTACACCGGCGTCACGGTGCTGCGGGGGGAGGAGCGGTATACCGAGTATGAGGTGACCGACGTCTCCTTCCGGGAGCTGTCCGAGCGGGAGATCGAGGACTATATCCGCACCGGGGAGCCCATGGACAAGGCCGGGGCTTACGGCATCCAGGGCTATGGGGCCCTTCTGATCCAGGGCATCCAGGGGGACTATTACAATGTGATGGGCCTGCCGGTATGCCGCCTGGGCGGCATGCTGGAACGGCTGGGGGTCCACTGCATGGCCCTGGCCGCCGAACGGGATGGATAAGAGAGGAACGGTGCGGCGATGAAGGATTTTCTGCGCAACAACGGTGTGCTCATATTGATCATTGCCGTGCTGCTCACGCTCATTGTGGCGGTGACCTCCGCGCTGATGGGCGGGGTGGCCGATCCGCTGTCCAATCTGGTGGGGATCGTGACCACGCCGGTGCGAAACGGCGTCAACGCGGTGGCCAACTGGACGGAGGAGCAGTACCAGCGCCTGTTTCTTCAGGATCAGATGCAGGCCGAATATGAGCAGCTCAAGCGGGATTATGCCAAGCTGGAGGAGCAGCTCCGGGAAGCTGAGAGCGACGCCGAGGAAAATGAGCGCCTGCGCAATCTGCTGGGCCTGCGGGAGAAGCGGCGGGACTTTGTTTTTGAGTCGGCTACGGTCACCTCCCACGGCTCCTCCAACTGGGATTCCGCCCTCATGCTCAGCAAGGGCAGCTCTGTGGGCGTAGAGGCCGGAGACTGTGTGGTGGATGAATACGGCAACCTGGTGGGCATCATTGATGAGGTGGGGGTCAACTGGTCTCAGGTGATGACGGTGGTGGACTCCGACCTGGAGATGGGCGGCCTTATCGCCCGCACCGACAGCGCCGGCATCCTGGAGGGGCAGTTTGATCTGATGGGAGAGGGAAAGCTCAAGCTCTCCTACCTGCCGGAAAACAGTGAATTTATGGCGGGGGACCAGGTCCTCACCTCCGGGCTGAGCGGCGCCTACCCCTCCGGACTGGTGGTGGGTCATGTGGAAGAGGTCCTCACCGACGCATCGGGTATGACCCGCTATGCGGTCATCGTGCCGGAGACCGACCTCAATGCGCTGCAGCAGGTCTTTGTCATCAAGAGCTTTGATATGATTGAGTAAGGGGGGATCCGTTTGACCCGCCATGATTTTCTCGTGAAATGGGGCGTGTATGCCCTGACCCTCCTGCCCATATGGTTTTTTGAGGGGTATATCCTCACCCGCCTTCCGGTGACGGCCGTACAGCCCATGCTGCTGCCGCTGGCTGTGGTGGCGGTGGCAGTGCTGGAGGGGTGTGTCGGAGGGGCCGGATTCGGCCTGGGCGTGGGCATCCTCTGCGCCTGCTTCTATCCGGGCATGGAGGAGTGGATGCCCCTGGGGCTGGCTCTGGCCGGTCTGGGCGCCGGCCTGCTGGCCCAGTATGTGCTGCGCCAGAACCTGTGGGGCTGCCTGGTGTGCGCGCTGCTGGCGCTGGCCTTTGTGGATGGCGTGCGCATCCTGCTGCGCCTGGCCTGGGGGGAATACGCGCTGGGCCCCATGCTCCGTCTGACTGGGATGGAGATCGGCTGTTCCCTCCCCTTTGTGATCCCGGTCTATGCGGCTTTTCTATGGGTGTACCGCCGTGTCCCCAAACGGACCCATTTCTGAGCCGTGCCTGTCCCTGCGTTTTATTTGCAGTTCCCGTAAGAGAAAGGTTGCCCTATGGACAAAAAACAATTTCAACGGCGTGTGTATGTGGTATCGGGTGTTTTGGGCCTGCTGTTTTTCCTGTTTGTGGGCGTGCTCTACCAGCTTCAGATCATTCAGGGCTCCTATTACCGGGCCCAGGCCACCAAGCGCAACGCCCAGACCGAGACGGTGGAGGCGGTCCGGGGTGAGATCCTGGACTGCAACGGCCGGGTGATGGTCTCCAACCGCTCCACGTACCAGGTGAGCCTCAATACCGGCGTGATGGGCGGCGACGAAGGGCGCAACGCCATTCTCAACGCCCTGCTCCAGATCTGCCGGGAGCAGGGGGTGACCTGGACGGATACCCTGCCGGTCACCGGCGCCTCGCCCTTCCAGTACACGCTGGGGACCGCGACCGGCACCAACTGCCGGGAATTTCTCAAACTCATGGAGATCCTGAGTGAGAACAATGCCAGCTGGGAGACGGCGTCAGCCTCCGGCGTGGCGCTGGGTGAGGAGTGGGAGGCATACCGGGCGGCGGTGGCCGCCGCCTCGGAGACCGCGGAGACCGGGACCCAGGCGGCTCAGCCCCCCGCCGCGCCGGAGGGTACGGTCTCGGCCGCCCCGCTCATCGCAAAGATGAAGGACTATTTCGGCATCGATCCCACCCTGTCCGATGAAGAGGCCAGGGACCTGATCGGCGTGCTCTATGAGCTTACCCTGCGCAGCAAGGGCGCGGCCACCAGCGAATATATTTTTGCCCAGGACGTGGATATCCGCTTTATCACCGCGGTCAAGGAGCAGGGGCTCAAAGGCGTCAAGATCGAGCCCACGACCACCCGGGTCTATGAGACCTCTTACGCCGCCCATATTCTGGGGCGGGTGGGAGTGATTGAGCGGGAAGCCTGGTATGCGGAGGATTCGTATTACCGCAAGAATAACTATAATATGAATGATCTGGTGGGCCGGGACGGATTAGAAAAGGCCTTTGAATCCTATCTCCGGGGCGAGGCCGGCACCCGGATCGTGGAGCTCAACAGCGAGGGCAAGGTGGTCAGCGAGAGCTGGAAGACCGACCCGGAGACCGGCGAGCCCATGGCCCCCCAGCCGGGCAACAATGTGGTCACCACCATTGACCTGCGCCTCCAGGAGGCGCTGGAGCAGTCCCTGGCCGCCCGGGTGCCCGGACTCTCCGACACGGTGGAGGGCGCGGCGGGCGTGGTCATCGACATGAAGGGCGGGGTGAAGGCCATCGCCTCCTACCCCACCTTTGACATATCTCAGGTCTATAAAGACGCCAGCCTCTATAATGAGGTCCTCGAAGATCCGCTGCGCCCTTTTTATAACCGGGCCACCATGGGCCGCTATTCCCCCGGCTCCACCTTCAAGATGATCACCGGCGTGGCCGCCCTCCAGGAGGGCCTGACCACCCCCGATGAGGAGATCCTGGACACAGGCTATTTCCGCTATCCGGAGGGAGAGAAATACCCCTACGGGGATTACCACCCCAAGTGCTGGATCTATCTCCAACATGGGGGAAATCACGGCTGGGAGGACATCGCCCATGCCATTGAGGACTCCTGCAACATCTTTTTCTTTACCCTGGCCGACCGGCTGGGGATCGACCTGCTGGACGAGTACGCCGCCATGTTCGGCCTTGGGCAGCCCACCGGCATTGAGGTGCCTGAGCAAACCGGCTATGTGGCCGGACCGGAGACCAGTGCCATGCTGGAGCAGGACTGGTATGGCGGATTGCTCCTCTCGGCCGCCATCGGACAGGGCAACACCCTGTGCACCCCCCTCCAGCTGGCCAACTACATCGCCACGCTGGTCAACGGCGGAAACCACTATCCCGCCCACCTGCTCCAGACGGTCAAGAGCAGCGACTACTCCCAGGTGGTGCTGGAGAATGAGCCGGAACCTCTGGATACCATCAACATCAGCCAGGAGAACCTGGAGGCGGTCAAGTACGGCATGTACCTGCTGGGCACCGAGGGCAGTGTGGCCAAGTACTTCAAGGACCTGCCCGTGGAGGTGGGCGCCAAGACCGGCACCGCCCAGGTAGGACAGGAGAATACCGAGGCCAACGCCGTCTTTGTGTGCTTTGCGCCCTATGACGACCCGGAGATCGCCATTGCCCTGGTGGCGGAGCACGGCGGCTCCGGCGGCGGGCTGGCGGCGGTGGCCGCCGATGTGCTCTCGGTCTACTTCGGACAGTCTGGGAGTTCCCAGGCCGTCAATGGCGAGGGCGTGCTGATCCGCTGAGCACGGTTCAACTTTGGAAGATTGGAAGGAATGCCCATGACGAACCCCTTTATCTTCGACCCCCGGGACCCGGAGAGCAAGTTTCCCTACGGGGCGGTCCCGGCAGGGACCCAGGTGCGCTTTACCGTCCGCCCTCCCCGGGCGGCGGGGTATTCCAGAGCGATCCTCACCGCCCGGTTTGAGGGCAGGGAGGATGCCGTGGTGGAGCGCGTCCTGCTCTGGCATGGGATCGAGGGCGCCCGGGACGTCTTCACCGGCACGCTGGAGACCGGGGAGTATGTGGGGCTGGTCTGGTACACCCTGCGCATGGAGGGGCTGGACGGGCGCAGCGCGGAGCTGGGGGAGTATCAGCTCACGGTCTATGACGATTCTGAGCCGGTCCCCGGCTGGTTTGGGGAGGGGCTCACCTACCAGATCTTTCCCGACCGGTTCCGCCGGCGCGCCATTCCCGACCCCGCCGGCATGGTGGGCGGGCGCACCGTCCATCAACACTGGGAGGAGGAGCCGGTCTACCTGCCCGATGAGCACGGCGAGATCCGCAACCGGGACTTTTTCGGCGGGAGCCTCGCCGGGGTCCGGGAGAAGCTGACCTATCTGCGGCGGCTGGGGGTGGAGACCATCTACTTCTGCCCCATCTTTGAGGGGGTGGAAAACCACCGCTACGGCACTGGCGACTATGAGAAGATTGACCCCATGCTGGGGGACGAGGCCCAGTTCCGTCTCCTGTGTGAGGAGGCCCACCACCTGGGGATGCGCATTATGCTGGACGGTGTGTTCAACCACACAGGCTATATCAGCCGCTATTTCAACGGGGACAGCTCTTATCCCTCAGAGGTGCCCGGTGCGGCCCAGTCCACGGAGAGCCCCTATTATCCCTGGTATCATTTCACCCACTGGCCAGACCGGTACGACTCCTGGTGGGGGATCTACTCCCTCCCGGCGGTCAATGAGAGTGAGAGCACCTATCTCGACTATATCATCCGGGGGGAAAACAGCATCGTCAAGCGCTGGCTGCGGGCCGGGGCGGACGGCTGGCGGCTGGACGTGGCCGACGAGCTGCCCGACTCCTTTGTCCACGCCCTTCACACCGCTGCCCGCGAGGCCAAGAAGGACGCGGTGGTCATCGGCGAGGTGTGGGAGGACGGCTCCAACAAGATCGCCTACGGGGTGCGGCGCAAGCATATTCTGGGGGGACACTGCGACGGACTGATGAACTATCCCTTCCGCAACGCGGCCATCTCCTATCTGCTGGGCGGGGACGCCCGCTGGTTCCGGGAGACCATGGAGGGGTTACGGGCCAACTATCCGCCCGCCGCCTACTATTCCGCCATGAATGCCCTGGGGACCCACGACACCCCCCGTATCCTCACCCTGCTGGGGGTGGGCTCCCCCTGCACGGAGTACCCCAAATCCTGGCGGGCCGATTTTCGGATGCGCGAAGAGGAGTATGCCCGGGGCAAGGCCCGGCTCAAGCTGGGCGCAGTGCTGCTCTATGCCTTCCCCGGCTCCCCCACCCTGTACTACGGGGATGAGGCCGGGATGGAGGGCTTTGAAGATCCCTTCAACCGCCGTACCTTCCCCTGGGGACGGGAGGACAGTGAGCTGGTGAGCTGGTTCACCGCTCTGGGCTGCATCCGCAGCTGGTCCCAGGCCCTGCGAAAGGGAGATATTTCCTATGTGGAGGCCGACGGACCGGTGCTGGCTTTCCGGCGTACCTGGGAGGAGGAGAGCGTGCTGGTGGCTCTGAACGCCGGAGCAGAACCGGCTTCCCTGCCTCTTTCCGGTCCTATGAAGGATCTGCTCACCGGAGAGGTCTTCCCCGCCCCCGGTGCCCGCACCATGGAGGCGGCCCTGCCCCCCTGTACGGCACGGCTGCTGGTTCCCCTGCGCCTGCATCTTGCCGGCCGGGCGGAGCAAACCATCCCAGAATCATGAGAAAAAGGAGCGCGGAATCGCCAGGTGCCGCCCCATCTGCCCCCAACGGATCGGACCGGCGCGCTTTGGCGTATGCCGGACGTCCGGATCAGGAGGGACCGGGATTGGAACGGAACAGACGAAACCGGACGCTTCTTTTTTTGGCCGGCGCTCTCCTGCTTTATCGGGATGAAAGACGCCGTTGACTTGTATTTTTGGGGTATATTTGATATAATAAAGGGTAATTTTTACCGTCTTACCGGAGAGGAGGGCGAAGCCAGTGAAATATCAGCAGTGGAAGCGCCCCGCCGGAGACGGAGCGGGCCGGGCGGCTTTGGAGGAGGCGGGCATCCCGGCGCTTCCCGCCCTGGTCCTATCGGCCCGGGGCGTCGACACGCCGAAGAAGGCCCGGGCGTTTCTGGCCGGCGGGCCCGAGCGCCTGGCGGACCCCCTCCTACTCCGGGACATGGACCGGGCGGTGGAGCGCATCCGGCGCGCGGTGGAGCGGGGAGAGCGGGTGGCCGTCTACGGAGACTATGATGTGGACGGCATCACCTCCACCTGCCTGCTCACCCGTTTCCTGCGCAGCCGGGGGGCGGACGTGGTCCCCTATATCCCCGACCGGATGGAGGAGGGATACGGACTGAGCTGCGCTGCCGTAGACGCCCTCCGCGCCCAGGCGGTCACCCTGATCATTACCGTGGACTGCGGGATCACCGCGGTGGAGGAGGCCCGCCATGCCGCGGAGCTGGGGGTGGATCTGGTCATTACCGACCACCACGAGTGCAAGGAGGAGCTGCCCTCCGCCCTGGCGGTGGTGGACCCCCGGCGGGGGGACTGCCCCTATCCCTTCAAGTCCCTGGCCGGCGTGGGGGTGGCCCTCAAGCTGGTGCTGGCGCTGGGGGAGCCGGAAGAGCGGCCCGCCCTCCTGCGGGAGTACGCCGATCTGGCCGCCATCGGCACAGTGGCCGACGTGATGCTCCTGACCGGAGAAAACCGCTCCATCGTACAGCTGGGACTCTCCTCTCTCCGCCATACCCGCCGCCCCGGGCTCGCCGCCCTGCTGCGGGAGGCGGGGCTGAGCGAAAAGCCTCTGACCTCCATGGCCATCGGCTACACCCTGGCCCCCCGCATCAACGCCGCCGGACGGATGGGATGCGCCCGGGTGGCGGCCGAACTGCTCCTCACCGCCGACCCGGTGCGGGGAGAGGAGCTGGCCAAGGAGCTGTGCAGTCTCAACCGGGAGCGGCAGAGCATTGAGGCCGACATCTTTGCCCAGTGCGCCCAGATCGCCGGAAGTGCGCCGCCGGAGGAGCGCAGCGCCCTGGTCCTGGCCGGGGAGGGGTGGCACCAGGGCGTGGTGGGCATCGTGGCCTCCCGTCTGGCGGAGAGGTACTCCTGCCCCACCTTCATGATCTGTCTTCAGGACGGGCATGGAAGGGGTTCCTGCCGGTCTTTCGGAGGCTTTAACCTCTTTGCCGCGCTGGAGGCGTGCGCCGGGCTGCTGGAGGGCTTCGGCGGACATGAGATGGCCGCCGGCTTTACCATTCGGGAGGAACAGATCCCGGCGTTCCGCCGCCGGATGAACGAGCTGGTGCGCCTGCGCACCGGCGGGGAGGAGATGGTCTCCGAGCTGGATATCGACGCCGAGATCCCGGACCCCGCGATGCTCACCCGGGAACAGGTGGAAGCCCTGGATATTCTGGAACCCTACGGCGCTGGAAATGAGAAGCCGGTCTTTTTCCTGGGAGGCTGTACGGTCTCCTCCCTCAATGAGGTGGGCGGCGGACGCCACCTCAAGCTCCGGCTCCTGGCGGGGGGCAGGCCCTTTGACGCCATCTTCTTTGCCGTCACCGCCGCCGAGGCGGGAGTGCGGCCCGGGGACCGGGTGGATATCGCCTTCTGTCCCCAGATCAATGAATACCGGGGCTGGCGCTCGGTGCAGCTCCAGATCACCGACCTGCGCCCGGGACTGACCCGGGCCCAGAGCGAACAGGCCCTCTATGACCGCTTTGCCCGGGGGGAGGTCCTCAGCCCCCGGGAGGCCGCCTTCCTCCTGCCAAGCCGGGAGGAGTTTGTGACCCTCTGGCGCTACCTGAAGGGCCGCTCCGGCGGCGCGGAGCTGGAGGAGACCCCCCGCCGTCTGACCCGGAACCTGTCCCGGGACTTCGGCCGCCACGCCCCCCTGCCCCGCACCCTGGTGTGTCTGGAGGTCTTTGACGAGCGGGGGCTGATCTCCCTGGAACAACACGCCGGCTGCCTCCGGATCTCCCTCCAGAAGGTGGAGGGAAAGGTGGATCTGGAGCAGTCTGCCATTCTGCAACGGCTCCGACAGCTGATGAGCGGCTGAGGGCCGCCCATCTCAACGAAATGTGGTGATCGTATGGACCCTATTTTAGAGCGGTATCAGGCGCTGGAGGATAAGATCAAAGCCTACAATCCCGGGGTGGATACCAAGCGGCTCTATGACGCCTTCTCCTATGCCGACAATGCCCACACCGGGCAGATGCGCAAGGATGGCTCCCCCTATATCACCCATCCGCTGGCCGTGGCCGAGATCGCCGCGGAACTGGAGCTGGACACCGACTCCATCATCGCCTCCCTGCTCCACGACACCGTGGAGGACACCAACGCCACCTATGACGATGTGTCCAAGCGTTTCGGCAGGAGCGTGGCCGACCTGGTGGACGGTGTGACCAAGCTGACCCAGGTCAAGTATGTCTCCAAGGAAGAGGAGCAGATGGAGAACCTGCGCAAGATGCTCATGGCCATGGCCAAGGACATCCGGGTCATCCTCATCAAGATCTGCGACCGCCTGCACAACATGCGCACCATGCAGTACCAGTCCCCCAAGAAGCAGCGGGAGAAGGCCCTGGAGACCATGGAGATCTACGCTCCCATCGCCCACCGTTTGGGCATGCAGCGGGTGAAGTGGGAGCTGGAGGATACCTCCCTCCAGTATCTGGACCCGGTGGGCTACAAGGAGATCAGCGACGAGCTGGCCACCCGGGCCGCCGCCCATGAGGAGTTTATGGCCACCATCCAGCGGAAGATCGAGGAGCGGCTGACCGAGGAGGGGGTCAAGGCCACGGTCTACGGGCGCATCAAGCACGCCTACTCCATCTACCGCAAGATGTACGGGCAGAACAAGACCATGGATGAGATCTTTGACCTCTACGCCTTCCGGGTTATCGTGGACGACATCCCCTCCTGCTACAATGTGCTGGGCTGTATCCACGATATGTTCAAGCCGGTGCTGGGCCGCTTCAAGGACTATATCGGAACCCCCAAGCCCAACATGTACCAGTCCCTGCACACCACCGTCATCGGCCGGGAGGGCCTCCCCTTCGAGGTGCAGATCCGCACCTGGGAGATGCACCACACGGCGGAGTACGGCATCGCCGCCCACTGGAAGTACAAGCAGGGCATGGCCAACCAGAATCTGGGCAGCGAATCGGCCTTCGAGTGGGTGCGCAAGCTCTTGGAGGCCCAGCAGACCACCGACGCTGAGGAGTTCCTGCGCTCCATGCGGGTGGACCTTTTTGCCGACGAGGTCTTCGTCTTTACGCCCAATGGCGACATCATCAACCTGCCCGCCGGAGCCACCCCCATCGACTTTGCCTATTCCATCCACTCAGCGGTGGGCAACCACATGACGGGCGCCAAAGTCAACGGCCGCATGGTGCCCTTTGACACCCAGCTCCAGAACGGCCAGATCGTGGAGGTCATCACCTCCAAATCGGCCCACGGTCCCAGCCGGGACTGGATGAAGCTGTGCAAATCCAACGAGGCCCGCAACAAGATCCGCCAGTGGTTCAAGAAAGAGCGCCGGGAGGAGAACATCGCCACCGGCCGCGCCTCCTTTGAGTCAGAGCTCCGGCATGCGGGAATCCCCATGTCCTCCATCACCACCGAGGAGATGCTCCCCCACATCCTCAAGAAGGTGCGCTTTGGCTCTTTGGACGAGCTCTATGCCGCCATTGGCTACGGCGGCATGAGCGCCCAGAAGGCAGTGGTGCGCATCAAGGACGAGATCAGCCGTCTAAACCGGGTGCAGGCTGAGCGCAGCGCCGCCGCCCTCCAGGCGGAGCAGGCGCCCGTTATCCTGCCCGGCCGGAGCACGCCGCCCAGGCAGGAGCCCGCCGCGGCCAAGACCCCCAGGCGTTCCTCCAACGGCATCATGGTGGAGGGGCTGGACAACTGCCTGGTCAAGTTTGCCAAGTGCTGCACCCCTGTGCCGGGGGACCCGGTGGTGGGCTTCATCACCCGGGGGTTTGGCGTATCGGTCCACCGGTCCGACTGCCCCAACTGTGCCCCCGAGAAGCGAAAGCCCGAGGAGGCCGGCCGCTGGGTCAAGGTCTCCTGGGTGGAGGGAGATCAGACCGCTTACCAGACCGCGCTGGACATCTCGGCCAAGGACCGGGACGGCCTGACCCTGGATGTAGCTATGGCCCTCTCGGCCGCCAAGGTGAAGGTGAACGGGCTCAACGTCCACGCCACTCCCGATGGCTACGCCATTGCCTCCATTCTGCTGGAGGTCAAGAACCAGGCCGAGCTGACCGGCGTCATCAACAAGCTGGGCCAGATCCAGGGGGTCTACCAGGTCAAGCGCACCACGGGCTGAACAGTCCGTATTATCATCATTATTCCAGGGAGTCCCGCCGTTGGAGGGGCTCCCTCCGCTGTGGAGGCGTGTTCAATGGAAAAGCGTTTTGTGCCCCTTCTGCTGGGGGCGGATATCAATGTGTACAGCATGGCCCGGGCCTTTCATGAGGCCTACGGCGTGCGTACCGTGGCCTATGGGATGTATCCCTCCGGCCCCTGCGTGGGCAGCGATATCATTGACTACCGGGTGTGCGCCGACAACGACGCCCCGGAGGTGGTGCTGGAAAATGTGAAGAAGGTGGCCGCCGAGTTCTCCGACCGGAAGGTCATCGTGCTGGGCTGTGGAGACAACTATCTGACTTCCATCGCCTGCAATCTTCCCTATTTTCCGGGAAATGTCATTTCACCCTATATCGACCTGGCGACCATGGAGGTCCTGATCCACAAGGAGAAGTTCTACGAGCTGTGCGACCAGTACGGCCTCGACCATCCCGCCACGTTTGTCTATAAAAAGGGCATGGGGCACGATTTTACCCTCCCCTTCTCCGGTCCCTTCGTGGTTAAGCCGGCCGAGTCGGCCACCTACTGGGACCACCCCTTTGACACCCAGAAGAAGGCCTACGTCCTCCAGACCCGGGAAGAGGTGGACCGGGTGCTGGATGAGATCTATGAGCACGGGTATGAGGACTCCCTCATCATCCAGGACTTTATCCCCGGGGACGACAGCTTTATGCGGGTGGTCACCAACTACTCCGGCGAGGACGGCAAGGTCCGCCTGATGTGTGTGGGCCATGTGCTTTTGGAGGAGCATACCCGCCATGGCATCGGCAACCACGCGGTCATCATCACCGAGCCCGAGCCCGGGCTTTGCGAGAAGCTCCGGACCTTCCTGGAGGCCATCGGCTATACCGGCTTTTCCAACTTTGATGTGAAGTACGACCAGAGGGACGGCAAGTTCAAGGTCTTTGAGATCAATACCCGCCAGGGACGGAGCAACTACTATGTCACCGGCGCGGGCTACAACCTGGCCAAATACCTGGTGGAGGACCGCATCGAGCACAAGAGCTGCGGGCTGACCATCGCGAAAAACCGCCATATGTGGCGGGTCATTCCCCGAAGCGTGGCCTACGACTATATCCCCAAACGCTTCCACGGGGAGATGAAGGCCCTGGAAGAGCACAATGCGGTGGTCAATCCCCTCTTTTACAAGGCCGACCGCAATCTGATCCACAAGCTGCGCATCCTCCGGGATCAGTGGCGCTACAAGAAGCGCTATGCCAGCTCCATGGAGAAAGCCAACTGACCGACCGAGAGGAGGAGCCATGGCAAACGACCGACCGAAGCTGGGTATCCTGGGCGGCATGGGCCCTCAGGCCACGCTGGAGCTGTGCCAGCGCATCGTGGACTATACCGCCGCCGACCGGGACCAGGACCATATCCCCACACTGATCTACAACGATACCTGGATCCCCGACCGTACCGGGGCGATTCTGGGCGGCGATGCCCAGCGGTGCTATGAGGCCCTCCTGACCGGGGGCCGGGTGCTGGAGGAGGCGGGCTGCTCCATTCTGGCCATTCCCTGCAATACTTCCCACTACTTTGCCGCCCGGCTCCAGGAGGAGCTGGGGGGCATGAAGCTGCTCCACATGGTCCGGGAATCAGCCGCTGCGCTGGCCCGGCGGGGATGCCGCCGGGTGGGCGTTCTGGCTACCGACGGCACGGTGCGCACCGGCGTCTACCAGCGGGAGCTCCAGGCGCTGGGGATCGAGTGTCCCCCTCTGCCGGAGGAGATCCAGCGCCGGGTCATGTCCATCATCTACGGTGAGATCAAGCGGGGCCGCCGGGGTACGCCGGAGGAATTTGTCCCCATTGACCGGGCCGTGCGGGAGGAACTGGGATGCGACGGCGCGGTGCTGGGCTGTACGGAGCTGTCGGTCTTTCGGACCTTCCACGGCCTGCCCGGCTTTTATCTGGACGCTATGGATGTGCTGGCCCGGCGCTGTGTCACGGTCTGCGGTTATCCACTGCGGGAGCGTTAAATGTGGAAACCCCCGCCGTTCCATTCGGAACGGCGGGGGTTCAGACTGTCGATAAAGTATATTTCTTCGATTTATGCTGCAAGAGCCTCGCAGAGTTCCGCCGTCCGCAGACGGCGGAAGAGGGTCAAATCGTGTTTT